>DATMXF010000064.1:0-15285 GCA_035561835.1 Patescibacteria group bacterium
TCTAGTTCTGTGAACCTACTTCCGTCGAACAGGAGATCGACCGCGCGACTGCCCAGGTGACCCCCCTTGAGGACAACGTACCTCGGGCCGAGGCCGTGGATCTGCCGCGCCGCCTGACGCATCTCATCAAGCCCCACAATCCTCTGCCCCCAGAGGACCTCGGCCTCCGGCACGTTCGGCGTGACCACGAGCGCAAGTGGTAGCAGACGCACGATGAGCGCCTTTACAGCGCTGGGTTGCAGTAGTCGCGCCCCACCTTTGGCCACCATCACCGGATCGACCACCAGCCGCTCTATCCCGTACGCCTTCACCTTCGCCGCAACTACCTCGATAATCGCGGCACTTGAGAGCATCCCGGTCTTGGCCGAGTCGACGGGGATGTCTTCAAGGACCGAGTCGATCTGGCGACCGACGAACTCCGGCGGCAGGTCGTGCACCCCCTGGACGCCGACCGTATTCTGGGCCGTAACCGACGTGATCGCCGACGTCCCGAAGACACCAAGGGCCGCAAAGGTTTTCAGATCGGCCTGAATCCCCGCTCCACCCCCGGAATCCGATCCGGCAATGGTCAACGCCGTCCGCACTGGTTTATCACCTCCGTTGTTCCGAAGCCGTCATTCCCGAGAAAGCGGGAATCCAGCACAGAAAGACTGGATTCCCCCGTATCAAGTACGGGGCAGGCTTGTCAAGCCCGGAATGACAATCACTGTAAAGGGACTTATGGGACACTGTACTACTGGACACGGCAAACCACGTCCAAGCCCACCCAGCAGGCTATCCAACAGTCGGTTCCTGTGCAAGCGTTTTGTTCAAGGGTATTCCAAGGGGTATGTCACGAGTATCGTATTGCATTTCACGCACCAATATCGTAAAGTCCGCCCGAGAACTGTCGGCTAATATCTATTGGGTCTACGAATGGCTATTGAACTGACGCGAGCTCAGATTGAAGAGGCGCTTCCTCGGATCAGGCCTGGCCTGGAGAAATACGTATGGCTTCAAGAGCACAGGGACTCCAACGATCTCCGCAACGACTCCGGATACAGGAGGCGCTTCAATCACTTCTACCGCGTCCGTCGTGGGACCGACTGGCAGGACAAGTTCTATGCCCTGCTCGAAGGCAAGAAGCATGAGGCCGTGAGTTTCGCTGAAGTGCTGCATGCGCTCCACGAAGCCACCGGTCGCTACGAGGCGTCATTCGCAAGCAAGCTCGTGGCGACGATCAGGCCAGAGATGCCGGTGATTGATTCGGTCGTCTTACGGAATCTTGGGCTCACGTTCCCAGGCTACAACTTGAGAGATCGAACCGCACGGCTTGAGCGCCTCCACGAAACACTCGTCTCCCGGTTCAACGTGTTCCTGACAACCGAGACCGGATGCTACTTGGTCAAGCGGTTCCGTGAGGAATATCCTGATGCCAGGATCTCTAAGCTCAAAATGCTCGACCTCGTACTGTGGCAGACGAGGCCCAACAAGGCGCGGCACCAGACCAGCACCGGAGCCAACGTGAGTGCCGGCGGGTGAGCGCTGTTGTTAGCCCGCTTACAGGACAACTCACGATGCATCGAGTACTGGTGAGCGCATGCCTGCTGGGTGAGCGCGTTCGTCACAACGGCGAGCACACGCAGAGCCATGATCGCGTCCTTCAACGATGGTTACGCGAAGGGCGCGTCGTGCCGTTCTGTCCGGAGGTCGCAGGAGGGTTGCCTGTCCCGAGGCCGGCCGCTGAGATCGCCGGGGCTATGGGTGGGTCGAGCGTCCTGTCGGGCATCGGAAGGGTCCTCGATGTGAACGGCCGTGATGTCTCCGCCTTCTTCGTCGCCGGTGCGCAGCAGGCACTCGACTACGCTCGGAGGGAGTCGATTCGGGTCGCGGTCCTCAAAGAGGGCAGCCCATCCTGTGGTACGTTCTTCATATACGACGGCACGTTTACTTCTCGACGGGTGCCAGGACAAGGGGTCACCGCAGCCCTCCTCCGGCAAGCGGGCATCCATGTTCTCAACGAGTTCCAGTTTGAGGAGGCTGATCGATTCCTTACTCAACTCCACCAGGAAGTCGGGTCCTGATTATGGTCCGTAGGCAATCAACCGGCCGCGCGGCTTCACCGCTCGCTGCACCGGCCGCTTTGCGGGCCTGGCGCCTCCGCTCGCCGCTCATGCGTAGCGTGAGATGACGATTGCAAAAAAGAATGAATCGATTTAAATTGCAATGGTATGAGTCCTTCAATTTTTAGAGAGAAAGGATACAGATTTTACTTCCTTTCAAATGAGGAAAACAGAATCCATATCCATGCAACATGTGAGGATGGGGAGGCTAAATTTTGGCTGGAACCGATAATATCATTGGCGGTATCTCATGGATTAAATCCCAGAAAGTTGAACGACATTCACAAAATTGTCGAGAGGCATAAAAATGAAATCATTAAAGCATGGCAAAGGCATTTCAGTAAGCGTTGAAAATATAACGCCTTTCGGTATTTGGATTTTTGTAAAAGAAACGGAATACTTTCTGAGTTATCAGGATTATCCATATCTTAAAGACCAAACTTTAAGCTCCATACAAAACGTTCAATTGCTTCACAGCTATCATCTGTACTGGCCCGATTTGGATGTTGACCTGGAAATTGATAATCTTGAACATCCTGAGAAGTATCCCCTGCAATTCAAAACAGAACTGCATCTAACGAAAAAATCCAGCGGTCGAGCAGTAACCCGCCGCTGATACCGATCGTTCGACGCCAGATCCTCAGTTCGCGGGCGTTGGAGTGATTGCAACACCCCAGCGCATGTCGTTAGCGGTCAATGCGTGTTGCGCTACGATAACGAGCGAGGAACAGGTGATCACCGGCACACCGAAGCAGCCCACGAACCGTACAACTTTTCTGCGCCGGATCAACTGATGACTGATTTCGAATCGGACGTTGCGAGGTGGAATCATGAACACGGTCGTTCTTGAAGTTCGTTCCCTCTCAAGGACACATTGGCCGATGCCGTAGGCACCATGAGGACGAAGCGAGCGGAGCGCGAGGCGCGCATCAGCTTCGCGACACCAGAGCTTCTCTGGGAGGTGCTGACAGCCAAGCGCTGGGGACTTCTCAAAGCCCTTTGTGGGGGCCCCGGCCCCGTATCGATTCGCGAGGCCGCGCGTCGGGTTGGGCGCGATGTGAAAGCCGTACATGGCGACGTGACGGCGCTACTGGAGGCCGGGGTGCCGAGCCGCGCACCAGATGGGCGCATCGAGTTTCCGTTCGACGCTGTGAAGGTAGAGTTCCTGCTGCGTGCGGCATAAGCCGGAGGCGGCTGGCGCCGAACACGAGCATCAACCGGACACAGTCCCACCCTTTCCACGCATCGATTCCTGAAGGTCGAGATGCCACCGATTTCGTCATAGCCGAGCAGGTCAATTCGACGACGACATCCTCAAGGACCGAGTCGATCTGTTGGCCGACGAACTCCGGCGGCAAATCACGTACCCCCTGAACACCAACCGTGTTCTAGGCCGTCACCGACGTGATCGCCGAGGTCCCGAAGACACCAAGGGCCGCGAAGGTTTTGAGATCGGCCTAGATTCCGGCCTTTCCGCCGGAATCGGAGCTCACGATGGTCAGAACAATCGGCAGTGCTCCTCCGAGATTGAATCGATGGCCATCCGCTACAGTTCCAGCGGGACTTTGCACACAACATACGGAAACTTACCCGACGGTGTCCTTGGAATATCATCCACATACTCGGATCGGAGCTTGACCGCCCCTTCCAGCATTTGGTCAACTTGTGCGAGGAGTCGCCGCGTATCGTCCTCATCGTGCCCGATCCCGCGGACGATCCGGATCAGAACATCCTCCTTCCGCTCCTGGTAGAATTGGAGCTTCTCGATTCGAATCGGCGGATCGAGTTTGGCCGTAACCTGCCTCGCCGACAATACGGCAAATCCCCGCGGTGTGACAATGAGATCACGTCCCTTCCCGCCAATGAACCTGATCGACAGAAGGTTCCGGCCACATTCACACGGCGATCCGATCGGTGAGGCCAGATCGTTCATATTGTAACGGATCAAGGGCATGCCGTAGTTTTCGAGATGTGTTCCTACGACCTCTCCCACCTCACCAGGCTGAGCAGGCCGTCCATTCCGCACAATCTCCACATAGCTCAGCTCCGGAATGAAGTGATACGTCCCACGCTCACACTGGATGGCCGTCGCGACATTCTCCCACATATTGTACCAGTCAAAAACAGGGCACCCAAAAGTCTGTGTCAAATAGTCTCGCTGTGCCTCCCCCAGCAACTCCGCACCGGTCAACACGGCGCGCGGCCTCACCCGTAAGCCAAGTGCCTGAACCTCACGAGCGAGGAGGACCAGCAGGGATGGATAACCCAGGATGAACTGAGGGTGAAAGTCGAAGGTCATTCGAGCGAAGCTCACCACTTGTTCAGTCGTAACCCGAGCCCCATTGAGGAACAGACGTCCCCACGCCCGATCGACCCGGTACGCGACATCGACAGGGATCGTCCCTACCCGATCACCGTACGAGGTCCCGAAGATAACCGTTCTATCGCCCGCCCTCCAGCCGGCCCACTGGTACCGAAGAAGCGCCATCATGTTCCAGCGGGCCCTGGTCAGGCCACTCAGATACAGTCGGACAGGCTTCCCTGTGGTTCCCCCTGTCTGGACCAATCGGGGGGAGTACCGTAGCGCATTGTTTGCCACAAACCGCTCCCGTTGCTCAACCAGGTCCCATCGGTCCATAATAGGAAATTGTTCGAGTGCGCGAAACCCCTCACCCCGCATCACAGACACCCTGCTCCCTGGCGTCTCCATATAGGCCGGGACTCGCTTCAGGGCGTGTCGGAGAATTCTCTCGAGGCGCCGTTCCTGATACCGACGGATTTGCTCGGGCGGCAGCCGATGCCGCCTGAGCATGCTCAGGTAGCAGAGAATGAACTGCGGGCCGGATTCTCGCGCCCGTCGGAGAAGCTGACGCCATGGAAGCGGAGCGCTCATAAGATCTGTGATGCCTTGGAGCTAACTTCCCTCGCTGGATTGGCCATGCAATGACTCACCTTATTACAGCCACCTGCCACCCCGCTCCTTACGAAAGCAGACGAGGGCTTGGTGAGAGGGAACAGAGTAGTAGGCTCCTCGCTGAGGATCATGCTCGCGCGGTATGACGCGATCCTCGATGAGCGCGTCCAGTGTCTCCGAGAGTAGGCTCGGCAAGATCTCCAGCTTCTTGCGATCTAAAGAATGGACCGTTTCCCCAGGGGAGATCGGGAAGCGTCTCTCCGCGATGATAGGACCAGCGTCCCAACGGCCATTCATGAAGTGGATCGAGACGCCGGACTCTCGCTCCCCATTGTAAAGGTTCCAAAACGAGGAATGGAGTCCACGGCATTCCGGGAGATGGGCCAGATGCAGATTGATACAGCCAATCCGAGGAATGCTGAGGAGCTCGGGACCAAACCGCTGGAGGGCAAAAATACACAGCACAAAGTCCGGGCCTAATCGGCGGAGGTGATCGAGAAATTTGGGATCGTTCACGTCATCAATCGTGAACCATGGGATTGCGTGTGCTTTCAGGGTAGCGCCCAAACGATAAGCGCGAAGCGGCACCCTCACCCGGCCCCATAGGCCAAGCACCTGCCGTATCGCCCACGCGCGGATCCCATAAATCCGGATTCGGTCAAGGGCAGTATGACCTAGCTGTCTGGGACGAGCAGGGCGCCACGTCAGGAAGGCGACGCCTGCTACCCACAGGTCCGTTTTCGCAAGAATTGTTGGCACTAAATCCACAACGTTATCCGCGCCATTCTGGGTAATGACAAAGAGGCTTTTCATGTTGCCCGCTGCAGGAGCCATTGTAAGCCTTCCCGTCTGAGGGGCCCATCGGTGACGGGATCTAATCTGGTGGAGGGCTGTAAACTGGATACGCGTCTCCTCACGCCTGCCCCATGTCGCCTTTCACAGTTCCAGTTGGACGTGAGAGATGACGAACTGGTATTTACCCGATGGACCTCTGGGGATATCGTCGACATACTCCCACGAGAATACCATGGAGTCACCCACTTCTTTGGTAAGTTCATCGAGAAGCATCCGGGTGTGCTCCGGTGTGTATCCGCTGCGACGAACGATCCGAATCAGCGCTTCGCCCTTCTTCTCCTGGTAGAACTGCAACTTTTCCACGGGAAGCGACGGGACGAATCGGGTTGCCAATCCGGCCTGAATGACACAATAGCCGGTCTTCGTGACCAGTAGATCACGTCCCCTTCCACCGATGATCGAGAGCGTGGAGGTTGCGCGACCGCATGGGCACAATTGCCCGGTCCAGGCGACGACATCGTGGGTATTGTACCGAATAAGCGGCATCGAGTAGTTTCGCAGGTGCGTTCCAACCAGTTCTCCGGCCTCACCCGGACCGCTTGGGCGCCCGTTCCGTAAAATCTCGACATAGCCACACTCAGGTATAAGGTGATAGCCGCCCCGCTCGCACTGCGCGGCGGCGGCAACAGACTCCCACATTCCATAGAAGTCAAGGACCGTACAGCCGAATGAGCTCTCCAGAAACCTTCGTTGCCACTCAAGGACCAGTTCTCCTCCGGTCATGATCGCGCGAGGCCGGATCTTAATCTTCTCCGCACCCATCGAACGCGCCAGCAGGATCAACGTTGAAGGAAATCCTCGAAGAATATCAGGCCGATACTCTCTGAGCAGGCGACCGAAGTGCCGGAGGCGCTGGTCGTCAAGGCGTGCCGCGTTGAGGATGAGCATCCTTCCTGCGGTATCAAGGGTATACGGGGTCTCGAAGTCGATCTTGCCTCCTCCAAAATAGCCGAGCGGGACGTTAAAGATGGCGATTCGATCCCCCGGCTTCCACCCGGCCCACTGCATTCTGATCAAGGTCAATGCGGCGTGCAGCGCTCTGGTCCGCCGGTCAAGTAGCACCTCGATGGGTTTACCGGTGGTACCGCTGGTCCGACGCGGCCTTGGTGCGTAGCGCGCTGCGTGCCGCGCCTTGAACTGACCCTGCTGATCGGCAAGGAGATCTCGGTCTATGATGGGAAATCCAGCCAACGCCGCGAAGCCATCAGATCCGGTCGTACCGGCATCATCAGAAAGTACATTCTGATAGAACGGGACCTCCCGACAGGCATGGCGAATCGCACGCGTCAGGCGGCGATTGAGAAGGCAACGAATCTTCTGTTCAGGCATCCACTGGTGGCGAAGAAGATCGAGATAGGTTGCAACAACCTGGGGACCCAAAGTCAAGGTATGTTCCACCAGATTGCGCCATGGGATGTTCACATTGTATGTGCGGCTCACGCTCGGTCCTTCCCAAGTCAGGCCCAACAACCGCGTGGAACATCGAACCTGCTCATGGTAGGAGCCCGGAGGATACACCCATGCTGATCCGTATGGCCTCACGGGCAACCGCCTCTTCGTTCCATGGCAGATCTTGACCATCCACGTTCAGGGTCCGTTCGTGTCCCTTGCCGGCAATCAGGACCAGGTCTCCTGCCTCGGCCAAATCGCAGGCATGCCGGATCGCCTCCCTGCGGTCAGGCAGAATGGCGTAATCCACATGCGCCTGCCTTCCCGCTCGATCCAGCCCCGCGGCAATCGCCAGACTGATGGCACGAATCGACTCGGACCGGTTATCGTCCCTGGTGATGACGACGTAGTCGGCCAAACGTCCGGCAACCTCCCCCATCGCCGAGCGCTTACCGGAATCCCGCTCGCCCGGGCAGCCAAATACCAGGATGATCCGACCCGCAATCGTCCGGCGAACAAAACGGAGTACCTGTTCCAAGGCATGAGGGGTATGGGCAAAATCGACGACGACCACATACGACTGCCCTTCGGTAATCCACATCATTCGCCCATGGACGCCGGTAACAGCGCGACAACCGGAGGCTATGACGGATGGGTCGATCTGATGGGCACAACCTACAGCCGCCGCGGCCAAGGCGTTATAGATATTGAACAGACCAGGAAGGGGAAGGGACATCTGAAAATGCCCTGAAGATGTCCGGACCTCAAATCTTGAGCCGCTGTCTCCGAGGTCGATGTCGGTCGCCCTCACCGCCGCGTCCTGGCTGAGCCCGAAGTGAAGAGGCGGGCTTCCCGCGCATGCTGCGAAGCGATCGTATGACGGGTCATCACGGTTAAGAACCACGGCGCCACCTTCCGTTGCCCTGACCGTGTTCCTGACCAGAATGGTCTTGGCCGCCAAATACCGCTCAAAGCTGCGATGATAATCGAGATGCTCGGGCGTCAGGTTGGTCACCACGGAGGTGTTGAAACGGATCCCGCCGAGCCGCCTTTGGGCAAGACCGTGAGAGGTCGCCTCCAGGATGACCCAATTCGAGCCGGACCGCTTCATCCAGCGCAATAGTCCTTGCAGCAGGAACGGTCCGGGGGTTGTCAGCCGCCAGTTCGATTGCAGCCACTGACCGGCAATCCGCGCTCCTAACGAGTTGATCCACGAGATCCGGTACCCAGCTTCGTGAAACATGGAGGCTATCAGCTCTGTTGTGGTCGTTTTCCCATCCGTCCCTGTGACCCCGATGATCTTGAGAGATCGCGCCGGGTGACCCATGAGGGTAGAGGCTGCACGTGCTCGAAGCCTCGTCAGATCCTTAGAACACTGCCAGATCCTCCAATCGTCAACGTTTCTCCACCGATCGATCAAGCGACTCAACGGCCCTATCTCGGAATGGCTCAAGGGATCTGTATCCTCCCCCACTTCATCCCCACCCCTTCACAAGATCCATCAGCGCGGTCTCATAGGTTCTGGCGAGCTGATTCCAACTGCGTTGGGTCGTTACAAACTCTCGCCCTGTCCGGCCGATCCGATCGCATAGTGGGGGCTCACTAAGAAGACGGCTGATTCCTTCTGCGAACCCCTGCACACTCTTCTCCACGGAAAGGCAGCTCCCTTCTGGAAGCGAGAGATCGTAGTCGGCGTTCGGAACCACTACCGGCTTCCCGCAGGCCATGTACTCGAAAATTGCAAGCGCGGCCACACTCCGTAACGGGTACACACAGATATCCGACGATCTGATCAGAGCCGGAACCTCATGGTACGGGCGATAGCCTGTAAAGATCACATGTTTTTCTAGACCCAGCCTCTGGCTGAGCCGGCTCAGGTCAGCGAGGGCAGGTCCATCCCCGACACACACAAGGCAGGCTCGAGTGTGAGCCTTCACTACCGTCTGCATCGCCTCCACCGCCATCGGCAGGTTAAAAGCGGACGTCATCTTTCCAATATACAGGATCACAGGCCGATCAGTGAGACCCCACTCCGCCAAGAAGGCGGAATCCTTCGGCCCCGGGGCAAATCGGTCCGGATCGGCACCATTGGAGACCACCTTCACGCGGTCCGTCGACGCACCGGCCAGCAGGCAGGCCCTGTACTGACGACCGTCGACCACGATCGACAGATCGGCAACCTTCGGAAGCCACCGCTCCAAGACCTTCACGAGCACCGGATTCCGCCAGCCACGTTGCTGACGATACAGAAACGAGTAGTGATCACGATAGTCAAACACAAAGGGGAGCCGCTTCGCCCTTGCAGCGATCCACCCCACCACCCCAGCCTCAAGGCCATCAGCTAAGATGAGGTCCGCCCGCCTACGACTCAGATCGGGGATGGCACGCGCAAGTCCGGTCAGATAGGCGAGACGAATGGCCGCAGAACGCCATGCCGGTGCGATTCTGAGCGTATACACATCGTGACCACACCGTTCGAGTCTGGACAGCAGATGATGATCGCGCTGCGGAATCCGCTCAAAGAGCTGTGTGATCGGCGCAAAGGAGACGCGGCAGATCCTCATCCCACCATTCGATCCCGTCCAAGATCACGAGCAGCGCTGCTGCGTGGCAATACCCTTCATGACGATTCAGTCGCGGTTTTCGGCGCGTTCCCTTTCCAACGCAGATTCGGCTGGCGGGCGGCCTTTGCCTCGTCCAGCCGCGAGACCCTGGTCTTGTGCGGGGCGGACCGGACCAGTTCCGGGTCGCGCTCGGCCTCCTCGGCAATCCGTTTCATGGCGGCAATGAACTGATCCAGCGTCTCCTTGCTCTCGGTTTCGGTCGGCTCGATCATCATGGCCCCCTTGACGATCAGGGGGAAGTAGATGGTTGGCGGATGAAAGCCGTAATCCATCAATCGTTTGGCAATGTCCAGGGTTTGGACGCCGTGCGGAAGCTGACGCGCATCGGAGAAGACGCACTCGTGCTTGCAGAACTTGTCGTACGGCAGATGGTAGTAATCCTTCAACTGATTCATGATGTAATTGGCATTGATGACGGCCACCTCGGCCACGCGGCGCAGCCCCGATGGACCCAGCGAACGGATGTAGGCGTAGGCCCGGACCAGCGCTGCGAAGTTCCCATAGAAGGCGCGCACCCTGCCGACACTTGACGGCAGGTCCTCATTCAGGACGAACCGCTTTCCCTTCTTCTCGATGACCGGGACCGGCATGAATGGCGCCAGATGCGCCTTGAGCCCCACCGGTCCCGCGCCCGGACCGCCGCCCCCGTGCGGAACGGCAAACGTCTTATGCAGGTTGATGTGCAGCACGTCGATTCCCGTGTCGCCAGGTCGCGAGATCCCGATGATGGCATTCAGGTTGGCGCCGTCGCAGTAGACCTGCCCGCCCTTCGCATGAACGATCTTGGCGACCTCGGCAATCTGGTCCTCGAAGAGCCCAAGGGTATTGGGGTTCGTCACCATGATGGCGGCCACGTCCTCGTTCATGGCGTCGGCCACGGCCTTAGGGTCCAGGCGACCATTCGGGCCGGACTTGATCTGCAGCACCTCGTAGCCGCAGATGGCCGAACTCGCGGGATTCGTGCCATGGGCGGAGTCAGGGACCAGGACCCGTTTCCGTGGGCTCCCCTTCGATTCCAGGAACGCCCGGATCAGCATCATGCCCAGGGTCTCGCCCTGGGCGCCGGCGGCCGGCTGGAGTGAGATCCGGTCCATCCCGCTTACCTCGGCCAGGCACTGCTCCAGCTCATACATCAGTTCAAGAGCGCCTTGGATCAGGCTCTCCGGCTGGTACGGGTGCGCGCAGGAAAAGCCCGGCAGCCGCCACACCTCCTCATTGATCTTCGGGTTGTACTTCATGGTGCAGGAGCCCAAGGGGTAAAAGCCCGTATCGACTCCGTAATTCCATTGCGATAGGCGCGTAAAATGCCGGACCACCTCGACCTCGGACAGTTCGGGGAAACCGGGGATGTCGTGCCGGAGAAGCTTCCTGGGCAGCAGCCGGTCCGCTTTCAACTCCGGGACATCGCACTCAGGAAGCGTACAGCCTCGTCGCCCCGGAGATCCCTGATCAAACAGGAGCGGCTCCTCGAACATCAGTCCCGTGACGCCTACCCCCTCGTTCTCGCCTGTGGCACTTGGCCCACATGAAATCCCCCCATCCCCCCTTTGGTGAAGGGGGGCGAGAGAGGATTTGTCTCGCACCTCGTCCGTCATCGCCCGCCTCCCATCGCCTTGCAGAGCGCGTCGATCTCCTCGCGACTGTTTTGCTCCGTCACGCAGAGAAGCAGGCAATCCGAAAGCTCCGGGTAGAATCGGCCCAGCTCCACACCGCCGATAATTCCCTTGGCCAGCAGCGCGCGATTCACCTGGGCCGGTGTCCGCCTTTTCACCCGCACCACAAACTCATTAAAGGTAGGACCTGCAAACGGAAGCTCGTAAGCGCGGAGCTTAGAGATCGCTGCTTTGGCATAGGCCGTCTTGCGGAGGTTCAGCAGGGCCAGCTCCCTGAGCCCGGCTCGCCCCAATAGCGACAGGTGAACCGTCGCAGCCAGGGCACACAGCCCTTCGTTCGTGCAGATGTTCGACGTCGCCTTCTCCCGCCTGATATGTTGCTCTCGGGTAGACAGTGTCAGAACGTAACCCGGCCGGCCGGCCTTGTCCTCGGTCCGGCCGACTAAGCGGCCCGGCATACTGCGGACGTAGGCCTGTTTCGACGCGAAGAAGCCAAGGTAGGGGCCGCCAAAGTTCAGATGATTCCCGAACGCCTGACCCTCTCCCGCAACGATGTCGGCTCCGTACTCGCCAGGGGATCGGACGATACCGAACGAGACCGGCTCGGCCACAACCACGATCAGGAGAGCCCCAGCGCGGTGAGCGGCCTCCGCAAGCTCATCGAGCGACTCCAGGACTCCGAAGAAGTTCGGGCTCTGGACCACAACGGCGCAGGTGCGATCCGACAGCGCCGCCTTCACCTGTTTCAGGTCGGTCGTACCCTCGTCCGTATAGGGAACCTCATGCAACTGAAGACCAAGCTTGCTCACGTAGGTGCGGCATACCGTCCGGTACTCCGGATGCACGGCCATGGGTAGCACTACTTCCTGGCGACCATTGATCCTATGGGCCATCAGCACCGCCTCGGCCATGGCGCTGGAACCGTCATACATCGAGGCGTTCGCCACCTCCATGCCGGTGAGCTGGCAGATCAGCGTCTGGTACTCGTAGACCGCCTGAAGTGTACCTTGCGACAGCTCCGGCTGGTACGGCGTATACGCGGTGTAAAACTCCGACCTGAATACCAGGTGGGAGACGGCAGCAGGGATAAAGTGATTGTAGGCGCCTGCCCCCAGGAAGGAGGCGTATTGATCGACGTCTGCATTCTTGCCGGCCAACCCCTGCATGTGCTTTCGCAGTCCGGTCTCGGAAAGCGGCGGTGCCAGGTTCAGCCCACGCTTGAGCCTGAGCTTGGAGGGGATATCGGCAAACAGCTCGTCGCTCGACCGGACGCCGATGGCATCCAGCATCGCGCGGCAGTCGGCCTCCGTGTTCGGGATATACTCCATCAGTGCTCCTCCGCCGCCAGAAAGGCTTTGTACTCCTCAGCGGACATCAGATTCGCCAGCTCCTTGGGATCAGCGATTCCGGCTACGATTATCCATCCCCCTCCATAGGGGTCGGCATTGATCTGCTCCGGATTCGATTCGAGCGAGGAGTTGACCTCGAGTACCTCACCGGTCAGCGGACAGTACAGATCGGAGACGGCCTTCACCGACTCTACAACGCCGAACGCCTCCATCTGACGCAGGACCCTCCCGACCTGCGGCAATTCCGCAAACACGATGTCGCCAAGTTGGCTCTGGGCAAAGTGGGTAATCCCGATACGTCCACGATCCCCTTCAACCTTGACCCATTCGTGCGCTTTCGTATAATGCAGTCCCTCGGGAACCATACTCACCTCCTCCGATATCAGCGATCAGCTTTCAGCGCTCAGCGGTCGGCTCTATCCGAGGCTGAAGGCGAAAGGCTTTTAGGTTACTTCAGTCTTCGGTCTTCAGCCTAAATACTCAGACAGAAGGCTGACCGCTGATGGCTGATCGCTAAACGCTGGCATCACTCTCAACGTGCTCGCTTATAGAAAGGAGTTCGAACTACTCTCGCGGCCACAGGCTGGCTGCGGATCACAATGTCGAACTCGGTTCCAATAGCCGTGTACTGTACTGCCACATAGCCTAGCCCGATGTTCTTCCCGAGCGAGGGCGCAGGCCCACCGCTGGTGACCTCGCCGATCGGCTGACTATCCTTAGCTATAGCATAGTGGGGTCGAGCAATCCCCCGGCCAGCCATCTCGAACCCTACCAGTTTCCGGCTGATCCCAGCCGCCTTCTGCCGCACAAGCACCTCGCGGCCGATGAACTCCCCCTTCTCCAGCTTCACGATCCAGCCGAGGTCCGCCTCCAGGACCGTGTGGCGGTCGTCGATGTCCTGCCCGTACAGGGCCATCTTGGCCTCCAGGCGCAGCGTATCGCGGGCGCCAAGACCGCAGGGTTGCAGTCCCGCCGGCGCCCCTGCATCGAAGAGGGCATTCCAGAGGGTGGCCACATGCTGCGGTGGGATATAGATCTCGAAGCCGTCCTCACCGGTGTAACCTGTCCGGGAGATGCAGCAGTCGATGCCGATCACTTGTCCTTCGACAAATCGGAAGTACCTCAGCGTTCCCAAGTCTACGGAGGTCAGCTTCTCCAGGATCTCCTGTGCCCTGGGTCCCTGGAGGGCCAGGAGGGCCATGTCATCGCTGATATTCCTGACCTCCGCGTCTGATATCACGCGCTCGCGGATCCAGGCGAAGTCCTTTTCGATATTCGCGGCGTTCACCGTCAACCGGTAGCGGTCAGCCGCAAACTTATAGACGGTGATGTCATCTACGAATGTCCCCTCCGGGGTGGTGAGCGCAGAATATTGCACCTCTCCGACAGAGAGACGTGACGCATCATTCGGGGTGAGGGACTGAATCGCTTCCAGGGCGCCGGGTCCCGTAATCTCGATCTCCCCCATATGCGAGACATCGAATAGGCCCGCCTGTTCCCTGACGGCACGGTGCTCCTCCAGAATCCCGGCATACTGCACCGGCATCTCCCAGCCGCCAAAGGCCACCATCCTGGCGCCCAGTTGGCGGTGCATCTCACACAGTGGGGTACGCTTCAAGGGTTCAGTCGTTCTACTCATCTGCTCCCCTCAGTATCTGGGGCAATGCCGGACGCGCGCGAGGTGTGGCGGAGGCCGGTCACTGTCATGTGGCATCGTCGAACTACTGTGTATGGGTGTTATCGGCGGGAAATGAAGCAGAGCCTCACCTCAAATACGGGGCGATATTCAAATATGACGTAATTCTTGTCAAGGGAAATGTATAAGGCGAGAGTCGGCCCCGCAAACCTCTGTTCGTATTTCGACGGGCTCAGTACGAACGGCTGGTACATCGAAGGCGTCTGCTCCCTTGTGAGGCATAATGATATGATACAACTCAGCATATATTATTATGATGATTTACAGCGAGCCCGATAATAAGTATAAAAGGTAAGCCAATAGGTGATATCATATGATAGTACACAGTATGCCATATCGGTTGGCATATACGCATACGAATGAAGTGTCAGGTTGACTGTAGTCGCAGGGGGTAATAGATGGCCACACCGCTCCATGTCCTCCTCATCGAAGATGACGAAGCTGACGCGCTGTTGCTGTTGCGCGCATTGAAAAAGGGCGACTATGAGGTGACGCACACGCGTGTCGAGACCGAAGCGCAGGTGCGCGCCGAGCTTGTGCGCGCCAAGTGGGACATCGTGATCTCCGACTACGTCCTGCCCGGCTTCAGCGGCCCGCAGGCACTACAGATACTCAAGGAGAGCGACCTCGATCTGCCCTTCATCCTCCTCGCCGGCCAGGTGTCCACCGAGGTCGCCGTCGAGGTCGTCAAGAGCAGCGCAGATGACTACGTGTCCAAAGACCGATTGGAGCGCCTCGTCCCC
>DATMXF010000065.1:0-22786 GCA_035561835.1 Patescibacteria group bacterium
GTATACGAACGCTGAGTGGGAGAAGCTGTCGATCTTCCTAAACTTCCTGGTGCCCAAGCTGCCCGCACCGAAGGAGGAGGACCTGTCGAAGGGTATTCTCGAGGCCATCGACATGGACAGCTACCGGGTGGAAAAGCATGCCGTGATGAAGATCCAACTGCCGGACCAGGATGCGGAGATCGGGCCTGTGCCGACCAGCGGAGGCGGCGGAAAGCCTGAGCCGGAGATCGACCGCCTCTCGAACATCTTGAAGACCTTTAACGACCAGTTCGGCAACATCCCCTGGACCGATACCGACCGAGTGCATCGCCTGATCATGGAGGAGATCCCGTCCAAGGTGTCGGCCGACAGCGCCTATCAGAACGCCAGGAAAAACTCGGATAGACAGAACGCCCGCATCGAACACGACAAGGCGCTGGAGCGAGTCATGACCGCCGTACTCAAGGACGACACGCAACTGTTCAAGCATTTCAGCGACAACGAGGGGTTCCGGCGCTGGCTCACGGACACGGTGTTCGCGCTCACGTATGAAGCGACGGAACGGGCGGCCTAACAGCCAATGGCGTTGGCTGTCGCCTCCGGCGCCGGCAGGACGGGACTCTGGCTATTGGGCGCCACTCGGGAGTGGCTCAGCGCAAGCTGGTACGGATGATGCGCGAACCCGAGACCTGGCATTTCACAGTATCCTGTATCTACAGTACCCTCGGAGAAACTCCGACCCCCTCGGAAGAATTCCCACCCTACCGAAGAGTTCTCACGACGATTGAATCCTCCCTTGATTTGTACCGTTCCTTTAGTTATGAATAGTTAGATAGGTATCCTTCCCCATTTCTGCTGGCCCATTTGGCTGGTACGAGCTTTGCTATATTAAGTGATTGTCAGACCAGATGAGGGCTCGGTAAACATGCATGTCATGCTGTGTTCGAATAGTTCAGGGTTGGTGGACGCCGCCTCTCGAGTGTTTGACTGTGCGGGGTTCAGGCTCACGGTCTGTGAGTGTGGACTACAAGCTCTGGCGGCGGCCGAGGTTGTTGACGCCGATCTCCTGATCCTGGATCTCGAGACGCCTGGGCTGGATTGTCTCCTGATGCTTGCGGCCATCCAGGAGCTGGCCCCGTCGCTGCCGATTGTTGCGGTGTCGACGAGACCCCAGATAGATGCGCGGGTTGTCTCCCACAAGGGGATATCGTACGTGACACTTCCCTCCGATTCCGCTGGAGCGACGGAGGCGCTGTTGGCCGGATTGGCGCAGACCGAACGGACGAAGTTTGCAACCGATTCAACGTCAACATCGTCATGAGGGTAGTTGATGAGCTCCCTCTTTTAGAGGGGCTCGGAAAGCTGGTATACTGGAGTGGTCACATGAGCAATTCATATCATCATTCCTACGCATTTCGTCACTACGGGCGGAGCGACGCTGTTTCTGATCCACGCGGTGGGATGGAGGAACAGTTGCCCCAGGGAGATCAAATTGTCAGCATTATCGAATACTCTTCGGAGAAGAAAGCCAGGAACAGCTATCCTCATAAGATCATATCTCCTCCTACTCCGAGCCGGTGCTGTCAGGCCCGCATGAATCGAATCGGGGCCATACAGGCGGAAGGCGACAACAAATTTTATTATAAGCGCTGCTCGCACTGCGGCTTCACGGTCCGAGAATTCGTATCGACGATCGATATTGATCAGGTGCCGAGCTTGGGAGTGTCGGCTAGCGATCGTACGGAACGCTGGCTCGATCAAATCCAGCGAGAGGTGCAGAGCGATATAGCCGCGTGACCTGTCTGCCGACAGGCGAGCCGGTGAAGTTGCAGAAGAGGGAGCAAAAAGAAACGAAATGGTCACAGAACGAGCGGTGCTTGAGGCGCTTGCCAAGATCCAAGATCCGGATCTCCATCGCGATATTGTCTCGCTTGGTTTCATCAGGGACGTGCAGATCGATGGCGGCAAGGTGAGATTTGCCATCGAGCTGACGACCCCCGCTTGCCCGGTCAGAAAGCAGATGGAGGAGGGCGCCCGACAAGTCGTCGCTGCTCTGCCAGGTGTGGAGCAGGTAGAGGTCACCATGACCTCCCGTGTCACCACCTCCCGCGAGCCTCAACCTTCGTACCTCCCTGGGGTGCTTAACACGGTAGCTGTCGCGAGCGGCAAAGGAGGGGTCGGCAAATCGACGGTGGCGGCAAACTTGGCCGTCGCCTTGATGCAGACAGGCGCCAGGGTTGGACTGATGGATGCGGACGTCTACGGTCCGTGCATTCCCAAGCTCATGGGCGGAGGCGGCGCATTGCAGCAGACGGAAGCCGGGAGGATGATTCCACCTCTGATGCATGGGGTGAAGATTATGTCTATGGGGTTCTTCCTGCCAACAAATGAGGCGGTTGTCTGGCGGGGCCCGATGTTGCATAAGATGGTCCAGGAATTCCTGGGCCATGTCGAATGGGGAGAGTTGGACTATCTGGTGATCGATCTGCCGCCAGGAACGGGCGATATCCAACTGAGTCTGTGCCAGACGATTCCGCTCACCGGCGCCGTGATCGTCTCCACCCCCCAGGATGTGGCGCTGGAGGTGGCTTCCAAGGCCATTCTAATGTTCAATAAGCTCAAGACCCCGATCTTGGGGATCGTCGAGAATATGAGTTACTATGCCTGCTCGCAGTGCGGCCACCGCGATGAGATCTTCGGGCATGGCGGGGCGAAGGCGGCAAGCGAGAAGGCGGAGATCCCGTTCCTGGGTGAAATTCCGCTCGATTCGTACATCCGCCGGAGCAGCGACGAAGGAAGGCCCGTAGCCTTGGAGCCGGCCAACTCACCCGTCGCGCGGGCCTTTCATGAGGTAGCGGGTGCTCTGGCTGCCAGGATCAGCATTGCCAATGCGGCTGCCGGTGCGCTCCGTACGGCGCCTATAATGGTGATGCGGTAGGGCGCGACGCGGAAAAGGGGTGGAAAAAAGAGACCGATGGCGCTAGTATAAAATGTTACGGGTGAGAGGCCCAGCCGGTCTAAAATACTGGGACCGGTGAAGAGGTTCCCGCTGCCTGAGGTTCAAAAAGAGTGAAGGAAGGTGAGGTCATGAGCACTAGCTCGAAGGCGATCGAGGCCCTGGCCAACCAGGAGTACAAGTACGGGTTTGTGACGGAGATCGAGGAGGAGGCTGTCCCTTACGGACTGAACGAGGACACCATCCGTCTCATCTCTGCCAAGAAAAATGAGCCCGACTGGATGCTGCAGTGGCGCCTGAAGGCCTATAGGCATTGGGCGAAGCTGGAAAAGTCAGAGGCGGAGCCGAAGTGGGCCAACGTCAAGTATCCGCCCATCGACTACCAGGGTATCCGATACTACGCGGCGCCAAAGCAGCAGACGGCAGCACCCACGAGTCTCGATGAGGTCGATCCGAAGCTGCTGGAGACGTTCGAGAAGCTGGGCATCCCCCTGTCGGAGCGGAAGCGGCTCAGCGGCATCGCGGTCGATGCGGTGTTTGACAGCGTCTCGGTGGCCACGACCTTCAAGGGGAAGCTTGGCGAGCTCGGGATCATCTTCTGCTCCTTTTCCGAGGCGGTGCAGAACCACCCTGACCTGGTCAGAAAGTACCTCGGGTCGGTGGTGCCCTATACCGATAACTTCTTTGCGACGCTGAACTCCGCCGTCTTCAGCGACGGGTCGTTCTGTTATATCCCGAAGGGCGTGCGTTGCCCGATGGAACTTTCGACCTACTTCCGGATCAACGCCGCCCAGACGGGCCAGTTCGAGCGGACCCTGATTATTGCCGATGAGGGCGCCTATGTGAGCTACCTGGAGGGGTGCACCGCCCCGATGCGGGACGAGAATCAGTTGCACGCGGCGGTTGTGGAGCTGATCGCCCACGACGACGCCCAGATCAAGTACTCGACGGTTCAGAACTGGTATCCGGGCGACAAAGAAGGGAAGGGCGGCATCTACAACTTTGTCACCAAGCGTGGCAAGTGCGTGGGGAAGCGCGCCAAGATCTCCTGGACGCAGGTGGAAACCGGCTCGGCGATCACCTGGAAGTACCCGAGCTGCATCCTGCAGGGTGATGACTCGACCGGAGAGTTCTACTCGGTCGCGCTGACCAACCACTACCAGCAGGCGGACACCGGCACCAAGATGATCCATATCGGCAAGCACACCAGGAGCACCATCATCTCGAAGGGAATCTCCGCCGGCCACGGGCAGAACAGCTACCGGGGACTGGTCAAGATCATGAAGGGGGCGACCGGCGCCCGGAACTACTCGCAGTGCGACTCCTTGTTGCTCGGCGATAAGTGCGGCGCCCATACCTTCCCGTACCTCGAGGTGAATAACAACTCCTCGCAGCTCGAACACGAGGCGTCAACGTCCAAGATCGGCGAGGATCAGCTCTTCTACTGCAAGCAGCGCGGGATCTCGGCCGAGGATGCCGTCAATCTGATCGTCAACGGTTTCTGCAAGACGGTGTTGCGTGAGCTGCCGATGGAGTTCGCCGTGGAGGCCCAGAAACTGCTGGGCGTGAGCCTCGAGGGGAGCGTTGGCTAAGGACAGCAATCAGCCTTCAGCGCTCAGCGTGTTTGCTCTGGCTGAGAGCTGATCGCTTAAAGGACATATATTGCTCACAATTAAGAACCTGCATGCGCAAGTCGGTGACAACGAGATCCTGCGCGGCATCGATCTTGTGGTTAAGGCGGGCGAAATCCACGCCGTCATGGGTCCGAACGGTTCCGGCAAGACCACCTTGGCGCATCTGCTCGCCGGTCGCGATTCGTATGAAGTAACGGCCGGCGAGGTGATCTATGAGGGGAAGGACCTGCTCCGGATGCCTCCGGAAGAGCGTGCTCGTGAGGGGGTCTTTCTGGCCTTCCAATACCCGGTCGAGATCCCAGGGGTGAGCACCAGCTACTTCCTGAAGGCGGCAGTGAACGCCATACGAAAGCACCGTGGCCTCGAAGAGTTGGATGCGATCGACTTCCTCAACATGATCAAGGAAAAGATGAAGCTCGTCGAGCTTGACCAGACTCTCTTGAATCGTCCGCTCAACGAAGGCTTCTCCGGCGGGGAGAAGAAACGGAACGAGATCTTCCAGATGGCCGTGCTCGAACCCAAGCTGGCTATCCTGGATGAGACCGACTCCGGCCTGGATATCGATGCCTTGAGGATCGTGGCAGGCGGCATCGATGCGCTCAGGAGCCCGGATCGCGCCATGATCCTGATTACTCATTACCAGCGGTTGCTGAACTACGTCACCCCCGATTTTGTCCACGTACTCTCTGAGGGGCGGATCGTCAAGTCAGGGGGGCAGGCGCTGGCCCTCGAACTTGAGGCAAAAGGGTACGATTGGGTCAAGGCGGAAGCTGAACTCGCCCAGCAGACGATCGTGCAGGAGGCGGGAGCGGCGTAATGCTTCAAGTTTCGGAAGAGCTGGACAGCTATCGTCTGGACTTTGAGCGGATCGAGAGGGACAGCACGGAGAAACGACCCCAGTGGATCAACCGGATTCGCACAGCCGCGTTCGATCGGTTTATCGAACTGGGGTTTCCGACGACTCGGCTTGAGGATTGGAAGTATACGAATGTCGCCCAAATCGCCAAGACCCGGTGGGAACGCTCCGGACAGGCTCAGAGAACGCTACCGATCGAACCGATCGAGCCCTTTACCCTTGAGGACGTGGCGTGTGCCCAACTCGTCTTCGTGAATGGTTGCTACTCGTCCGATCTTTCGTCGCTGAAGATGCTTCCGGCAGGTGTCGTGGTGAGCAATCTGGCAACGGTACTCGCCTGCAATCCGGCCTCGGTCGAACCGCATTTGGCTCAGCATGCCGGTTTCCATAATCAGGCGTTTGTAGCCCTCAATACCGCCTTCATGGAGGATGGGGCGTTCGTGTTCATCCCGAAGGGTACGGTCGTTGAAGCGCCGATCCATCTGCTGTTTATTTCTACCGCGCCCTTCGACTCGGCTTTGGACAAGTCGTTCGAGTCGCCTGTCCCCGAAGGCTTTAAGCGGGGAGCTGACGATAAGCGCGGTTTCACCGCGGTGTCATATCCGCGGAACCTGATCGTGGTGGAGTCTCATAGCCAGGTTCGGGTTGTCGAGAGCTATGTTGGGGTGAGCCACGACGTCTATTGTACCAATGCAGTTACCGAGATCGTCGGGGGCGAGAATGCAGTGATCGACTATTATAAGGTGCAGCGGGAAAGCGAGGAGGCCTTCCACGTGGCAACCGCGCAGGCACAACTTGGCCGCGACAGTAGGTTCTCGTCCCACACCATTGACCTCGGCGGCGCCATCGTCCGAAACAATCTGGACGTGGCGCTTGATGGGGAAGGGGCTGAGTGTACCCTCAATGGTCTCTATATGGTGACGGGTCGGCAGCACGTGGATAACCACACACGGATCGATCATATCCAGCCGCATTGCAGCAGCCGTCAGCTCTATAAGGGTATCCTTGACGGGAAGTCGAAGGGGGTCTTTAACGGGAAGGTCGTTGTTCATGGGGCTGCTCAGAAGACCGACGCCAGGCAGGTCAACAAGAATCTCCTGCTCTCCGAAGATGCCGTTATCGATAGCAAGCCGCAGTTGGAGATTTTCAACAACGACGTGAAATGTACGCATGGTACGACAATCGGCCAACATGACCAGGATGCGATCTTTTATCTGCGGTCTCGCGGCATCGATCCGGCGGCAAGTCGGCGCTTGCTGACCTATGCGTTTGCAAGCGAACTGCTGGGCCGGATCACGATTGAGCCGATCCGCGCCAGGCTCGAAGCGCTTCTGGTTATTCGGCTCGACAACCGCTCGACGCCTGAGGAGACATCATGAGATCAGTCATAGGGATGGCCGCATCGGCGACGCTGCCTGAGGCCGGCATGACATTCGATGCGGAGCGCATCCGAGAGGATTTTCCCGTTCTGCGGCAGCAGGTTCACGGCAGGCCGCTGGTATACCTGGACAATGCGGCCACAAGTCAGAAGCCGAAGTCGGTTGTCGAGACGATCGAGCGGTATTATCTGACTGAAAACTCGAATGTGCACCGGGGGATCCACCTCTTGAGCGAGCGGGCCACGGAGGCCTTTGAGGGCGCCCGGGCCAAGGTGGCGCGCTTTTTCAATGTAGGGGATGTACGCGAGATCGTCTTCGTTCGCGGCGCCACAGAGGGGATCAACCTGGTCGCCCACAGCTTTGTCAGGCCACGTCTTGCGGCGGGAGACGAGATCCTCATCTCCGAGATGGAGCATCACTCGAATATCGTCCCATGGCAGATCGTCTGTGAGCAGACCGGAGCGGTCCTGCGGGTTGTGCCGATTAACGACGACGGTGAGTTGCGACTTGACGAATATGAACGATTGCTGGGCCCCAGAACACGGCTGGTGTCGATCGTGCACGTCTCAAATGCCCTTGGCACGATCAACCCGGTGAAGCAGGTGATCGGGATGGCGCACGAGCGGGGCATACCCGTCCTCATCGATGGCGCCCAGGCTGCGCCCCACCTGGCGGTTGATGTACAGGCGCTGGACTGCGACTTCTATGTCTGCTCCGGCCACAAGCTGTTCGGTCCCACCGGCATCGGTATTATGTTCGGAAAGGCTCGCCATCTCGAGGCGATGCCGCCGTACCAGGGTGGGGGCGACATGATCCTCTCGGTTACTTTCGAGAAGACGATCTACAACGAGGCGCCGTTGAAGTTCGAGGCCGGGACGCCCCACATTGCAGGCGCGATCGGACTCGGCGCGGCGATCGATTACGTGGGCGGTATTGGACTGGACCGGATCGCCGCCTACGAGAGCGAGTTACTGGCGTACGCGACGGACGCCATCTCCGCAATCCCGGGCGTAAGGATCATCGGGACCGCCAAGGAGAAGGCGAGTATCCTCTCTTTTGTGCTTGACGATGTGCATGCCCACGATATCGGTACTATCCTGGATCAGGAGGGGATTGCGATTCGGACGGGTCATCACTGCGCCCAGCCGGTGCTGCAGCGATTTGGTGTGCCGGCTACCGCCAGGGTGTCGGTTGCGTTCTACAATACGCGGGACGAGATCGACGTATTGGTGAAGGCGATCTACAAGGCTACCGAGCTGTTCGGCTGATGTCTGACCTGCGCGAACTGTACCAGGAGGTCATTCTTGACCATAATAAGCGGCCACAAAATTTCCGAAAACTGGAAGAGGCGAACTGCACGGCGGACGGGTACAATCCGTTGTGCGGTGACCAGATCACAGTCTACCTGCTGGTTGAAGATCGGATAATCAAGGAGGTCGCCTTTCAGGGCTCGGGTTGCGCAATTTCGAAAGCCTCCGCATCAATGATGACTGCGGTTGTGAAAGGAAAGACGACGGCCGAAGCCGAGGGTCTTTTCGAGACCTTCCATAAAATGGTCACGGCCGATCTGAGCGCCGTGTCTGATCCACTCGTAATTGGGAAACTGGCCGCCTTTGCGGGTGTACGGGAGTTCCCGGTTCGGGTCAAGTGTGCGACGTTGCCGTGGCATACCTTACATGCCGCGCTGGAGGGAGGCGGGCGGGTTACCTCGACGGAATAGCGTGTTTCAAATCAAGGTCAACAAGGAGCAGTGATCAGCGTTCTTGTATGAGCTGACAGCTGATCGCTGAGAGCTGATTGCTTATGGATACGAGTGAGATCGAAGCAGAAGTTATTGAAGTTCTGCGTACCTGTTACGACCCCGAGATCCCTGTCAATATCTATGATTTGGGGTTGATCTATGAGGTCAAGGTGGAGCCCTCTGGCCTGGCCAGAGTGGTGATGACCCTCACGTCGCCTCATTGTCCGGCCGCAGCAGAGCTGCCGGCGGGAGTCGAGATGAAGGTGCGGTGCGTTCCCGGAGTGGCGGATGCCCAGGTTCAGGTAGTCTGGGACCCCCCATGGGATCCATCCAAGCTCTCCGAAGCCGCCAAGCTTCAGCTTGGATTCCTGTAGTAGGTGGAGTAGGGATGTCGCGCGTGTATCGGAACTGCAGTCAACCACAACCACTTAGTCAGCGAGGAGAAGAACAATGGCGTACGTCGTAGCCGAACCATGTATCGGCACCAAAGACCATGCGTGTGTAGATGTCTGTCCGGTGGAGTGCTTCTATGAGGGTGAGGAGATACTCTTTATTCACCCGGAGGAGTGCATCGATTGCGCCGCCTGCGAGCCGGAGTGCCCAGTTGCCGCGATCTTCGAAGCGAGCCAGGTGCCGGAGCAGTGGCAACATTTCACTCAGATGAACGCCGATGCGTGCAAGGATGGACATACCCTTCCGGTGGCGGTCCAGCGGGCGGCGTGGGAGGCCCAGAAAGAGGAAGAGGGGAGCGTCGCCAATCTCTATTACAAGAAGTATCCCCCGAAGCACTAACCTGCGAGGTCGGCAGTGCGACGCAGCACGGGCGATCTTGGATCTTGGGAGCCGAGACGTGGAGCTAAGACCCAAGATCGCTCCGGCTGCCGAAGTGGCGTGAACGGCTTGGATATTGAAGTGGAGCCCTGAGTGGAGAAGCTATCAGCACCACGGGTAGATAGACTGAAGCTGAAGACTCATAACCGCTGATTGCTGACGGCTTTGTTGAGCAAGCGCAGATGAACCAGCATACCGAACACCCCCCGACGTTTCTCGACACATTGAGCAGGCCGCTTCGCAGTCTGCGCCTGTCGGTGACCGACCGGTGCAACCTGCGCTGCCAATACTGCATGCCCGAGGAAGAGTACGTCTGGCTTCCTCGCAAAGAGATCCTGACGTTGGAGGAGGCGAGTCGTCTGGTAGACATCTTCGCAGAACTCGGCGTCACCAAGGTTCGCCTCACGGGGGGTGAGCCACTCGTCCGCAGGGATCTTGCGGCTCTGGTTGGGATGATTGCGCGCAACCCGCGGATCGAGGATCTCGCCATTACAACAAACGGGATCCTATTGGCTGAATCCGCGCTGGCGCTGTATGACGCCGGCCTGCACCGCGTAACGGTCAGCCTGGACACCCTACGCCCCGATCGCTTCACGGCACTGACAAGAAACGACACCCACGAAAAGGTGCTGAATGGGATTACGTCGGCCCAGCAGGTCGGCTTCAAGGAATTGAAGATTGATAGCGTGATTATGCGGGGGTTCAACGAAGACGAACTTGTTGATCTGCTGGAGTTCGGCGCGCGGATAGGCGCCGAGGTCCGATTCATTGAGTACATGGACGTCGGCGGAGCGACCCATTGGTCGATGGACAAGGTCTTCTCCAGGGCGGAAATACTCGAGGCGCTCACGCGACAGTATGGCCGTATTGAGCCGATCGCTCCGGTCGGCTGGGCGCCTGCCGATCGATTTGTTCTGCCGGATGGCACAGTCTTCGGCATTGTCGCGTCCACAACTACCCCATTCTGCCGCACCTGCGACAGGAGCCGGCTCACCGCCGATGGGACATGGTACTTGTGCCTCTACGCTCAACACGGGATCGACCTGCGGACGCCGCTCAGAGTCGGGGCCTCGAAAGCGGAGCTGATCTCCCTCATCGTCGCCGGATGGACCGGGCGAAGCGATCGCGGCGCCGAAGAGCGAAAAGAGCTTCGGTTTAGAGACGTGTTGGTGCCAGCAGAGGGACTCAGGCAAGATCCTCATCTTGAAATGCATACCAGGGGCGGGTAGACCGGATCAGAGACCTGCCTTCCGGTGACGGCAATCCTGCGCAACCTAGGCCCAACGCGTCAGATCCTCTCCGGCCGCCTTAACCTCTCTTCTGTTTTTGAGCCATCACCGGACTCATAATACTCGACTCCTGTTACAATATAAGGTAGGTCAGTCTATCGAGCGCATACCCGATCTCGCAATCACCGACGTAGGGCGACTGGAGGTGGAGCAAGGCGATGCGTATGTACATAGCCGGCCACTGGATCGACACAGAAAAGAAGATTAACATCCTGAACCCGTACGATGGAACGGTGGTCGATACCGTGCCATGTGCGGGGTCTGGGGATGTCGAGAAGGCCCTGGAGAGTGCAGTCCGTGGCGCACGGACGATGGCAGCGCTTCCCGGCTACGACCGCTATCGAATCCTGAACGCGGCGGCAGATCTGATCGAGGCCCGGAGCGAGGAGTTCGCCAGAATCATTACCCTCGAGGAAGGCAAGAGCCTGGCCGAGTCGCGCTTCGAGGTGAGCCGGGCAGTGCAGACCCTGATCTTATCCGGCGAGGAGGCGAAGCGTCTCCATGGCGAGACCGTCCCCTTCGATGGAGCTCCAGGCGGATCAGGCAAGTTCGGTTTTACGCTGCGCGTGCCGTGCGGGGTTGTCGTTGCCATCAGCCCCTTTAACTTCCCATTGAACCTGGTATGCCACAAGGCAGGACCCGCCCTGGCTGCCGGCAACGCAGTCGTTATCAAGCCGGCCACCGACACCCCTCTCTCAGCGCTGAAGCTGACAGAGATTCTGCTGGAGGCGGGTCTGCCGGCCGAGGGAATCGCCTGTCTGACCGGCTCAGGAGCGGTAATCGGCGACGCGCTGTGCAGCGATCGGCGGGTCCGCAAGATCACCTTTACCGGCAGCCGTGATGTCGGCGAGCGGATCTGTCGGATGGCGGGGATCAAGAAGGTGACGATGGAGCTCGGCAGCAACTCGCCCGTCATCGTCATGCCCGATGCCGATCTGGAAAAGGTCGCTACCGCCGTAGCTGCGACCGGCTACACGAACGCCGGGCAGGTCTGTATCTCGACGCAGCGGGTTTTGACCAGCGAGCAGGTCTATGGCGATCTGCTGGATGCCTTGAAACCCAAGGTGGAGGCGCTCATCACCGGTAACCCCATGGACGAGCGGACCAAGATAGGCCCGATGATCCGCGAGCGGGACGCCATCCGGGTCGGGGAGTGGGTAGATGAGGCGGTTACGAGCGGCGCGCGGGTCCTGACGGGCGGGGAGCGCCAGGGCGCTCTCTACGTCCCCACGATCGTCGCCGACGTCACGCCCGACATGCGGCTCTTCCGTGACGAGCTGTTCGGGCCGGCTGTCGCGGTTACGCGGTTCGATGCGATCGACGAGGCGATTGCGCTGGCCAATGACTCGATCTACGGCCTGGCGGCCGGTATCTTCACTGAGAACATCGAGTGGGCGATGCGGTTCGCGCGCGAGGTCGAGGCGGGCAACCTGATGATCAACTGGGGCCCTCAGTGGCGCGCCGACCTGATGCCGTACGGGGGGCTGAAGGAGAGCGGCTTCGGCAAGGAAGGCCCGCGCTATGCCGTGGAGGAGATGACGGAGCTGAAACTGGTCTGCTTCCACCTGAAGGGCTAGCGACTTTCGACAAGGACGGACGTTGATGAAGGCTGCTGAGTTGCTGATTCGGTGCCTTGAGCATGAGGGGGTGCGCTACGTTTTCGGTGTCCCGGGCGAGGAGACGCTGGATCTTATGGACGCTCTCCTCGACTCCAGCATCACCTTCATTCCTACCCGCCACGAGCAAGGGGCGGCCTTCATGGCCGATAGCTACGGCCGTCTGACTGGAACGGCTGGCGTCTGTCTGGCCACCCTGGGGCCTGGCGCCACCAACCTGGTGACCGGGATCGCCGACGCCAACCTTGATCACGCCCCCTTGGTGGCCATTACCGGTCAGGCTGGCCGGGACAGGATCCACAAGGAGTCGCATCAGTACATCGATATTGTGGAGAATTTCCGGTCGATCACCAAGTGGAATACCCGAGTAGAGGTCGGAGCGGTCATCCCCGAGGTGGTGCGAAAAGCGTTCAAGATCGCGCAAGCCGAGAAGCCCGGAGCCTGCCACCTGGAGCTGCCTGAGGACGTCGCAGGAGAGACGGTGACGGGGACCTCGCTCTCGACAGCGCGGCCGCGGCGACCCTCACCCGACCGCCCTTCTCTCCATGCGGCAGCCAGGTTGATCGAGGAGGCCTCCTTTCCCCTCATCCTCGCCGGCAACGGGGTCATCCGCGGGAGGGCGGATCACGCTCTTCGGCAGCTCTCCGAGCGAGTCGGCATCCCCGTGGTCAATACCTTTATGGCCAAGGGGTGTGTCCCGGCTGACTACGACCTCTCCCTCATGACCATCGGCCTGCACGTCCGGGACTACGTGGCGTGCGGGATAGAGCGGGCTGATCTCATCATCGCCGTGGGCTACGACCCGGTCGAGTACGCCCCGAAGTTCTGGAATCCGGACGGGACCTGCCGCGTGATCCACATCGACTTCACGCCGGCGGAAGTGGACAGTCATTATCAGCCTGTGGTGGAGGTTGTCGCAGACATCCGGGAGACCCTCGAGCTCCTGGCGGACGAGGTCCATGGCTGCAAAGACCCAGCCGCCGCCAAGTCCCTTCGACGGTGGATCTCGACTGAGCTAGAGACGGATGCCGATCACGACGGCTTCCCCCTCAAGCCTCAGCGGATCCTTCGCGACATCCGCGCGGTGCTCGGACGGGACGACATCCTGGTCTCCGACGTCGGCGCCCACAAGCTCTGGGTGGCCCGCCTCTTCCCTGCTTATGCCCCCAACACCGTCCTGATCTCAAATGGCTACGCCGCGATGGGCTTCGCCCTCCCGGCCGCCATCGCAGCCAAGCTGGTGTTTCCCGAGCGGCGCGTTCTCGCGGTGAGCGGCGACGGCGGCTTCCTGATGAACTGCCAGGAGCTGGAGACGGCTGTCCGATTGGGTCTTCGCCTGGTCATCGTCATCCTTCGGGATGACAGCTTCGGCGTCGTTCGCTGGAATCAACTCACCCGATTTGGCCGGGAATCTGGCGTCTCTTTCGGGAACCCGGACTTTGTGAAGTTCGCCGAGTCGTTCGGGGCGAGGGGCTATCGAGTAAAGGAGGCCGCAGCCCTTCGCCCCATCCTCGAGGAGGCCGGTCAATGGCAAGGCCTGTCCATTGTGGATGTCCCGGTTGACTACGCTGAGAATTTCAAATTGAGAGAGAAGATGGGACGGATCGTGTGCCCCTTGTGAGGGCACGCGGGTGATTCAGGATGGGGGATGCGATGTTGAAGGGTGTGGATCATGTAGATCTGGTTGTTTCTGACATGGATGAGGCGATCGCGTTCTATACAGAGAAGCTGGGCCTGAAGCTTCGATACGACGGCCGCCCTGACCGTGGCCACAAACACACCTTTCTTGGCAATGCGGAGGTGTCGTTTGTGGCTCTTGAGGAGGACCCTGCAGGGGGGGTTCGCGAACCGCCCCTGCAGGGACATCTGGCCTTTGCGGTAGATGATGTCGAGGCCGCGCGCAAGGAACTTGACAAGCGCGGCGTGGAGATCACAGGTGAGCGGACCGATGAGGATGGCCGGGCCAAGTCCTACTACTTCACCGGTCCGGACGGCATTCGTCTCGAAATCTACGGACGGTGTTAGGGGGTTCACGTGAAGGGGCGGTTCGCGAACCGCCCCTTCACGATCAGGCCCTTTGAGGCGGTGTCACGATATGCGTCAGGCAAACGGGGAAGTGAGGGTTGGCGGTCCGGTGAACAACCGCGACGTTGAAGAGGCCCGCAACTACCATGCGGCTACTAAACACTCTTACTGGAGTGTCCGGTTAGGAAGTCATTTCCTCGACTGGGCCAACAAACCGCGTCCGCACAAGGTATATCAGGGGCTGCCGGTTGTCCCGCTGCCGCGTGATATTGCGCCGCCGGCCATGGTAGCGCTCGAGGCCGTTGGAGCCTTTCCGTCGATCGGAACGAGCATTCGTAATCTGGCCGAGCTGGCGCAGGTCCTGTTCTTTTGCGGTGGTCTGACTAAGAAGAAGGTCTACCCTGGTGGCGAGGCGCAGTACTTTCGCGCGGCCTCCTGTACCGGTGCGCTGTACGAGATCGAGATCTATGCCGTCTGCGGCGATTTGTCTGGACTGCCCGCCGGGGTCTATCACTTCTGCCCGGCCGACTTCGCCCTCCGCCGGTTACGGGAGGGGGATCTCCGGGGAGCGCTGGCCCATGCGACGGCCGGCGATACGTCGATCTCGAGCGCGCCTGTCATTCTGGTGCTGACAGCGATCTTCTGGCGGAACGCCTGGAAGTACCAGGCAAGGTCCTACCGCCACTTCTACTGGGATGCGGGAACGATTTTGGCCAACCTGCTGGCCACGGCTGCTTCCACGCAGCTTGCATCTCGAGTTGTCGCAGGGTTCATTGATGCCCGCGTGGACCGTCTCCTTGGTCTGGATAGCGAACGCGAAGCCAGTCTTTGCCTAGTTCCGATTGGAGCAGGTTCATCTGCTCCGGAACCTTGCGACATTCAGCCGATTGCGCCCGAGACCATCCCGCTCTCGGCAAGGGAGGTGGACTATCCGCTGATTACGCAGATACGCGCAGCCTCCATGCTGCTGAGCGAAGAGGAGGTTCGAGCCTGGCGATCAGGTTTTGTTCCAAGTCCCTTGCCGCCAATCAATGGGAAATATTTTTCTCTGAATAGCATTAAGCGCGACGCCCTCCCTAATCGAACCCTGGGTGAGGTCATTATCCGCCGTGGTTCGACACGTCAGTTCGCTCAACTGCCGATTTCATTCCAGCAGCTTTCTACGATCCTTGAGCAGTCCAGCCGCGGGATCCCGGCGGACTTTCTCGGAGGGCCAGGAACGACCTTACTGGACACCTACCTCATCGTCAACTCCGTCGAGAATCTCCCTACCGGGGCCTTCTACTTCTCGCCATCCGAGCACGCCCTTGAGCTCTTGAAAGAGGGTACCTTTCGGCGCGAGGCGGGCCATCTCTGTCTCGAACAGGGGCTGGGCATCGAGGCGAGCGTCGTCGTCTTCTTCCTCGCGGACCTGGAGCGGATCCTCGAGCGCTATGGGAATCGCGGCTATGGCGCCGCCCAGTTGGAGGCGGGGATCGTGGGCGGTAAGACCTACCTCTGCGCGTACGCTCTGGGCTTAGGCGCGACGGGCACTACCTTCTACGATGATGATGTCACCGCATTCTTTTCCTCCCACGCTCAAGGGAAGGCCGCGCTCTTCGCCGTGGCGATTGGACGGTCGGCGCGTGCCCCAGGGCGCATTAAACTTCTGAGACCAGGGGCAGATTGAGAGGGGGTACGGGTGTCGCTCCCATGACCAATCTCTTTCAACCGCGGCTCCTCAATGGGGTATTCGGCGATCCCGGCCTCTTTGTGAGGCTCAGGTGGGAACGGCGCGCCCTTCTGCTGGACCTCGGTGACCTGACGACGCAGCCGCCTGCCGAACTGTTGAAGGTCACCGACATCTTTATCTCCCACACTCATATCGATCACTTCATCGGCTTCGATCACCTGCTGCGGATCGTTCTCGGTCGTAACCAGACGATCCGGCTGTTTGGGCCTCCCGGCATCATCGCGAACGTTGAAGGGAAACTCGCCGGCTACATCTGGAACCTGGTTGAAGGGTATGCCCTCGCATTCGAGGTTCACGAGGTGAGCGCAGAGAGGGTCGCGATCGCCCGCTTTCCATGCGGCGCTCGCTTCGAGCGGATCGATCTGTCGCCGTCGTCACCGTTCACCGGGGTGCTGGTCGACGATCCGCTGTTCCGTGTCGAGGCGGTGCATCTGGATCATAAGATCGCGTGTCTCGCTTTTGCTGTAGCCGAAGCCGAAAGGATCAACATCGACCCGGAACGGCTGAAGCGGCTTGCCCTGGACACCGGGCCATGGCTGACCGAGTTCAAGCGATTAGTCCGCTCTGGCGCCGCGGACGATACCGTAGTGCGAGCCCCCTGCGGGAGCGAGACCGGTGCGACATCCCAGGAATGGCGGCTTGGTGATCTGCGGGATCGGATCGTGACGATCACCAACGGGCAGCGGCTGGTCTACATCACGGACACATTGTACTCCGACGAGAATCGGCAGAAGATCGTCGCCCTGGCGCGGGACGCCGACCTTCTGTTTTGCGAAGCGATGTATCTGGAGCAGGATCTGGACCGTGCGACCGAGCGACACCACCTGACGGCGCGACAGGCCGGACTGCTTGCCCGCGAGGCCAATGTGAAGGAGCTGGTCATCTTCCATTTTTCTCAACGATATCAGGAGGGTTCGGAGGCCATCTATCAAGAGGCTGCTGAGGCGTTCGGCGGTCCGGTCCGCTCCGGTTAAACCTTGTGTCGGTACCTGGTGTCACAGTACACGGATGTTAAGATCGGGCGTTGAGTTGCCCCAGCAAATAACGGATCGGCAAGAACGCGGCGGCTATGTGATGAGGAGGATGTGACCATGCGAGCAATTGTAACGGCTTTGTTGGTTCTGATGAGTGTAGCGGGATCGGTCTTTTCGCCGATATGGACACCGGTGGCCTCGGCTGAGGAGGGTGCGAGCGGACCGGGGATGAAGGGGTATCGGATGACTCCCGAGATGATGCGCGGGATCCATGAGATGATGCAGGGCATGGGACTGATGGAGCCGAGATTTCATGCTCGGAGGGGCCACGAGAGGCCACTGATCAGTCTGATGCTGGCGTCAAAGGAGCAGCTTGGATTGACTGCCGATCAAGAGCGCAACCTCAGGGAGCTGCGAGCCAATTTCCAGAAGGAGTCGATCAGGCAGAACGCGGAGATCGATGTGGCGGAGTTGGAGCTGAACGGCCTGCTGGAGCAGGAGAAGGTCGATGTCGCCAAGGTGGAGGCGCTGGCGAAGAAGATTGCAATGCTGCAGGCCGACCTTCGCGTGGGTCGGGTCAAGACCATCGAGGCCGGGAAGGCGATCCTGACACCGGAGCAGCGGGGGAAGCTCGAACGATTGGGTCACGAATCGATGATAGGCCCCGGCACGCCCCCTCCGATGCACCCTGGCGCACGGTGACCGGCGAATCGATGTTATCCGGAGGAGAGGGTAGGCGGAGGTGACGACCGAGACTACACGTCGATGGTGTGGGTCGTCTTACGCCGGCGGTGGGCGAACTTCGTGGCCAGCAGGATCGCCTCGACCAGGCTGCGAGGATTTGCGGTTCCTGTTCCCGCGATATCGAAGGCGGTGCCATGATCCACAGAGGTGCGGATGATAGGGAGTCCAACGGTCACATTCACTCCACGGTGGAACCCGATCAGTTTGAGTGGGATATGACCCTGATCATGGTACATGGCGACGACGGCATCGAATTCACCAAGCTTATGCCGATGGAACAACGTATCGGGAGGAAGGGGGCCGCTCGCCCTGATCCCCTCCGCCTTGGCGGTCTCGACCGCCGGCGCGATCTCTTCCGTCTCTTCTCGGCCGAACCGTCCGCTTTCGCTCGCGTGAGGGTTGAGGCCGGCAACGCCAATTCGCTTTTGCCGTGATCCGAGATCGCGGAGCGCCTGATGAGCCAAACGAATGACCGTTAGAACCCTGGCCTGTGTGACCTTGTCGCAGGCGGTTCGTAACGAGGTGTGGGTCGAGACGTGAAGAACCCGCATCCGCCCGACGACCAGTAGCATCGCATAATCCTTGGTGCGGGTCCGCTCGGCGAACAGCTCCGTCTGACCGTCGTACGTAAACCCCGCCTGGGCCATCGCCTGCTTGTTGAGGGGGCCGGTCACAACGCCGTCCAGTTCGTGGGCTATTGTCAGGTCGATCGCCTTGTTGAGGTACTCTACCGCCGCCCTGCCGCAGTGGGGAGCAAGAACGCCTGGCGGGCAACTCGCAGTATCGGTATTCTTCAGATCCAGCACCTCAAGACAGCCCGGATCGCCGGTGATCTCGGCCGGCGAGGCGATGGATCGAACGATGAGGTCAAGACGGCATAGCCTGATGGCTCGCTGCATGATGCCTGCCTCGCCGATAATCAAGGGACGGCAGGCCGCCCGTACCTCCTCCTGCGTGACGGCTTTGGCTACGATTTCGGGACCTATCCCTGCCGGGTCGCCGATGGTCAATCCTAAAAATGGACGAAAGGTCGTATACCTGGGCATGATCGCTCCTGAGGGAAGGCTTAATAATACCACAAACCGCTTCTTCCCCCCAGACCTTTCTGGTATAGTGGCAGTGTGCCCGCCGAGCTATTGGGAAGACTTGATGATACAGTGTCTAACCGAACACTGAAGGAGGCGTAGATGCGTATTATGAGCCGAACCCGCGCAGCGCTCGTTGCTATCCTGATTATTGCCTTCCCCTTGCTTCAGGCCTGCGCCGCTACGGCGACTCGCGAGAGTACCGGAGAGTACCTCGACGATACGGCTGTTACCGCCAAGGTCAAGACAGCTCTACTTGGGGATCCGATAGTCAGCGGGTTCGCAATTTCTGTAGAGACGTTCCGCGGTAGGGTCATTCTGTCCGGGTTTGTCAGCTCTCAGGCCCAGATTGATCGAGCGGTTGCCTTGGCCAGGGAGATCTCCGGGGTCAGAGAGGTACAGCCGGTGTTGGTGATTAAGAGCAGGTAGCAGCCTGTCCAATGCTGCTCACCTCGAAGCGGCCGCTGGAACCACCTGATCCTCGCGCAGGACTATATGTGGACGACAATCGAAAGCGCGTTTGATCTGGTTTCCGCCTTTATTGACTTCCTGATGGTCTCATCAGTTTCAGTGCCGGCACTTTGGTTGGCCGGGATCATCCTCGTCGCGTTTTTGCTCGGCGTGCTCCTGGGGCGGATCACGAAGCGTCGGATTCAACACGCCGTCGAGCATCCAGGTGAGCGGACGACGGACCGTGTCTTATTGGATTTCGAGAGGTTGACGCCACTTGGTCCTTCTCAGGGGAAGGCAACGGAGCATTCGGTGATGGATATCTCCGGTCTCCGGTCCGATCAGATGCCTAAGGGGCCTGCGACAAGTAATCAAGAGGAGCAACAGGCGCCGACACTGCTCAAGGAGTGATCAACGTTACAGTCCACCGCCTCGCTTGATTTTTTTTTGCGGTCTCAGGTATCTTTTTGAGTATATTCTTTTCCTCGTTTAATGTGTGTACACCGCATGGCATAGACAATGGATACAGCGTACCAGACCATAAGTTCGCTTGCTGAGATCTTTTCAAATACGGCAGACGGAGCGCTCGGCGTCGATCAAGACCACATGATCACCCTGTGGAACAAGGCGGCTGAGCGTCTCGTGGGGTTTACGGCAGCAGAGGTTTTGGGAAAGCCTTGCTCTGAGGTGTGGGCTGTCAGAAACCGAACAGGGTGCCGGCTGTGCGGGGAGGATTGCTCCCCGATTACCTCAGCCAGGAAAGAGGAGCCGGTTGAGGGGCGTGAGATCATGATCCATACCAAAGCAGGGCGCCCCCTCTGGCTTCACGTCAGTACTATCGTTATTCCTGCCGGTTCTCCGAGCCTCTTCACCATGGTGCACATCTTTCACGACGTCACCCGGCAGGTGGAGACCGAGGTCCTACTCGGTAAGGTCCAGTCCATGCTGGGAAGCGGAGGAACCCTCTCGGATGGCGGTGCAATGACGACCTTGGAGAGCGCCTCTCCCTTAAAGGCATTAACGCCTAGAGAGCAGCAGGTTCTCCGGTTCATCGCCCGCGGCGAGACTGCCAAGGGGATTGCGAAAGCGCTTCAAATCAGCACCACCACCGCCCGCAACCATACTCAGAAGATCCTCGCCAAACTCGGCCTCCATAACAAACTCGAGGCCGTGGCGGTTGCCTACCGCTACAAGCATTTCTAATCCCGTTCCAGTTCATGCCCTCCAGCTTTGCAGACGCGGCCTCCCCATACCTGAAGGAGCTACCCCCGTACCGCCATAGCAGGCCGTGTGAGGAGGGCGGCAGAGGGCCGGTGAGTGAGGAGTGGGTCAAGCTCGACTACAACGAGAATCCCCTGGGGCCTTCGCCGCTGGCGGTCAAGGCGATACAGGGTCTGCTGCACGGCCTCAACCGGTACCCCGATTGTCATGGACACGACCTTAAGGAGCGGTTGGCCGCGCGGCTCGGGCTGTCACCGGCGCATATTGCGCTGGGGAACGGCAGCAGCGAGCTGATCGATCTGTGCGCGCGGTGCTTCCTCGGCCCTGGCACAGAGGCTATCGTGGGTGATCCCGCCTTCGCATTCTACGACCGGGCGGTTCAGGCTGCGGGAAGCCGACGAGTCTCAGTTCCATTGAAAGCGTTTCGACATGATCTTCGGGCGATGACTGAGCGGATTACGCCACGGACCAGGATGGTCTTTATCGGCAACCCGAACAATCCGACAGGAAGCTGCGTCCAGCCCCACGACATCGCCGCCTTTATCGAGGCGCTCCCCGAAGGGGTCATTGTCCTTATCGACGAGGCCTATCGTGAGTATCTCCCTGACGAGCTTCAGCCCGACATCGTGCGCTACGTGAAGGAAGGTCGTCCGATGATCGCATTGCGGAGCTTCTCCAAGATCTACGGGTTATCCGGGCTGCGGATCGGGTACGCGATCGCCCCGCCCGATTGTGTTGCGCTCATTGATAAGGCGAGGCAGCCGTTCAACGTCAACGCCCTAGCCGGCGCAGCCGCCGTGGCTGCCCTCGATGATGAGGCGCACCTCGCCGGCTCGAAGCGCCTCAACGAGGACGGTAAGCAGTATCTATACCAGACCTTTGAGGAGCTTGGAGTTCGCTACGTACCGTCGGCGGCAAACTTCATCCTTGTCGATGTCGAACGGGATGTGGACCAGGTTGTTCGAGCCTTGGCGGAGAAACGGGTAGCCGTCTGTTCTTTGGCCAGATATGGGCTCCGGACGTCCCTGAGGGTGACCATCGGCGCCTTTCGTGAGAATGAGCGATTCGTTGCCGCTCTTCGCGAGGTCCTTGCGACTCACTGAACTTCTTACAGGCAGCCCTCTTTGGGGTGGTAAAGAAAACGATGGGGGTGGTTGCAATGGCCGACATCGACGCTGTGATCGAACACCGCTCCCGGTACGCAGTGGAGGTGCTTTCCCGCTATACCCCTGTAGCGGCGGCCTACCTGTTTGGCTCGTGGGTGGAAGGAAGCGCCGATGAAGAGAGCGACATCGATCTCGCGGTCTTTCTGGAGGACATCGAATCGTGGGACCTTGCGACCCGCGCGCACACCGCAGCCATGGTACAAGAGAAGGCAGGCGATGATATCAAACTCCATTTCTTTTCCGTACGCTTGCTGCACCAACCTGAAGCCGCCAGTTTCGCTGCGTATGTCCTGACGCATGGTGTCGCGATCACACCGTGAGGAGGTAGCGGTAGTCAGAATAGCTGACTTCAATCGCCTGTCCCGGTCAGCCTCAAGGCAGCACATCTGACGCGGAGGTTTCTTGGGTGCCCCTCGCCTCCCGGGTACCCTCTGGGTATGGAGAGGGCGGGGGGGTGAGGAACTGCGTCTTCACGGCTCGCGTCTGACGATGCCGGGTATTCTGTCGAAATGGTGGTCGAAGCTTACGATGTCGGTGGTGTTGAGATGCGTCATTAGGACGGCGTGGTAAGCATCGGCGAGCGGAAGGTTGAGGTCAACGTAGAGGTCGAGAACCGTGCGCCATCGCCGCTTGCCGGGAAGCTGGAGACCTGGAAGTTCGATGAGAGGAAGGAGTGCGTCGCGAATCTCAGCTTTGGAGCGGTGATAGTGGCGCTCAAGGGTGAACACAGCCTCGAAGATGACTGTATCGGCGGTGTGGGCGGTCTGCTCTGCCGTTTCAAGGTCGCGCAACCAGGCGGTGGCGCGTGGCGACTGGTCCGGGTGATCGCCGAGGAGGTGGCGAAGCAGGATATTGGTGTCCAGAAATGGCGCGGTCACGACCGGTGCCGTTCGACGGCATCGGTGGCGATAGCGTCCTCAGCGACGCGGCGGAGTTCTTCTGCCGAGAGCGGGGGGCCTGCCGTGGCGAGGCTTCCGGCGGTGCGGAGGACGACGCTGCCGACGAGCTGAAGTTGGATCCGGTTACCTTCTACGCTGACGGCCACGCGGTCGCCTGTGTGAATGTGAAGCGCTTGCCGTACATCGGCCGGGATCGTAATCTGCCCTTT
>DATMXF010000066.1:0-5491 GCA_035561835.1 Patescibacteria group bacterium
TAACGACCCTGATCAAACGGTTCACAAACACCCCCTTAAAAACCTTTTCTGTAACCTTCGACGATCCGGAGTTCGATGAGAGCGCCTACCAAAAGGAGGTGACCCATTTTCTCGGAACGGATCACCAGGAGGTCCGCTGCACCCGTCGAGATATCGCCCAGGCATTCCCGGAGGTTATCTGGCATACGGAAAAGCCGATTCTCAGAACAGCCCCGGCGCCGCTTTATCTTCTTTCCCGTCTGGTCCGGGACAATGGCTATAAGGTCGTGCTTACCGGCGAGGGCTCCGATGAGATGTTGGGAGGATACGACATCTTTAAGGAGGCCAAGATACGGAGATTCTGGAGCGCTCATCCGAACTCCCGATTCCGCCCTCTGCTACTGAAGAGGCTTTATCCCTATCTGCAGAATCTCCAGACGCAATCCGACGCCTATCTTCAGGCCTTCTTTCATGTGAAGCCAGAGGATCGATCCGATCCGTTTTTTTCACACCTTCCCCGGTGGGACCTGACGGCGCGGATCAAGATCTTTTTTTCCGAGGAGGTAAAGTCTCAGCTTAAGGCCCACGACGCGTATGCGGAGATGAAGGGGCTTTTGCCGGCCGAATACTTCGGGTGGGACGGTTTCTCGCAAGCCCAATATCTGGAGGCGGCGCATCTCCTACCGGGGTATATCCTCTCCTCGCAAGGGGATCGCATGGCGATGGCCCATTCGGTCGAGGGAAGATTTCCCTTTCTGGATCACCGGGTGGTGGAATTTGCATCCACGATTCCGCCGCGTCTCAAGATGAAGGCGCTCAATGAGAAATATATCTTAAAGCATGCGGTCGGAAACCTCATCCCGCCTTCCGTCAAAAAGCGGTCGAAGCAGCCTTACAGAGCGCCGGAGGCCCAAAGTTTTATCGGAACGGCTGAGCAACCCGTGCGGAATGAGTATATAGAGGGGCTTCTTTCTAGCGATCGAGTTCAAAAAGACGGCATCTTCAATCCGGGAGCAGTTCAGAAGCTGGTAGAGAAGATTCAAAGGGGACGGGCCATAGGGATCAAAGATAACATGGCCCTGGTCGGTATCCTCTCTACGCAACTCGTAGTGGACCAGTTTATAAAAGATTTCGACAGGAGAGTCGTCGATGCAAGCCATTGAGCAGCAATTGCGCCAGTTCGTCGTAAACAACTTTCTATTCGGCCAGGGCGAAGATCAGCTCTCAAATCATGACTCTTTTCTTGAGAAAGGGATTGTCGATTCCACCGGGGTGCTTGAGCTGGTGGTTTTTTTGGAAAAGCAGTACCGGATCAAGGTCGAAGATGAAGAGCTGATCCCGGCTAACCTGGATTCCATCGACAGTCTGCTCCGGTTCATCGAGAAAAAAGCTCAGATCGCGCGATAAGAGAAGGAGAAGAGCCTTTGCAGATCGAGGAGTTTTTAGAGCAGAGCGCCCGGCAATTCCCGGAGAAGACCGCGCTGGTCTGCGGGGACCAGCGGTTGGCCTACTGCAAGATCGAGGAGCAATGCAACCGCCTGGCCCATGCACTGATCGCGCTGGGAATCGAGCGTGGTGATCGGATCGCCGTTTACCTGGACAATTCGGTCGAAGCGGTGCTCTCGATCTTTGCTATTCTAAAAGCCGGGGCCGTTTTTTTGGTGGTTAATCCCACGACCAAAGCGGAAAAGCTGGCGTATATCCTGAATAACTGCAGGGCCAGAGCCCTGATCACCCATGCGAAAAAGCTGGCCGTGGTCAAAGACCGCCTGTCGCAGATGGCCCACCTTCAGAATATTATCGTCGCGGGGACAATCGTAGAGGCGATAGAAAACGGCACAAAGCTGTTTTCGCCGCTCGACGAACTCTTGGCTCAACGGGCTCAATCCGTCCAGCCACCCTTTAAGAGGTGCATCGACATTGATCTGGCGGCCCTCATCTACACGTCGGGTTCCACCGGCAATCCAAAAGGCGTGATGATGACCCATCTCAACATTGTTACGGCAGCCCGGTCGATCACGCACTATCTGGAAAATACCGGCGCCGACATCATCCTCAGTGCCCTCCCCTTATCGTTTGACTATGGCCTGTACCAAGTCCTGATGGGCTTTTCGGTTGGGGCGACCGTCATCCTCGAGCCGTCCTTCGCTTACACCCAGGTGATTTTGGAAAAGCTCTCTGCCGAGCATGTGACGGGCTTTCCACTCGTGCCGACCATGGCGGCGATTCTGCTCCAGATGAAGGGACTCTCGCCTGGCCGGTTCCCGTGCCTCCGCTACATCTCGAACACGGCCGCAGCGCTCCCGCCGTCGCACATCGAACGGCTGCGAGCGCTGTTCCCGGCCGTCCGGATATATTCCATGTATGGCCTGACCGAATGCAAGCGGGTCTCCTACCTTCCACCGGATCAGCTCGCGGTCCGGCCGGCCTCAGTCGGGAGGGCGATCCCGAACACCGAGGTGTACATCGTGGACGAGCGGGACGGACGGGTCGGTCCGGGGACGGTCGGCGAGCTGGTGGTGCGCGGGGCGCATATTATGAAGGGATACTGGGAAAAGCCTGAGGAGACGGACCGGGTTCTGAAACCCGGGCCGCTACCCGGCGAAAAGGTGCTACACACCGGGGACCTGTTCCGGATGGACGAAGAGGGCTACCTCTACTTCGTCGGGCGTAAGGACGACATCATCAAGACCCGCGGCGAAAAGGTGAGCCCCAAAGAAGTCGAGGCGGTGCTCTACGCCATGCCCGAGGTGAAGGAGGCGGCCGTGATCGGCGTGCCGGACCCGATCTTGGGCCAGGCGATCAAGGCCGTGGTGGTATTCGCCGAGGGCGCGACGCTCTCCGAGCGCGACGTGATGCGTCACTGTGCCGCTAGGCTCGAGGACTTTATGGTCCCGAAATCGGTCGAGATTCGGGCGACGCTTCCGAAGACAACCACCGGAAAAATCAGCAAGCGCGAGCTGGGGCTCGCAACTCCCCCTGCAAACTCAGTGTCTCTGCGGTGAAAGGAATCCGAAGTATTCATCGCGGAGGGCGCGGAGCAAATCGAATCCCTCTGTGAACTCTGTGCCTCTGTGGTGAAGATTTCTTCACAGTAAAACCAGGAAGAACCAAAAACTAAGATGAAGGCTGCGGTGTTCTCGCGCGATGTACTACGGCTGGACCCTGCCCGGGAGACTGCGCGGATCGTATCCGCGATTCGGGAGCAGGTATTCAAACAACTCAGACGGAAGGGGGTAGTCTTGGGGCTGTCGGGCGGTATTGACAGCAGCGTGGCGGCTGCGCTCTGTGTTCAGGCGCTGGGGAAAGATCGGGTGCTGGCTCTTTTTATGCCGGAGGCCGACTCTTCCGATGACAGCCTCCGTTTGGGCCGGCTTATGACCGACTCGTTGGGGATTAGGACCGTCCTGGAAAATATCGGGCCTATCTTAGAAGCCGCCGGGTGCTACCGGCGGCGGGACGAGGCGATTCGAGAGGTCCTCCCGGAATACGGCCACGGTTATAAAAGCAAGCTTGTCCTGCCGAACCTCCTCGAGACTGACGGCTACTCGATCTTTCATGTCGTCGCAGAATCGCCATCGGGCGTCCGGACGAAGACGCGGCTTTCGGCCGAAGCCTATCTGGGGATTGTGGCGGCCACTAATTTCAAACAACGGACGCGCAAGATGATGGAATACTACCATGCGGACCGCTTGAACTATGCGGTGGTCGGCACTCCGAACCGGTTGGAGTACGATCAGGGGTTCTTTGTAAAAAACGGGGATGGAGCGGCGGATCTCAAACCGCTCGCCCATCTCTATAAAACACAAATCTACCAATTGGCGGCGTTCCTGGGGGTTCCTGAAGAGATCCGGCAGCGCCTTCCCACCACCGATACCTATTCGTTGCAGCAGTCCCAAGAGGAATTTTACTTCTCGCTTCCCTACGACAAGATGGACCTTTGCTTATACGGGAAGAATCATGGAATAGCTGCCGGGGATGTGGCCGGCGCTATCGGGCTAACTCCGCAGCAAGTGGAACGGGTATATCGGGATATCGATGCCAAACACAACGCCACGCGCTATCTTCACCTGCGGCCGCTGGTGGTGGAAGGGATCCATATAGGCAGCGATGAATTCAATCGTGTAACTGATTCGCCAAGGGCCGAAGACTAAGGTGTACCCCATTGTCAAAACACAAAAAGCTGAAATGTAAGTTAGGTCCTCCATCCCGTAGAGACGGTGTGTCGCCATCCGCTTACGCGGCCTCAACACGCTGACTCACTACGGTGGAGTACCTGATCCATCGATTCCTGAGCCGGATTGGGCTCAAACGCTCCCTCGGACAGGAGCGCCTCCGTCCTGGGGCGCTTGGCCCTCGGCCGCCGGCGCGAGGTCGGCCCGGGGGAGAGGGCCGTTATCGTGCAACCGCTCTGATCGCGCGCACGAGCCGGCGGGTACGCTCGCGCCACCCCCCCTTGGCCAATCGAAACTGCACGATGGGTCGGCTGGACAGCGCGAGTTGCTGTTTGTACTGCGAGACCCCCGCGAGAAAGTCATACTCGCGGCAGCCGTCGGCAATGGCCTGGCGAATGCAGTGGGCGTGCAGGACAATCCCGGCGCGAATATTCGGTGGCAGGTCGAGCGTCCGACCGCTCTGATAGAAGTAAATCTTGTCGTTCCACCGAATGTTATAGATAGCCGCCACAGGCCGTTCCCCTACCGATAGCCAGCGGAGCTCCAGGGCGCCTCGCTCGAGCAGCAGCGGCATGACGCAATCGTGGAAACGTGCAAAGCGTCCGGCACGGAATACGCCGTCCTTCCCCGCTGCGTGCCACCGCTCTGCGTGCAGTTCCTGCAGGATGCGCGTACCGATCTGTAGTTGTGCGGGAGTGTGCGCCAGGTGATATGTCGCGCGTCCCCCCGACCAGGCATCGAAATCTCGCAGCGATTTGAGCAAGAAACGCCGATGGCGGCTGAGTTGTTCGAGGTATTGCTGCCAAGTAGGCGGCAGCGGAATATAGGGCGCCTCCGACGTGGGTGCCAGCACAGTGGAGAATCCCGGACCCTGAAAGACCGCGCAGAGCATGGCGGCCATGGCGTGCGTACCGTCCATCGCCGGCAGGACAAACTCGTCCCACGCGCCCATGCGCCCTTGGACCAATGCCGCCTTCAGTGCACCGAGCACAGCCTCTTCCTTGCCGCGTTCGGCGATGAGATTCAGATAGTCGGAGCAGACGCCGTCCGGCTCTGGGCCATCAGCCCCCAGCGATTCCAGACGCCGAAACGCCATGCCGGGGCGGTACCAATGCCGGCGAAGTTGCAGCGGGGCCAGTCCGATGAGGCCATCGCCTTCATACACCAATCCGACTCGCAACTGCCGGTGGGTTCCCTGACCGTAGATGTCCCACCAGCACCGCAGCCACAGGGGTGACAGCATCGGCTCGGGAGTGGAGCTGCGCCTGAGCAGATCGAGCCACGCCGGCGCGAGCTGCTCCAGCCGGCCAGAGTCTGTGACGATCTCGCAGCGGAGT
>DATMXF010000067.1:0-4710 GCA_035561835.1 Patescibacteria group bacterium
TAGAGCTGATCGCCTCGGAGAATTTTGTCAGTGCTGCGGTTATGGAGGCGGCCGGTTCGACGCTGACCAACAAATATGCCGAGGGGTACTCCGGACGACGCTACTACGGTGGGTGTGAGTTTGTCGACATGGCGGAGAATCTGGCGATCGAGCGAGCCAAGCGGCTTTTCGGCGCCGATCACGTGAATGTCCAGCCGCATTCCGGTACACAGGCCAACATGGCTGTGTACTTTTCTGTCTTGGAGCCAGGGGATACCATTCTCGGACTGAACCTGTCCCATGGGGGTCACCTATCCCATGGCAGCCCGGTGAACTTCTCCGGCCGCTTCTTCAAGGTGATCCCGTATGGTGTCAATAGGGCGACGGAGCAGGTGGATTTTGACGTGCTCCGATCGCTCGCCAGAACGCACCGACCCAAGCTGATCGTGGTCGGCGCCAGCGCCTACCCGAGGATCCTGGACTTTACGACGTTTAGTGAGATTGCGAAAGAGACCGGCGCGCTCATCATGGCTGATATCGCGCACATTGCCGGGCTGATCGTAGCCAAGCTGCACCCGAGCCCCGTCCCCTACGCTGAGTTCGTCACTACCACCACTCACAAGACGCTTCGAGGGCCTCGAGGCGGGATGATTATGTGTAAGGCAGAGTATGCGCCGGTCCTGAACAAGCAGGTCTTTCCCGGGATGCAGGGCGGTCCGCTGATGCATATCATTGCAGCGAAGGCTGTGGCGTTTGCCGAGGCGCTCTCGCCGGATTTCGCGTCCTATCAGCGCCAGATCGTGGCGAATGCGAAGGTGTTGGGGGAGGCGCTGCAAGGCCACGGCTTTCGTCTGGTCTCCGGTGGAACGGATACCCATCTCCTGCTGGTCGATCTGCGGGGGAAAGGGGTGACCGGAAAGGCGGCAGAAACCGCGCTGGATCAGGCCGGGATTACGGCGAATAAGAACGCTATCCCATTCGACGAGGAAAAGCCGACCGTCACCTCAGGTATTCGGATCGGGACGCCGGCCGTGACCACCCGAGGAATGCGGGAAGGCGAAATGAGAGAGATCGCAAATCTCATTGCCGACGTCCTGAAAGACGTAACGAACGCCGCGGCTCTGGCCGGAGTTGCGGTCCGGGTGAAAGAGCTTTGTGACTCCTTCCCATTGTACCGAGAGCAGCTTGCCCTCTCCTCGCCCCACCTTGTGTAGGATCCTCCGAGGGACTCGCGTGTGAAGTGTCCCTACTGCGGCAGTCTCGAAGAAAAGGTCGTCGATTCTCGTGAGGGCAAGGACGGTGCAGTCGTCCGTCGCCGCCGCCAATGCCAACAGTGCCTGAAGCGTTTCACCACCTATGAGCGGATCGAGGAGATCCACTTCATGGTCATTAAGGCGGACGGCCGTCGGGAACCGTTCGATCGGCACAAGATTCTGTCGGGATTGCTCAAGGCGACCCAGAAGCGGCCGGTCAGCGTCGTTCAGCTTGAGAAGATCGTAGATGAGATCGAGGGCCGCCTCGCGGAGAAGGCGGAGCGAGAGATGCCTTCTGCTGAGATCGGTGAGCTGATTATGGAGCGGCTCCACGAGATCGACGAGGTGGCGTACGTCCGTTTCGCATCGGTGTATCGTCAGTTCAAGGACGTCAGTCAGTTTGTCGATGAGGTTAAGGGCCTCCGAGAAGGGGGGAGGCGTCGGAGTGCCCCGTAAACATGAACATTATTACCCTTGGTCTCAGCCACAAAACAGCGCCGATTGAACTCCGGGAGAAGTTCCATATCCCGGAGTCGGAACTGCCGGAAGTCCTGGATGAACTTGGCGGGTGCGAGCAGATCCTTGAGCGGATGATTCTCTCCACCTGCAACCGCGTGGAGACGTACGCTGTTGTGGACGATGTGGAGGGCGCTCGCAGGTTCCTCATAGAGTTCCTGGCCGAGCGACAGAAGCTTCCGCCGGAAGCCTTTGAGTCCTCTCTGTATCTGTTGACCGCTGACCAGGCTATCCGGCATCTCTTCCGGGTGGCGTCAAGCCTTGACGCGATGGTGGTCGGCGAGTCGCAGATCCTTGGCCAGGTGAAAGCGGCATACGCTGTTGCCCTCGAGCGGGAGGCCACGGGTCAGATTCTCAATGCCCTCATGGACAGGGCGTTGCGCGTTGCGAAGCGGGTTCGAACCGAGACCGGGATCGCCACCTCGGCCGTTTCAGTCTCTACCGCCGCCATCGAGTTGGCCAAGAAGATCTTTGGCGACCTGACGGGTCGTACAGTGATGCTGATCGGGGCCGGGAAGATGTCGGAGTTGTCGGCCAAGCATTTGCTGGCTGACGGCGTCGGCACGGTTCTCGTCGCCAATCGAAATTTCGATCGCGCCGTAGAATTAGCCAAGCGGTGGGGTGGTCGGGCAGTCCGATACGACTTCGCCAAACTGGAGATGCTCAGCGCCGATATTATCATCAGTTCGACCGGAGCCCCGCACCAGATCCTCTCTAAGGACGACTTCCAGGAGATCATCGCACAGCGCCATAACCGTCCGATCTTTGTGATCGACATCGCCGTTCCCCGGGATATCGATCCCGCGGCCGGCGAGATCGAGAATGTGTACCTGTATGATCTTGATGATCTTAAGGGGGTTGTGGAGACCAACCTTCGAGAGCGGCAGCGCGAGGCGGAACTGGCGGAGGCGTTGATCGACCAGGAGGCCAAGCAGTTTGCTGAGTGGCTTGCGGGTCTGCACGTCGTCCCGACGATCGTTGCCATGCGTAAGAAGGTCGAAACGATCCGCGAAGAGGAACTCCAAAGGATTTTTGCGAAGCTGCAAGACTTGACGCCGGAGGAGCGTCATGCTATCTCCCTCATGACCGGCTCGATTGTGAATAAGATCCTGCACGATCCAACGATGGAGTTGAAGCGCCAGTCGGTCTCGAAAGAGGGCCATCTCTACATCAATGTATTACGTCGGCTCTTCGGTATCGGGGAGGAATAAGAACAGGGTGCAGGGTGTAGGGTATAGGGTAAAAGCAAAGACATGCCTAGTAATTCGGTGAAGCTGGGGACGAGAGGAAGTCCGCTGGCGCTATGCCAGGCAGGGCTGGTGACGGAAGAGCTGCGTCGGCGATGGCCCGATCTGGAAGTTACTATCATTCCTATTAAGACCTCCGGCGACAAGTTCCTTGATGTTGTCCTGTCACAGGTGGGCGGAAAAGGCCTCTTCGTAAAGGAGATCGAGGAGGCCCTGCTCGATGGTCGGATTGACCTCGCGGTCCATAGCCTGAAGGACCTGCCGGCGGAACTGGCGCCGGGCCTTTGCGAGGGAGCCGTCATGCGCCGCGAAGACCCGCTTGATGCGCTCGTGGCGAGGAACGGCCTTCGGTTCGCGGACCTCCCGCGTGGAGCCAGGATCGGCACCAGCAGCCTCCGCCGACAGGTTCAGTTCCTCCATTGTCGCCCGGATCTCCAGATCGAGTCGCTGCGCGGCAATGTACAGACGCGGCTGAACAAACTCGAGACGCTTGGCCTTGAGGCGGTGGTCCTGGCCGCCGCGGGCCTTATCCGCTTAGGGCTACAGGATCGGATTACTGAGCGCTTGCAGCCGGATCTGTGCCTGCCGGCCATCGGTCAAGGGGCCTTGGTCATCGAAATCCGGGAGGACGATCAGCAGACGGCTGAGCGTGTGGAGACGCTTAATCATCGTGAGACTCGACAAGCGACGACGGCGGAACGAGCGTTCCTGCGGCGCCTGGGCGGAAGCTGCGTGACCCCAATTGCCGCCTTTGGCCGGCTTGAGGGCGAGGCGCTCGAACTGACCGGTATGGTTGCCGGTCTGGATGGTAAGCGACTGCTCAGGCAAGCCGTTGTGGGGGACGCCGGCGCGCCTGAACAGGTGGGGCAGACGCTGGCGGATCGACTGCTTTCAGTGGGAGCGGGTGAGATCATTCGAGAGGTGAATGCCCAGCTTTCAGAGAAGCGCGGATAATGGGGAAGGTGTATCTCATCGGCGCCGGGCCTGGTGATCCCGGTCTTTTTACACTACGTGGCGTCGCGTGCCTTCGTGAGGCCGATGTGATCGTGTATGACTACCTCGCCAACCCGCGTCTGCTTTCGTACGCCAAGCCCGGTGCTGAGTTGATCTATGTCGGCAAGAAGGGCGGTAACTCCGATGCGGCCACACAGGTAGAGATCGACCGTCTGTTGATCGAGAAGGCTCTGGCTGGAAAGGTGGTGGCGCGGCTAAAAGGGGGCGACCCGTTCATTTTTGGGCGGGGCGGCGAAGAAGGGGAGGAGCTATTTGAAGCAGGTATTCCCTTCGAGGTTGTTCCAGGGATCACTTCAGCGATAGCCGTACCGGCCTATGCAGGCATCCCGCTGACTCACCGTGATTACGCCTCGACAGTCGCCATCCTGACCGGACATGAGGATCCTTCGAAGCAGACGTCGGTAATCGATTGGGAGAAAGTGGCGACCGGCATCGGAACGTTGGTATTCCTGATGGGCTGCAGCAATCTTCCAACCATTGTCGATAAGCTCCTTGGGTGTGGTCGGTCCAAAGAGACGCCCGCTGCCGTCATGCACTGGGGTACCAAGCCCGAGCAGGAGACGGTTACCGGCACGCTCGAAAACATCGTGGCGCTTGCCCAGATGCGCGGGCTGGGGCCGCCCGCTGTCCTTGTCGTCGGCGAAGTCGTCCGGCTTCGTGAACGGCTGAACTGGTTCGAGTGGCGGCCGCTGTTCGGGAAG
>DATMXF010000068.1:0-6635 GCA_035561835.1 Patescibacteria group bacterium
TTGGAGAGATCTGGCAGCGCTCCGGTTCGCTCGATCCGCGTAAAGAGATCATCCTGATCTGCGCGGAGGGCCTGCGCAGCAGCACGGCGGCCAGCATCCTGCTGCATCACCACTTCCCGAGGGTCGGCAACGTGCCGGGCGGTACGGGCAACTGGTTCGACGCCGACTACCCTACCACTCGGCTGCCGAAGATCTGATTATACTCCCTGCATCCATTCCGCCAGGATCTCGGATACCTCCGGTCGTGTGAACTCCTCCGGCAGCGGCTCGCCGCTTCGAAGAAGCTCGCGAACGCGCGTACCGCTCAGGGTAACCCGTTCCGATACCTCATGCGGGCAGGTCTTGGCCGACGCCATCCCATCGCAGCGACGACAGAAGAATGCCTCGTCAAAGAAAAGCGGGGTGATATCCAGTTCATCGCGCTTGAGCCGCAGGAAAAGGTCGCGGGCCGCATACGGATGGTAGTAGCCCCCTACTCCAGCGGGATCCCGCCCAACAATGAAGTGGGTGCAGCCGTAGTTCTTTCGGACCAGAGCGTGGAAGACTGCCTCCCGCGGGCCCGCATATCGCATGGCGCCAGGAAAGACGCTCAGCATCACGCGATCCTTCGGGAAGTAACGTTCCTCAAGCGCACGATAGCAGCGAAGGCGGATCTCTGATGGCACATCGTCAAGCTTTGTCCGACCGACCAGCGGGTGGATCAGCAGACCATCCATCAACTCCAACGCGCACTTCTGAATGTATTCATGCGACCGATGAATCGGGTTGCGAGTCTGAAACCCGACGATGGTCTGCCATCCGCGTTCCTTGAATCGCCGCCGCGTCTCAGTCGGTACGCAGTAATAGTCTTCGAATCCAGGCAGCGTCGGGGGGCGAACCAGACTGACCGCGCCGCCTATCAGGAGATCGCCCCGCTGATAGAGGTATTGGACGCCCGGATGGCGCGTCTCTTCGGTGCTGTAGACCAGGCACGCCTCCGCTCGCTTATCGTAGGGGAAAATCTCCTCCACCGAAAGCAGGCCAAGCAGTTCGCCGTCCGAGCCCAGCAGGGCCGCCTCGCCTCCCTGCTTGAGCCCAGCCACATCATCCTTTGGCGCCGCCAAGGTAATCGGCAGCGTCCACAGTATGCCGTTCTTCAGGCGCATCTCATTGACGACACCCTCATAGTCGGCTCGATTCATAAACCCTTCGAGCGGGCTGAATACGCCCGTAGCCAGACATTCCACATCAGAGATCGCCCTCGCGTTCAACGAGATCATGGGAAGATCCCGCGCCCTGCCGATCGCATCGGTCCTGGCCTCTCCTGTCAGCACCCGTGAGACGAGCCGTCCGCCATGTGGAAGGATCGGCGTCAGCGCCTCATTCTCCGATAATTCCTTCGATTCCGACATTATCTGCTCTCCCGTTAAGATCGACCTCTCGCCTTAGCTGCTTTTACCGTGATCGCCATGCCGGCTGTCAAGGTGCAACCCGCACTCCTTGGTCTCGGGGTTTTCCCACCACCATCGTCCCGCCCGCACATCTTCGCCAGGCTTGATAGCCCGCGTGCATGGTGAGCAACCGATGCTGGGGAATCCCTGATCATGGAGGGCGTTGTAGGGCACATCGTACTCGCGGATATACGCCCAGACCTGCGGTTCGGTCCACTCGACGAGAGGATTGATCTTGACGATTGAGCCATGGCTTGCATCGATCTCCACGGCGTCGATGCCGGTGCGGGTCGCTGCCTGCTCCCGCCGGAGCCCGGTGATCCATGCGTCAACACTCTTCAGCGCCCGACCGAGCGGCTCCACCTTTCGAACGCGACAGCAGAACTTTCGCTCTTCAATACTCTCCCGGAAGGAATAAAACCCTCGCTCGCGCTCCAGGGCCTCTACGGCATCTCGCCCCGGGAAGTAGCTCTCAATCGTAACCTTGTAGCGTTCCCGGGTCCGCTCCATCACCTCGTACGTCTCTTCATGCAACCGCCCTGTATCCAGGGTAAAGATCGTGATCGTCGGATCGAGCTTCGACAGCATATCGATCAATACCATATCTTCAGCCCCAAAACTGCTGGCGAGCGCCAGTTTCGGAGCAAACGTATCGATCGCCCATCGAACCACCGCCTCCGGTGTGGCACCTCGAAACCGTTGGTTCAGCTCCGCTACGCCCTCGGCAGACAACGTTCCACTTCCTTGATTCACGCTCTGCACTCCAGACTCTGCTCCCATCATTCCTCCTTGTTGGACAACATGGATGTATGCACGATTCACGCAGTTCTACGCCCGATTACGACCATATCATTACAAGGTATTGAGATCGACTCATGCAAGTATAGTTTAGTGATGACTCGCAGGGAGTATGGCGATCCCATGCGGATCTTTTCCTGTCGGGATCTCAGCGACAATCTTATCCGTCAATGTATCGATGACAATGACACTGTTTGTGTCACGGCTGGTCACGTAGAGCCGACGGCCGTCCGGCGTGATCGTCACGATGTCGATCCGCTTACCTGCCGGAATATCTTTGACGATCTTCAACGCCTTGCAGTCGATGACCGACACGACGCTGGCCTTACGATTGGCCACATACGCGTGCTTGCCATCAGGTGAGATCACCAGACCGTGAGGCTCGCCCTCGCGGGGAATCCGCGCCGCAACCTGATGATTCATGAGATGGATAACGTCGATCTGATCCACATCTCCTGCTGTGACCAACAGGAGTTTGCCGTCCCAGGTCACGTCGGTCCCCATGGCGCCTCGGCCGGCTTCGATCGTCGTGACGATCTTCCGACTCTTCACATCGATTACCGACAGATCTCCCGAACCCCCGTTGCTGACATAGGCCCGTACGCCCTTCGGGTCAAAGACTACAAGTGCGGGAGCCTTTCCCACCGCGATCGTATCGATCGTGTGCCGCCCCTCCAGATCAATGACCGTCACATCGTTGGATCCCGGATTCGCCACCCAGAGCTGCCGCCCATCCGGAGAGACGGCAGGACCGTGGGCTCTGGTTCCGGCGGGCAGTGTGGCAACCAGCTTCCTCGTCTTTACGTCGACCATACTCACATCGTTGGACGCGGCATTCGCGATAAAGGCATGGACGCCATCCGGTGAAAAGGCAATATTATGCGGCTTCTTACCGCCTGGCGTAATCGTATCAATCACCTTATTCGTCTCGGTATCGATCACGGTAACGGTATGATCTTCCTGATTCGTGACCCAGGCTTCGTACGCCCACGCCTGGTCAATCCACGTGACTCCTACTGCTAACGCCAGTCCAACCATCCACAGGACCGGCGTGACGATCTGTCTTCGCATGCTCTCTCCTCTCATGCTCTTGAAAAAAGCGTTCAGCAATCAGCGCTCAGCTTTCAGCTTCATCCGACCACTACGAGGCGCACTCGCCGGGACCAACATGAATGGAAAACGCCTCTTCAGCATTGTAGTCAAGATACTGATCCGGCGCCTCAGAGGCCGGCGGCAGCTCTGTGAACGGCGCCAGGACTGTCTTCACCGACTCCAACCCACAGCGATCCAGAAAGCTGGCGAACGACTCCCCATTCTGTCGCTCTTTCCGATAGTGCTGGAGGACCGCCTCTACCGCGCCCGGGACATTCTTTGCCGGAATCCGCGCCACCGGTTTGGCATAGCTCGCTTGGCCTGGCGTCAACCTCGCGCCCAGCAACATCTCGTAGGTCGGCACCTGTTGACCATTGAACTTTTTTGCGCCGCCATACAGTCCGATGTCTGCAAGATGATGCTGACCACAAGAGTTTGGACAGGCGGAGATCTTAATCCGAATCCCCGTCTCATCCGCCAGACTCTTCAGTTCATCATCGAAGAGCGCTCCCAGAGCAGCCGCCAAGCCTCGAGAGGAGGTGATTCCAAGCTGGCAGGTATCGGCGCCTGGGCAGGCAGTCACATCGGCCAATCGTTCGGCCGACGGCGCCGCCAGACCGACGGCGCTCAGCACCCGATAGAGCGCAGGCAGGCGCCCGGATGGAACCCACCTGAGAGCGAAGTTCTGCTGGTTCGTGCTGCGGACGGTCCCATCGCCGAACTCGCGCGCCGCGAAGGCGAGGGTTCTGAGCTGCGCTGAGGTGATGTCACCCAGTTTAAGGCGAATAGAGACCATGGCATTCCCGGCCTGCTTCTGCTGCACAACATTGGTGGTCCTCCACCGTCGGTAAGCAGAATCGTCAGGCTCTACGGGGGCGCCCGTCAAACCGGGCGATGCATGATGAAGCGGAACCTTCTCCCACACGACAAGAGGAGGGAACTGCCCGGCCATTGTGGACTCCAGTCCGGTTCGCTCCTGGAACACCAGCGTTCGAAACGCCTCGATCCCCAGCTTGTTCAGGACGAACTTCATCCTGGCCTTGTGTCGATCGTCACGGTTACCGAGGCGGTCGAATACGCGTACGATAGCAGCGACAGTCGGCAGTAACCGATCCTCCGGTGTAAACTCCTCAAGTAGTTCCGCGAGGCGCGGTATGGGGCCCAGACCGCCCCCGACATAGAGCTGAAAGCCGCGCTCCTCCTTCCCCCCCGCAGATCGCAGCGCAGCGCGGGCACCGATGTCCTGCATGGGACTGAGGCCAAGGTCGTCGGGACAACCGGAGAACGCGATCTTAAACTTCCTGGGCAGGTTCTGGTTCATCGGATTGCGTAGAAGAAATCGCGCAATCGTCTCAGCGTACGGGGTCACGTCAAACAGTTCTTGAGGGCAAACCCCGGCACAGTGCCCGACCGTGACGTTGCGAACGGTGTTGCCGCAGGCCTCTCTGGTCGTCAGGCCGACCGAGGCCAAGCTCCTCATCAGTCCTGTTACCTGGTCGAGCTTGATGAAGTGAAGCTGGATGTTCTGGCGAGTCGTGACGTGGGCTACCCCATTCGGAGCCTTGGCCGCCAACTCGGCGAGCAGCTCCAGTTGAGCCGCACTGAGGCCGCCCCACGGGATCTTGATTCGAAACATCTGCTCCCCTTCCTGCCGCTGTCCATAGATCCCGTTCTGCAGGCGGAACCGCTTGAATTCGTCCGGGGAGATCTCCCCTTTCCAAAAGCTCCGGACGAACTGATCGAAGGTGTCGATGTCCTCCTCACTGGCCCAGGACGACCCGTTGCCGGACTGCGCCTTTTCTTGATTGATCCGTCCGTTAGTCGGAGTTGAAACGTTTGCCGGCTGCTCGGCGTTCACCGGTTCGCTCGCATTATTCATTATTGCCCTCCCCGTAACTACAAGGTGTTCAGGCTGTAGGCTGAAGGCTGTTAGTCGTTGCGCATGGACCGAATCAAGGCGCTCAGAACCTTTTCGGTCTCCATCATTATTCGCGTCGCATTCGGAACCGCCTGGCTCATCTGTGCGCATTCCTACAGTCTAATAGCCTACAGTCTATCTACCTAAGTAATTACTCCTCCAGATACGAGTATAGCGTTACGGAGATACCGTAGCAAAGGCTCAAGGAGACTGTCAAGGTCGATCCCGTATAGTATCAGTGACGAAAGGTCCAACCATCTGAGCCATAGCGTGTGGCGGCTAACTCCACAGATAGCCGGAGCTCTTCTGGCCGAAGCTCACCTTCCACGAATTCGATTCCCATCTCCCCAGCAAATCCGTTTCGAATCGCCGTCTCTACTTCCAGACGATTAGGAAGCCATCCCAGAGCCTCCCGCAGTGAACCCACTGTCTCGAACGCGCCTGCAGCCGCGAACCGGTCGGCTGGGCGTAGGAGATTAAGAATGCCGGCAGGGTCGAAATCCAACAGGATACTCCCCTGTTGGAGAAGCGCCGTGGGAAATCGCCGCTGCGCCGAGCCGATTACCTTTTTCCTTCCAACCAAGACCTCATAGTGCGAAATGGCTGTAAAGCAGAATGGGGACAGCGCTCCGTTCACCTGTCTGGAACGGCGCCCAAGCCCCACCTCCAGACCGAGCGTTTCAAGGCCCCGCAGCATGGACACGTTTATCTGGCGGTAACTCTCTCTGATCGAGATCTTCGTCCAGGGTGGGCGCAGGGGAAGGATCAGGCTGTAGGTCAGATCCTGCTGGTGCAGCACGGCTCGACCGCCTGTAGGACGACGTACCAGATGCACCGTGGATGTACGACAGGCCACTGGGTCAATATCGTTGATTCGCTGAGAGTAACCGATAGAAAGTGTCGGAGTCTCCCATGCGTAAAAGCGTAGGGTCGCACCATCCCTACACAAGGTAGCGAGCGCTTCGTCGACCCCCATGTTAGTGGGACCGGCAGAGGCACCCATCCTCAGAAGTCGGCCTGCCGGAGGCATCACCAGGCGCCCATCGGCCGGATCCCGCCCTTCGAGGTCCGAATCGAGGGCTCCTGCGTCGCCTACACGCTTTCCCTCAGCCCTGGACGGGATGAGTGCATGCTCAGGCCCTTTCGATGTCACGGTGTCGAACGTTGACCAGATAGCCGCACTCTCGAAAATGGCCGGCAAGCTGTTCCGCGAGAAAGACCGAACGGTGATGGCCGCCGGTACATCCGAGTGCGATAGTTAGATAGGCGCGACCTTCCTCCTCGCAGAGAGGGGTCACGAAGTCAAGCAAATCCATCAGACGCGCAAGGTACGGCTTGGCCACAGAAGCCCGCATAATAAACTCGCCGATCTGGGAATCAAGGCCGGTCAGTGGCCG
>DATMXF010000069.1:0-2781 GCA_035561835.1 Patescibacteria group bacterium
GGCCATGACTCCGAGGGTTCCCTGGTAGAGTGTGTTCTGAAGTTGCATCGAGGCCTGCTGTTGAGTCATTGTAAGAAGAGCATCGACACGCGCTCCGATTGCGGAAACATTCATAAGATCATTCTCGTGCCTGACGGCTAACGAATAAGCTTTTATCCGGCGGGTCACTCAAGACCAGACCTACGGTTGTGAGGACTAACCCGCCGGATAAAAGCTTATTCGTTTTAGGCACACGAGTCAGCATGGGGAAAAGACGAGGTCAGAAGGCGTGGCTGGTGACGTGGGAGTGGGACGGTCCGCACGCAGCAGTCGAGGATCGCGTAGCGGCTATCCTTCGACCATGCCTGTCGCAGCGAGTCGTTGGCGAAATCGTCGAGACACTCTATGCCATCCACGCATACTCCCTGACGGAACTTGCTTGGTGGTCGAAGCAGCCCGGGGAGAATCCCTACAAGGCGCGGTGGGACAATGGTTACTGGTGGTGTGGTCATAATCCCTCCTTGCGCGCCCATTACGTTCATAGCTTGGCTGTTGAGGAGGATCCGAACACAGGTCTTGAGACCATTCGTTGGGTAGAGCCGCCGCTCTACCGGTTTAATCGGGATACCAGGAACGTGGAGCAAGTTCGTGGGGATCTGCCAGAATTCGCAACTCGTACAATCGCGGGTCCACTCAGCGACCGAGAGATCGGGCGCTACAAGCCAGAGTGGGTCAGATAATGGCGACTCAATAAACCAGGAGATGTGACCAGTCTGGGAGATAGGTAACAAAACGGTCCGGGGAGATGGGTTACACCTTGTGGTGTGTTAATCTACCATATTCATCCTGGAGGCGCATATGTGGTCCACGCGAGCACGCTCTCGCATCCGCCAGCCGCTGATCCGCAACATCGTTTGCCGCCGCCCCTCCAGCGGACCTTGACAATCAGCCACCACAGAACCATAATGGTTCCATATTGAACCTATGCGGAGAATCGCCATGCCGACGATTACGGTCAAAAACATTCCCTCAGAGGTGTATGAATTGCTCAAGCAGTCTGCTGCTGCGAATCGCCGCAGCATCAATAGTGAAATTATCACCCAGATCGAACGTGGCGTGCGGGGCCGGAAGCTCGACCCGGAAGTCCTGCTCGGGCGTGTCCGCCGGTTGCGTCGCAGTACCCGACCTCATCCCATCACGCAGCGGGAATTCAACCTCATCAAGCGCGCGGGTCGCCTATGATCGTCGTAGACACCAATCTGATCGGCTATTTGTATCTCGAAAGCAAGCACTCCCAGCAAGCGGAACACGTTCTGCGCCAGGATGCGGACTGGGCCGCGCCGTTGCTGTGGCGAAGTGAATTCCGGAATGTGCTGGCCGGCTATCTTCGCAAGCAGTGGTTGTTGCTGGCAGAGAGTCGGCGACTGATGGACGAAGCGCTCCGCATGATGGAAGATCGAGAATATGAGGTGGATTCGGACCGGGTACTACGATTGGTCGCCGACAGCACATGCTCCGCATATGATTGTGAGTTTGTCGCACTCGCTCAGGAATTAGGGACCTTTCTGGTCACGTTGGATAAGGAGATCTTAAACGACTTTCCTACGGTAGCGGTGTCGGTCGATACATTCCTCAACACTCAAGCCTAAGGCAGCCTTACGCGGCTGCAACCGAAGGTCGTCAGAGAAAACACCCAAAGGTGCCTCTGGTCTGTTTTAGGGAAGCTTCGTTGGCCTTCTTTCAGGGGTTGCCATCCCGCCTTAGACGTTGAACCGGATCGTCATGATGTCGCCATCGGCCACGAGATACTCTTTGCCCTCAAGGCGCAGCCGGCCTACGTGTCGGGCCGCTTCCTGCGACCCGCAGCGGATGAGCGCCTCGTAGGTTGCGATCTCAGCTTCCCGTTTCCCTCAGGGATTTCCCTCTGTTCTTTCAGGTATTCACCCGACGACCCTTCCTAGACTTACGAACTATATTGTAACGCAGAGGAGGAGGCGCTTGCATGGCTGGACCGTACGAGGTGAAAGCGGCGATATCGGTCATCGATGACAACGAGGCGATGCAGGAGTGGGTGCGAGATATCCTGGAATCCCAGGGGTACCGGGTCTATCAGACTACACGGGCGCTGGACGGGATAGCGCTGGTCAAGACGGTCCGGCCGGATCTGATCCTGATGGGATTCGAGCTGCCTGAACCGAACGGCCTCCCAGCCGTCAAAGTCCTGAAGAGCGATCGTGCCGCGAGCGACATCCCCGTCGCCGCTTTCACGTCCTTTGACGCCGAGGCTGACCGGGAAGCGGCTCGACAGGCGGTCTGTGTAGCGTATATTGCGAAGCCATTTCATGTGGACGCCGTTCTTGAGACGGTCGCTGCGCTCCTGAGACAACTCGCCCCACTTACACGCAAAACTGGATCGTCAGGATATCGTCATCCGCTTCCAGGTACCCCTTCCCTTCGAGCCCGAGCAGACCCTCATGAATAATCGATATCGCACCGTATCTATTCACACATCGAACGCTAATGGTATTGAAAGGAGGGCGCAATGATAAAGCATATTACTTTCGTATTGGCCGCGTTCATCTTGTCGTTGCCAACAAGCGCTGTTGCCGAATTGGTCGTGTTTGAAGCATCGGGGGCAAGCCCAGGCGAGATCCAAGATAAAGTCGATGGCTTCCGCGATTTTCTCGGGGTAAACCGCGGCGTGGGAGGCTCATTCCCCGATGGCCGCCGGGAAATCAACTGGGATGGCGTCCCAGACGCCTTTTCAGCTCCGGACAATCTCCCGCCCGACTTCTTTAATAC
>DATMXF010000070.1:0-4521 GCA_035561835.1 Patescibacteria group bacterium
CTCCGTCGCCGTTGCGTGAGTGAAATTCACTAATAACGTGTTAAAGTCTGGTGTTTGTGACGGGAAAGACGCAAAAAGTTCTTGACATCGCGATGAGTTGCCGTTATTGTGCAACTGTCTTCGTAGCACGCTTTTGTTGTGCAATTTCGAGAACCGCGAAAGCTGCTGGATAAGGCTTTCGCGGTTTTTGTTTATCGAGGCTTCGCCTCGAGAGTTCAGACGGAAGGGGGTGAGAGTTTGATGCGAGTTACAGGTACTGTGAAGTGGTTCAACGATGCAAAAGGTTACGGTTTTATCGCGCGAGAAGATGGCGACGACGTATTCGTACATTATTCTGCGATTTCCGGATCCGGCTTCCGGTCGCTCAATGAAGGGCAGGCTGTGGAGTTTGACGTCGTAGATGGGCCAAAGGGGAAGCAAGCTGCCAATGTGACCAGGGCAGCGTAGTCAACCTACGCCTACACTGAACCGTTACGACCTCCCGGAGAACCCTCCGGGAGGTCGTTTTCTTTGTGGGATGGGTTTCGCCAGACTGGTTTTCGGCCTAGCGCTTCATGGTCGCTGCGTGCGCCTGGCGAGTGGCGCGAATCAGCAGCCAGACGCAGAGGGCCAGTTTGAGCAGATCGAGGGCGGTATAGACCAGGTGGAGTTTCCGAAAGCGCGCCAGTTCAAGCGAAACCATAGTCCTGGGAATGAAGTCCAGACTTCGGCCGAGTGATAGGAGCGACTGACTGAGCAGCAGCGACACAATCACGATGGCCAAGATCGTTGCGGCGGCAGCGATCATCGTGCGGTCCAGAGGCCTGAGCCCGATGGCGGCAGCTACGACGGCCGCACCGAACGCAAGTTGGGTCAGCCCCCAGGCGCCAAAATACAGCCGATTCAGTTCTGATACGAGATAGCGCAGGACAACGCGGGCCTCATCGTGCCCGATCGGTGCGAGAGCCCGTGAGAACTCCGGCGTTGGCGCCGACAGCAGGCGATCGACTGTGCGAAAATTCTGCGTTGCCACAAACGCCATCAGCAAGCTGCCTACGATCCACCCGCCCAGTACCATGATCAGCAGTGCTCGCATTGTCCTCCGGTTGACGGTCTCAGTTCTTTTGTCTCGACGTTTCTTCTGATTCTCTATGCCTGAGCCAGTTCAGGGGTGAGAACCCACAGCAGTCGAAAGCCCCTATCGGTCTTGGCGAGACAGATCATTGTCCCCGTATTCGGTCGAATGATCTCCGTCTCGCTATTGCCTAGTACCAGAGCCGAAATGAGACGGCCCAGGTGCGGCAGGTGGCCCACAAGCATCAGCGGCTCTTCAGCAGCCTCCAGCTCTGTGCGGACTCTGTCCGGATCGGCTCCTGGCGCGAGACCATCCACCTCCCGAATCCCGAGCCGCGGTAGCAGGTATTCGGCCAGAATCTCGGCGGTCTGCCGGGCTCGGAGCCTGTCCGAGTGACGAATCTCAGCGACCTCAACTCCAATGGACGCAGCGTACCTGGCGACTCGCATGACTTCCTCGCGCCCGTGGTCGCTGAGCGGCTTCGCCGGGTCCTCACGCTCGGATTTCGACCCGCCATGTCGTACGAGATAGTGCAGGACGGCCTTCTCTGCGGCCATTCTTACCTCCGGCGATATGTCCCCATCAGCTCAGTCTGCGCCAGGATATGACCCCCCATCGCCTTCTCCAGATCCTTCTTGGTCGTACCGGACGGCAGATCCAGTGTTGTGTCGAGCGCGTATAGCTTGAAGAAGTACCGGTGAGTGCCGGATGGCGGACAGGGACCGCCATACCCGACCCGGTGGAAGTCGGTCGTACCCTGCTTGGACCCATTTGCAAGCGAAGCCGTCCTGGGAAGATTCTCTTCGAGGGTACGGGCGCTCACGGGGATGTTCCAGAGCACCCAGTGGACCCACGTTCCCATTGGCGCATCAGGATCGTCCGAGATGAGGGCAAAACTTATCGTTCCGGCTGGAGGATCAGACCAGCTCAGCGGCGGAGAGATGTCTTGTCCATCACACGTGTACTTGGCTGGAATCATATTACCAGCTTGGAACGCCTGACTCTTCAGCTCCATACTCGTCCCTCCTGCGCCGATCAGCAGCGCCGCTAATCCCATCGCAATGAATCGCATCGGTACATTCAAGAAAGCCACAGTGCGTTTGTCAAGGCCGACCCTGTTTCTTTAAAGGGCACTGAGGTCCACATTTAGCTGCAAGGAATCAAGGAATAGTCGGTTATTGCAATAAGTCAGAACATGATTGCACTACACTTCTATTATTTGCAATAACAATTTCCCATATTGTGCCTGCGTGACGGGTTACACAGACAGGTCTGGACAGTATTAGGCGGGAGCGGACGTCAATACGTTGTACACACCTGGTCCCCTGGGCTCTTTCGGTGGCGAGCATAGGGCTTCAGATAGTGGATGGTGAACCTGATCAATCGTCCGATGGCGGGGCCTTCACCGTATTTTCAATTGATTGGCGGTACCAGGATTGGTCATATCCCTCCAGTTCTACCTTTTCCGCATCCTCTGAAACACCGAATGGCGATCTGGATTCCACCATCACGGCGATCTCCTCCCGGAATGGCAGGTCCTTCGGGTGAGAAGCCTCCTCCCGAGCGATATTGGCCAGGAGCCTCAGATCCGGGCCATGAGGCAGACCTGCAGGGTGTAACGTCATGAACCCATCTGTAATCTCGGGGCGAGCGCCGTATCCCTTGTGATTGAAGAGGGCCTCATCGACCCAATTGAGATGGTGATACGGCAGGCTGTGGATCCACCGGGGCAGGAATACCTGCATTGCCATCCCTTCATCCTCGCTCACGAAGACGGTGAGCTTCTTCGGATCGAGGTGAACGTGTGGCGAGGACAGCGCAACCAGATCGTCGAGGCGCAAGATGAACGGCCACACCTCTCCCTCCCACGCTACGGCATCGAAGACCGGCGCTGCATATGTGAGCAACGTGAAGCTGCCCAGCCGTCTTTTGACGACAACCTGTGTGGCCTCGTCGCCGCTGAGCGGCGGATGGAGGGCGGCAAGAGGCGTCGGCTCCGGCGGAATCGGCGCAGCCGGCGAAAAGGGCCAGGGCTGCTGATCGCCCATCCAGTAGTCATAGGGGCGACACAGCCGTTTCGGAATTTCATAGAGGAGGATGGACACCCTTCCGGTCAAGAGAAACGAATAGGTGGTGCCTCGTGGGAGGCACATGAAATCGCCCTCGTGGACCTCTTTGAGGAGCCCGAAATCGGTGATGAGACTCACGGGGTGTTCGGCCCGATGGATAAAATAGAGCTCATGGCAGTCCGCATGGCGAGAGGGCAGTTGCCACTTCCCGGCGTCTCCGAAATCCCCATTGCAGACCCGAATGGTGACATCGTTGCTTGAGAGGACAGGGACGAAGGAGCCGAACGTGGCCATCTCTGCGACGTGGAAGGCTTGCCTCTGGAGAGGACGATTCTCCCGCATTGGCCGTTCGACATGCGCGTTGAACAAGAGGTCGTCAGCGGGCATCGTCGCGCTTTCAACGATGGCGGTTGGAGGGTGCTCCATCAGGAGTTCCGTACCGAACTCAAGCTTGTAGCTCGAAAGGTCTCTCGGAGGGCGGCCGCTCCCGTGCCAGTCCGTAAGAGCCGTCCGGTAGTCAGACCGGACCCGTCGCTCGGCCCGTGTCAGATTCATCAGCTTTGGAACGTACTCCATCGTTGTCTATCCTCTACGCACACGCATCTCATTCTGTGAACGGGTCCCAGTCCGGCGGAATGGCGTCGAAGTCGAGAATCCAGATCGGTTTGCCGGCCTCCTGGAACTCCTCCATGCACCGATACAGCGCCTGGACCGTGGCATGGTGAAAATGAGTAGGATCGCGATCAAACAGGTCGAGGCGTTGATTGAGTTCGAGGAATGGCCCTGCCGCCGGGTTCGGCGAGCGGAAGAGCGAGCCGGTGAACATCTGCAGGAGCCGGCTGCGATCATCATACAGGATGGGGGTGATGTAGCGGACTCCGAGCCGTTCAGTGATCCGACGGTATGCCTCGATCGATTCTCCCTCGATGCGAAGCGCGACGTGCTGGATCCCTTCCCCACAGCAGTTGATCATGTGCGAGACCTGCGACTCTCCCCTCCGGTCGATTCCCTCCACCGGCGCGATATAGCCGGACCCCGGCATCTGGCCGAGCTGGATGGCGACGGTCTTCATGCTGGAAGGGGCTGCGGGATCATTGACATCGTGGCTTTTGTAGGTCACCTGACCTCCCTGGAGTGCGCGCATGAACAGATAGGCCGTTTCCCGGAGACTCTGCGTCGCGAGGGCGGCATGATCAAGCTTCAACGTGAATGTGCCCCACAGTTCCGCCAGGAGGAGATCCCGTTCTGCCTCGCTCAAGCCGCCCGGCCCGCGCTGCGCTTTATCCATTGCCCTCACCCCTTCGGGTAAAGCTGTTTGTCAGGATCCCAATCCCCTCGACCTCCATCTCTACGGTGTCTCCGGTATCCCCGTCTCTAAGCCAGGGGTACTTCCGGGAC
>DATMXF010000071.1:0-3647 GCA_035561835.1 Patescibacteria group bacterium
TTGGGTGAAGTCGGACAGGGTATCGGACCAGGCCGAGTGCATAATCACGAGGTTTCGACATAGTCTACAATGATGTGGACGATCTTCCGGTAATGCGGGTCCGTCGTTAAAAGATGCAGCCCATGCTGCATGGCGCTGGCCGCAATCCATATATCATTCGTCGGGATCGGCGTACCGGCACGCCACAGCGCGTTCAGGATCACCGCGTACCGCTCGGCGGTCTCTTCGTCCACACTGACCAATGTGACCCGCGGTGATTCCAGAAACGCTTGCAACTCCTTTTGGTTCTTCTTCTGTCGACCGCCACGGATGAACCCGGCCAGCAGCTCTCCCAGAATGACGGGGCTGAGATAAATCTGGTCGGCCCGCTGAATCGCAAGCTTGACCTCGGGATGGCCGCGCATGAACGCGGAATACGCCGAGGTATCCACCAACACCCGCATCATGTCCACAGGTCCGGGTCGATCGTGCGCTGCCGGGCCAGGGCCTGGTCGAACGCCTCGGCTTCCTGCGCTGTCCACGATCCTGCCAGGGCGTCCAGATCGTGGTGAAGCGGCTTGACCCGTTTTTTTCGCCCTCTTCCTAGCGCCTCCTCCAGCAGGCTGATGACCGCTTTGTTCACGCTCGTGCCTTGGTCTATAGCCTTCCGGTCAATCACCCGGGTGAGCTCTGGAGGCAGATTCCTCAACGTGACCGCTTTCATCGGTACCTCCTATTCTGCATCATAGAGTGCATCACAATGATGCAATCATAGACCCTCCTTTGCGCCGCGTCAACTATCCTCGCTTGTCAATATCGATTCTGAGGAGAACAGAATGTGTATCCCAAAGTCGTTCGTGTAGACGGACACGATAGGTTCAACGGTCTGGACGGCGTATATCGGCGAGTCAACGTGCGAGCAAGGTGATGGTGTCGATACGCCCGGATTGTCAGTGGCCGGCGGCCGTGGCCTTGGCGCTATGTGGTGAAGGCTGAGAGGGCGCCTGACCAATCTGTGTTCGCGAACATCCGGATCAACGGATCAACTCGACAGCCACCCCGGCGTCGATGCCCACCCATGCCTGATCCGCTGTGACCGCAGTGGCATTGAGACGGCGGGCCAGAACCAGGCAGGCCCGATCGCCCAACGACAGCCCTGAGGGCTTGGTCGTAGGCGCGAGCAGCCCCACCTCAATGGCCTGCCCGACGTCGAATGGTACCGATTCCAGAGGTAGGAAGGCTAGAGTCTCCCGAATGGCGGTCTCCGGCATCCCTGCAAGGGCCAGACGCGTGACGACCTCGGCCAGGTTCACCGTCGAGATCACAGTATCCGCCAGGAAAGGGGCGACCCGTTCCGCCCCCTCCTCCTGATTCAGCAGGGCGAGGAGCGCGGAGGCATCAAGGACGGCCTTACTCACGCTTCGCCTCTCTCCGGCGCTCCTGGAGTAGTGTTTCGACAAGGGCGGTGTCTACCGGGATATACTGGCGAACGCGGTGTTGTGCCTCAGCAATGGCCTGCCGGAGCGGGATCAGCCGCAACGTGTCCTGCTCGACCTGAAGGACCACAGGGTCGCCCGGGTGAAGCGCGAGTGCTTTACGGAGCGCGGCTGGAATCACGACTCGCGCCCCCTTGCCGATCCGGGTCACTACTCCTTCGGGTCGCGTATCTTTTAGTTTGACCGTCATGGCTATATGCTACCACACTGGAGAATCGTGTCAAATCTTATTAACATACCAATAATATAAAACAGCCACGTTCTGATAATACACCAAGCCATGGACCAGAGAGCTAGAATGGTCTGAAGGGAGGTCGGGAGGAGATCGATCCCGATCGAGCGATCATCGGCGCCGCCGGGGATTAACCCCCACGCATTCCATTGGCGGTCTTTATCAGCGAATGGCACCCATGAAGCCATGTCGGAACGCCCAACCAGGCCTTGTGTCGCGCCCAGTCCCACAGGCGAATACCCAGCAGGACGGCCAGGATGCCGGCGTAGAAAAACGGGTCGTTCACGCCCTTCTTGGCCAGCCACAGGTAATGCAGCACGCCGAGCAGACCGATGAGGTAAATCAGCCTGTGCAGCCGCCGCCAGTTCTTGCCCCCCAGACGTTTCACCATCCCTGATGTGGAAGTGCCGGCAAGCGGTATCAGCAGCGTCAGGGCGAACATGCCAACGGTGATGTAGGGCCGCTTCACGATGTCGGCCGCGAACTCCCCCCAGTCGAAGACGTGGTCTACCGCGATCCAGACGATGAAGTGGAGGCAGACGTAGAAGAACGCGAACAATCCCAGCAGACGCCGCAGGCTCATGTGCCACGCGATCCCGAACAGGATGCGAAGAGGCGTCAGTGCAAGGCTGGCGAGCAGCAGTCGGAGCGTGGTGTCGCCGAGCAGATTCGTGGCGTACGAGATCGGATTGGCGCCGAGCCCGTTGGTGAGGAATCGATAGAGCAGAAGCAGAAGGGGCGACAACGCAACGCCCCACGCGGCGCTCTTCAGAATGATGCGAGCTCGCTTGGACACGGGTCAGAAGTCCCGTCGCAGGTCCATCCCGGCGTATAGCGCCGCGACCTGGTCTGCATAGCCGTTGAACATCAGCGTCTTTCGTCGTCGAAACTCTCCGATCCGCCGCTCAGTCGCCTGGCTCCAGCGCGGATGATCAACGGCAGGGTTGACGTTTGAGTAGAACCCGTATTCCTTTGGGGCTGCCTTTTCCCACGCCGTCTTTGGCTGTTCACTCACGAAGCGAATCCGCACGATCGACTTTGCGCTCTTGAAGCCGTACTTCCACGGCACGACGACGCGAACGGGGGCGCCGTCCTGGTTCGGCAACACCTGTCCGTACAGTCCGAATGTGAGCAGCGTGAGCGGGTGGAGCGCCTCATCCAGCCGCAACCCCTCCACGTATGGCCAATCGAGTGAGGAGAAGCTCAAAAGGCTTTTGCGCTGTCCAGGGAACTGCGCTGGATCGTGGAGCGTGGTGAACTCGACGAACCTGGCCTTGCTCGTCGGTTCTACCCGCTTGATGAGGGAAGCGAGCGGGTAGCCGATCCAGGGGATCACCATCGACCACCCCTCGACACAGCGCAAGCGATACACCCGTTCTTCCAGTGGGAACAGTCGCATCAGTTCCTCGATATCGTATTGCCTGGGGCGTGCCACGTGGCCATCGATCTGGACCGCCCAGGGGCGTGGCTTGAGCAGATGTGCCAGCCGCGCAGGATCGTCCTTATTCGGGCCGAATTCATAAAAGTTGTTGTAGGTCGTGATGCTCTCAAGGGAGGTCGGGGAATCTTCCAGGATGAACCGCTCGTTGCGGGTGGCAGGGAGAGGTTTGCCTGCCGGCGGAGCTGCCGCAACCGATCCGGTCGGGGACAGCGCCAAGGTCGCCATTCCGATCAGAAACGACCGCCGGTTGAGGTAGAGCTGATAATCCGTAATCTCTGACGGTGCAATGTCTGGGGCATGCCTGATTAACATACGATTCTCCTGCAATTTCCTAGAAAACAGCATTCAGCAGTCAGCGCTTAGCATTCAGCCGTAGGTCGGGTTAGCGCAGCGTAACCCGACAATACTCGGCTTTCATGGTTTGCGTCTATATTCTCTGTCTTCTTAGATGCTACAGAGCCTCATATGGTTCAGTTGACACTACAGACCCCTCAGGCGG
>DATMXF010000072.1:0-11488 GCA_035561835.1 Patescibacteria group bacterium
CGGGACGACATTCCCGTTATGCTGATCGACGAGGCGGAAGCTGGGCCGTCGTCGAAGCAATAGGACGGATCGCGGTGTCTAAGATCAGGGTCAGATTCGCGCCAAGCCCAACGGGCTATCTGCACGTCGGAGGGGCCAGAACTGCCCTATATAACTGGCTGTTCGCCCGCCATGAGAACGGAGACTTCATCCTTCGAATTGAAGATACCGATGCCGAACGGTCTACGGATGAATCGACGACGACGATTCTCGAAGCCCTTCGCTGGTTGGGCCTGGACTGGGACGAGGGTCCGGAAGTAGGCGGGCCGGTTGGGCCATACCGGCAGGCCGAACGCCTGAAGCTGTACCAGGACTATGCGCAGCGGCTACTGGATGAGGGGAAGGCGTATTACTGTATCTGCACGCCGGAAGAGCTTGAAGCGCGGCGCAAGGCCGCGCTTGCGGCCGGCACCTCGCCGAAGTACGACGGCCGCTGCCGTGTGCGAGGTAACGACTTAGCGGGAGTGGGTGGAAAAGGCGCCGCCGTCCGCCTGCTGGTCCAGGAGGAGGGGAACATCGAGATTGCCGATCTCGTTCACGGCCCTATCCGCTTTGAGTATAGCGATCTGGACGACTTTATCCTCCTTCGCTCCGACGGGATGCCGACGTACAACTTCGCGGTTGTTGTCGATGACGTACTGATGGGCATTACGCACGTTATCAGGGGTGACGACCACATCTCGAATACGCCGCGTCAGATTGCCCTCTACCGGGCGCTGGATCTCCCCACCGCTCACTTTGCTCATATCCCGATGATCCTGGGGCCCGATCGTTCCCGTCTCTCAAAGCGGCATGGCGCGACGTCGGTCTTGGCCTATCAACAGATGGGCTATCTGCCTGAGGCGGTAGTGAACTACCTGGTGCGACTGGGTTGGTCTCATGGCGATCAGGAGATCTTTAGTCAGGAAGAGTTGACCAGACACTTCAGCCTCGAGAAGGTGGGTACGACCCCTGCGATCTTTGATCCGGTCAAGCTCGAATGGCTGAACGGCCAGTACATCAAGCGTACCGATCCACACCGGCTGACGGCGTTGCTCAGACCTTTCTGGGAGGCGGCCGGCGTGAGTCACGAAGAGCTGGTCGGTAGAGACGAGACCTGGTTGCATCAGGTAGCCAGCCTCTTTCAGGAGCGGGCCAGGACCCTGACGGAGCTGGCGTCATCGTCCAGGTTTGTCTTCGACGGCAAGATCGATCGCGATAAGGCCGTGGCTCAGAAGATTCTGTCGGGAGAGGCAAAGGCCAGGATCCGCGCGCTCTTACCGGAGATCGAGGCCTTACCAACCTTTACTGCGGCAACTCTGGAATCGCTGTTCCGAATGAGGGCATCGGTCCTTGGTCTGAAGCTGGTCGATCTGGCCCAGCCGTTCAGGGTTGCGCTGTCGGGAAAAACCGTCAGCCCGCCCATCTTCCCGATTATGGAGTTGATGGGATGGGAAGCCGTACGACGTCGAGTAGAAGAAGCATTGGAGGAGAAAGGATGAAGATTGAGGCGCTACTTGATGAGCTTCGGCAGGAGTTTAACAAGCTTGATCGGGAGTTCAGACTGGAGATTCCGAAGAAGATTCAGGTCGCCAGGGAGTTGGGTGATCTGCGGGAGAGCGGCGAGTACGAAACGATCAAGGACCGGCAGGGCTTTGTCAAGGCCCGAATGGCCTTTCTGCAACAGCGGATAGCGGAGATTAGTAAGATCGATCTGAGACAGATCCCGAAGGACCGCGTCGCCCTGGGCAGTACCGTTCATCTTATCGATGAGGAGAGCGGGGAGGAAAGCGTCTACACCCTGGTCTTTCCCGAGCTGATGGACAGCGCCCGTGGCTGGATTTCGGTGGCCTCCCCGATCGGGCGGAGCCTCATCGGCAAGCAGGCCGGCGACCGGGTCGTGATGAATACGCCGGGAGGGACCAAGGCCTTCGAAATGATGAAGCTTCAGACGTTGCATGAGAGCTTACAAGGTCACGCCAACGGGACGGGCTCATGATACTCAATCGCACCGCGCAACACCTCGCCGTCGTTTCAAGTGAGGCGAGGCATTTCTACAGTTTTTCACCTTGACTTTTCTCGGCTGTTCCATCATATTCTGACCGTCCAAAGGCCCTCGCCCTTTGGACGTTCATTTTTGGTGGGGGGTCGTCCAACGGTAGGACGGCAGACTCTGGATCTGCTTATCGAGGTTCGAATCCTTGCCCCCCAGCCACCCGCTAACTGCCTAACATCACAGCATTTTATCCCACTATACTCACACCTGTTTGCCGTCCCATTCATCCAACTCATTATCATTCCACGTCATTCCACCTTTGGTGGGATGCAATGAATCTGAAACACTATCAGTCGGCCAAATGGTTCTATGCGAATTGTTGTCGGGAGTAGGCCAAGGGTCGAGAGCAAAAAGTAGTCGGCTCCAAGGCAGTTTCTATTCTACTCTAGGCAGAAGAATGACAATTGACACGTGTCACTGTGCATGCTACGCTGAGCTATGTTTGAACGCTTCAGGCACAAGGGGCTGAAACGGCTGTTTCAACAGGGCGACGCCAAAGGCATCAGCCCGCAGTTGCTCGAGAAACTCGAAAACATCCTCTTTGTGTTGAACCGCGCCAGGCGGCCCGAGGACATGAGCCTGCCCGGCTTCGGGTTGCATCGTCTCAAAGGCGACCTCAAGGGCTTCTGGAGCGTGACTGTCCGGGCAAATTGGCGTGTCATCTTCCGCTTCAAGGAAGGCGACGCGCACGATGTTGATCTGATCGACTACCACTAGCACGTAGGAAGGAGAACGCGCCATGCGTATGAGGAACCCACCGCATCCGGGTAGGATTGTTCGCCAGGAGTGCATCGAGTCGCTCGGCGTGACTGTCACCGAAGCCGCGGCACGCCTTGGTGTCAGGCGACAAACCCTGAATAACCTCGTGAACGAGAAGGCCGGCATTTCCCCAGAGATGGCCATCCGACTGTCCAAGGCTTTCGGCAGCAGCCCAGAGGTATGGCTCGGCATGCAAATGGAGTACGACCTCGCACAGGCAGAGAAACACGCCGAAACGATCAAGGTGAATAGAATCATTGCCACTCATCCTGTCATGCGCTAAAGGAGGCAGGCCACTCAAGGTGAGGATGATAGGCAGTTGAAGTCCATGGTCTTTCTTAAGACTATTGTGGAGTCGCAACAGGGCAGTGCGACCGCTGCGGATGTGTTGATGGGTGGACGCGTTGGGGTAACTGAAGTGGAGCAGGGGGACGGGGAACTGATGGAAAAAGAGATGTAAATGATGGGAAGGTGCTTTAGGTGGCGATATCTAACTCATCGAAAACACACGAATGCGTACATTGTTTTCGGAAAGGCTTGACAATTCTGGGTCTGCTTATCGAGGTTCGATTTCTTGCCCCCCAGCCACCTCGTAACTGCTTGACACTTCAGCGTCCTCGAGCACTGTACTCCCGCCTGTTTGTCCTTCCATCCATCCATGTTATTCCATCTTCCAGCCCTTCGCCTTCAGCGAGATACCCGAGAACTCGCCGCCCACCCGGCCGCTGAGCAATCCCGCTACCCCCAGCACCCGGCACATTAGCCCTTCTTCCGCAGTTGGAGCATGGCAAACCAATAACGTCAAGCAGTTACAACTCAGATCAGGCGGTTTTCTGCACTACATTGTCAATGATCGTTGGCCGGTTGGGCAGCAATATTTGCATCCGCTGGAGCAGAACACTCAGTTCTTTTGGAGGGGTGGAGACCACTCGCAGTCTGAGGGTTCTGTGCGCTTCAGCAGCGTGATCATCTCTTCCACCATCGTCACATCACATCGGTCCGATTCCCATCGAAGGCTTCAAACGCGAGCGGCAATCCGTCCCGGCTGACGACCAACCCAATGCAGACTTGCACGCAATCGGGTCGGCTGTCCCAGCTGTAGTCTCGCTTCGCCTGCGGGTTGCTGTGCCCGCTCCCTTCGAAATGGGCTAGGGTAATGAGTCCAGCGGCCAGGAAGAAGCGGGAGGTGAAGTGTGAAGGTGGAAGACGCTATTTCACGGGGAGCGTTCGGATGCGAATACCACCCTCGTCTATCGAAACGATTACCCCATGAGCGAGGTCCTGTTGCAGGCCGGGTAGGATCGACAAGAGGAGTTGTGCGACCCGTGTTGGGGATGCCTGTTGCAGACGGAGTGAGATAACGCTGGGTCGTGTCTCGCCGGACCTGGCGATCAGAGCAGAGAAATCCAGGTCCTGCGTCAGGATGATCCAGTCTTGCAGACGTGCAAGCGTCACGATTTCGGAATCCTTTGCTCGGGGCGAGAGAACGTCCGCTACCCGCCGAATTGTGAGACCGGAGGCTTGAAGAGCGTTGACAGTCAGTGGGGAGATGTGAAGGTCTGCCAGGTACTTCAGTTCAGCCACGGCCGCTACCGACCGCAGGAAGTGGGCGAGTGGCTTCGCCGGCAAGCCAAGCGGCGTATTGTACGGCCTGGCGAACATCCTCTTCTTCCAGCTCGGGGTAGGCTTGGAGGATGTCTGAAACGGTCATGCCCGAGGCGAGCTGCTTCAGGATAAAGGCGACGGTGATGCGGAGGCCGCGGATGGTAGGGAGCCCCATGCAGACTTCAGGATCGATGGTGATGCGGTCAAGGATCAGTGACATTGTTGCTCCGGAGGATAATCGAACTAAGGTTAATTTAGCAAAATCAGTGCTAAATGGCAAAGTCTTTTCATTTGGAATGTTTACGGCTGGCCTTCGTCACCCCCATCTGAATTCCCCCTCTTTAGGGGGAGGAACACAGAGCTACCTTAGCGTCCGATCGGCCCCAGCGTCGGCCGCTGCCGTCCGGGTCGTTTGCGCGCGGGCGGCACCGCGTCGGCCACGGCCTGTCGCACCATCCGCCGGTGCACCCCGAACTTGCGCGCTACCCCCAGGATCGTGCCCTCTCCATGCTCGTATTCCCGCCTCATCTGTTCGAACAGCTCCACCGTCGCTCTCCTCTTGATCACCCGGCCTCCCTTCCGGGCCATTCGGCCCGGACTATCATAAGCCGGGGTGCGTGTAAGGGGTGGGCCAAATCAGATGATCGAACTGGGCCAATTTAGAGTAGCGAAATCAAGAGATAGCGATAACGGGCGCAATCGGCGAAATCGAGGTCCGCGTTGACGAGTGGTCAGAGGGGACGGATCCCACACGATGAAGATCATCGCCAATCGCTAGGAAGTCGTTAAAGTCATGGTGGGCGGCACGGGCGTAGTCTTGCTCTGCCTCGACTGCCAGGAAGACCGCCCCCGTGGCGCTCAAGACCTTCAGGCCCGAGTATCGCTCCGACCTGGCTGCCCGAGACCGGTTCCTACGTGAGGGGATCATCTGGACCGAGTGGGGCTGTCACTCCCACCTCGTCCGAGCCCATGGTGTCGAGTTCGGGCGTCCGGCGCCGGCCGCATCCAAGGCCGAGGCCGAGACGCGGGCCGAGCGGGTGACGGCGGGCTATCTTAGCCCTAAGCCCCCCCAAAGTGAGCAGGCATATCTAAAGCAGGAGGTACAGTAAGGGTAGGCGATCCAGCCGCGGCCCAATTCGTGGCGCGCTTCTATCGAAACTGGCGAGAACAGGGCCACTGAAATTCCATCTGAGCCTTGGAATGTGGATAAGAAGGAACTGAGGCTCTTGGCAAGGGTCGCAACTGACTCAGCATTCTAACGCCATGGGCATCGATCACCCGGATGACATGTCGGGCATCATCCTCACGTCGTACTGGCGGTGCCTCCAAAACAGGCGATTAACCTCAAGGAGCAGGTGGCCTTATCAAGCTTACTGGCGGATCGTCGGAGGACGCTTCCCTGAGAAGCGCGCTGTGGGAGGAGTTTTACGACGGCCTTGCCTCTGAACAGTGGCGCAACGAGAAAGGGGTTCCCTTCGAAACCGTCAAGGCGGATCTGATTAAGCGCGGGCGTCTGCGTGGCCAGTACGCTTTCGACATCAAGTAGTCAGTGCGGAAGGAGCAGGAATACTTGTTTGGAGCCGTTCAGCCAAGAATGGCGTCTGTTGCGATCGTGAAGTTGGGGAAGGCAAAGGGGACGATGCTCTGCCCTTTCGAGACGACCTGGTGCGTCTGATAGCCATCGGCGCGTGGCTCTCTGAAGAGCTCGATCCGGTCCTCTGTTAAGTTTACGAGCCAGACCTCCGGGATACCCCCCTTGGCATAGAGAGGCAGTTTCACAGTTCGATCGAATTCGGCTGACGTCTCGGCTACCTCCACGATCAGCAGCACGTCCGAAGGGTTCGGGTGCGCCGTGGCATAGAAATCAGGCCGGGGCCGGAGGAGTGCAAGGTCGGGTTGAGGCTCTGAGTGGGCGCCGAGCTGGATGGGATCTTGGACGCTCAGGAGGACTGTTCCTGCTGCCTGCAAGGGGAGAAAGGCGTGCAGGAGACGTTTTACGGCACTTGCGTGTCGGCTTCCGACGGGCGTCATCGTCACGATCTCCCCGTTGATGAGCTCGACTCGGTCATCCTCGCCAAGGATGCCGGCCGTAGCCATCTGCTCGTACTCGGCCACAGTAAATAGGCGCTTCAGTAGCTGAACAGGCATCGGGGTTCTCTCCTCGCAACTGAATCTAGCATGCAGGCTCAATTCGGTCAAACTTTCATTGTTATCCGTGTTGGTAGCATGTGAAATGCCCGCCTCCTGTGCGCCTCTCCGATAAACCCTCTTATTCAGGAAGGGAAGGAATGGCCTCAGAAGGTGCAAATGATGAGAGAGCGCTTTATGTATCAGGGTCTAATCAATTGAAAATACGGGATATCGTGAGCTGTATCTCGAAGGTCTAACAACTCTGGATCTGCTTATCGAGGTTCGAATCCTTGCCCCCCAGCCACCAGCTAACTACTTGATACTGCAGCGTGTTCCCGCACTATGCTCACACCTGTTTGTCGTTCTATTTAGTCAAATTATTCCAGGAACGTAGATTTGTAATGCTGCCTTGATCTCTTGCCAGTGACGGGCGGAGGGGTACACGGGATCCGGTTACGGGCAAGCGCCTGTCTGCGTGCGACGCACAGGCAGATTATTGCAAGGTTCATCGATCCGCTCCCTGGGATCGGCACGGACAGGGGCGACGAGGCTGGAGCGGGCTCTGCGGGATGGCGCACGTGGGTCGACTCATGCTCTGCGCTCCAGTGGTTAAGCGCGATGACTTCACGTGATCGCGCTTTACGCGTCTCCTGTGCCGGCGAAGTAGCGTAAAGCGCGGAGACTTGGGAGAAAGAAATAGGCACCCCCACGCACCGTGACAAACTGCGGTAGTCCAGTCATGCGGCGCCGTAACCCGCCGTCTCGCTGCAGGGTGAAATTGCTGGTGACCGGGCACCCTGGTATTCCCTGGCGATTTCCGAGCAGGGGATCGCTCTCGCCGGTCAAGCCGGAGAACTTGGTGTTCGCCACCCACGCATTCTGCAGAAATTCGAATTGGCGCGAGATGTTGGCGTTGAGGCAAATGAAGTGCAGTCCGCGCTTTGGATCGTCCGGCGATGCCGGTGCGAGCGTATTCTCCGGCTTCAGTCCGGGACCATATTCTCGGCCCCGCCGCAGGATGCGATGAAAGCGCACGGAGGACATGAGATCGTCCCGGAAACCGTTCGGGCCAAAACCCAGCGTGGTCAGCAGCTTTTGAAGAAAGTTGACCGGGCGCCCGGGAAAGTCGGTATTGCGCGGATTCGCACGTCGGACATGCGCACCGAAAGGACAGCAGGCGCCTGCCGGATCCCGATCAAAAGTGAATTGGTTTTTTCGAATGTCTATACCTGGAATGGATTGTTCCTGGATCGGCACGAGCGGATCGCCCTCTCGCGTCCGGCCTACCATCGCCGCAGCCAGCTTTTGTGCCTCGGCCTCACTACCGCCCGCTTGCTGGTAGATGAACTGCCAAAACGTCCTGACCTCCTGTTCCAATTGCCGCATCACAAGATAGGTTCCGTTCCGACCGAGATCTTTTGCTTTCGGCGCATCCACCGCAGGCAGTAATTCCGCGCTTGCAGAGTCAGGATCGAGCAAAGGCCGATCGGTGATTTTCCCATATTCATTGTGATATCCCAGCAGGAACTCGCCGAGCGCGACCACGTTGGTGTAGTCGTACTGAATGCCTGGCGGTTTCCGTTGCTGCGCCCAATCAATCTGCGGCTGGCTGATGCCGTCGGCGAAACCGAAGGGTTCGAACTCATCCAGATTCTCGGTCTTGAGCCAATGACCTTCCGTGAACGCGTCGCTCCAAGTCTCGCCCATTGCGCTTTGCACAAAAGAATCGAAGTCATCCGGCTTGGCGAAGAACATGACTACGAGGTGCGGTTCGCTCCCTGGGCCGCCCCATTCCCAATACTTGGGCGCGTTACTTTCCACATCTCCCAACTGCCGCGCACGGTTCTCCTGGGTCATGCCGGCACGAAACTCGTGCGAGAAGCCTGCGATCACGGACTCGGACACGCCGAGCGCTCTGAGGCCCCGCGACGTGAACGCGACCTGCAGTGCCGCGGTCGGCGGTGGTTTCATCTCGACCGCGTTGGTGACCGAAGCCGAGCGCAACCACGCTCGTGCTGCGGCAACGTTTCTTACCCGCACGAGCGCGTATGAGGCCTTGGTCATTCGCTTGTAGCCAAAGCGCACCAAACCTTGCACGTCCGCGTAATCGACTTCGCTGTGTGTCATAGCAGGGCAACCCACTCGCGGGCCTCTTGATCGCTGATCGACGATGACTCCAATCCCCGACGGATGCGCGTGTTCCTTTCCAAGTCGATCGCCGTCAAACCGGGATAAGCCTTGTACCACACCTGCGTCGGCAGGGTGTGTCGGCGCTGGAATTCCTTAAACTTGCGTTCGTCGGCGCACCCGTCCAGAACGAGCCACCTGGTACTCGGATAGCCGATGCCGTTGCTAAAAGAAGCATTCAGACCGAAGCCGGTTTTATTAATAAAATCGTCCATATAGCTCTCGGGACTGCCGTCATAGTTGCTGAAAAACGCCAGCCGCTCAGTGCCGCCGATAAACGCCCAGCGCGCGAAGTGAATCGTGCGAATGCGGCCCAATCGTCCGGGTCTCGCCATGTGCCGTGCAAAGTAGTTCACGACTGAAAGCACCCCGATGGCGGTCACGAGTCGCATGAGGCCCGGCTTCAGGCTCCCCAACGCACTGTATTGATTCGTGACATCGTGATCTTCCGCGAGCGCCAACTCTTCGGAGTAAGCCAGGTCGACGGTAGGGGCCAGTTTCGGATCGGTTTTCTCCAAACGGCGAAGATGAAAGAGATAGAATGGCGCGATTATGATCAGGAGTGGCGAGGCCAGCAAAGTCAGCAAGGGCACGCCGATCAGGTGCAGCGTATTTCTGATCCACCAGCCAACGGGCGTCGGGCTTTCGTCGGACAGGGTGAGGCGGCCAGAGGATTTTTCCTCGTCGACCAACCGCCGCAGCTTCGCATGAATCTCCCTGGGTGGCAGACCGTCGAGCGAAGACGCATACTTCGCGAGGTAGTCTTCGAGCGCTTCTCGCAACGCGGCTTCTTCGCGAATCTGCCGTACCGTGCGTCCACGCGTGTTCACATACACCGCGCTGGCAGGACTGCGAAGCAGCTTCATCCAAGCCACGAGATCGGTGTCGGACGCGAATCCATGGCAGCACGAAAAGATCGCGCGCAAGCCGTCCGGCGCACGTCTCGCCAACTCGTTGAGGAACGCGTCCTCCTCGCCATCCACATCTCCGAGAAAGGCGAGATACAGCGGATAGGTGCGGACCGGCAAACCGTAGACGCGGACGTCCTCAAGCGTTTTGTCGTCGAGGATCAGCAGACGCGCGAAATGCAGCGTGTCGAACTGCGCAAACGGGATCAGCGCGTTATTCGCGTTGACGCGCCCCGGCGCCTCGTTCATGGAGGCGAGCAACCGGCGAAGCTCCGCCTCGCGTGACGGCACGATCGGCGCCAGGATCATGAAGTGTGCCTGCGGAGTCATGGTGCATCACTCGAAGGTCTCGTGTCCGGTGGGCTCGTAGTGCGGCACCGCGTTCATCGTATGACGCAGCCCGGAGAGTTCCAGATACATCCGGCGCCGGGCACGGCTTTGATTACCCAGCGGACGATGCTCGGCGATCGTGTGCCACGGATTGTAGGAGAGCTTTTTGGCAAACTCCATTTGCGCCGGAGAGTCGAATGTCTGCTTGGGGAGACGGAGCGTCGCCACCGAGACGCGAGGCGATAGCCTCTCGGGCCAGAGCACCGCGTTGTTCTCGATCGGCATCAGATGCGGATCGGTTTGCAGTTGAAGGCGAATGTCGAGTTCGACATCTCCTTCGGCCAGTGCAGCGACCATGGCATCGCGCAGATAGTCGTCGGGCGGGCGAAAAGGTAGCCTGGGGATCGGAGTTCGCTTCTTTGTCTTCGGCCATACGGAGTATTGCATCGCCTGGCCTTCTCCCAGCAGATACGGCACGCAACTAAAGTAGGGCGCTTCGAACGGACTGCTCTGCGTCTTGACAAACAGCACCTGCATGATCAGATCCAGGATATGGGGCCGGTGAAAGTTCAGGAAGTGGAAAATTGACGCATTCTTCAGACTCCAGATCTGCAGGTGCGCATTCGCCTTGGTATCCGGTGTCACAAAGGTCGGCGTGGAAACGCCGAACATATCCAGCGTGAACGTCTCCTCATCGATTAACTTCGGCCCCGGCACACCCATGAGTTTGATGCTGATGCTCATGAAGCCCACGTCATCGATGTCCGGTGTCACATACGGACCCGGACCGGAGAAACGCACCCAGGCAGGAAAGGTGTGCGGCTTTGCGTAAATGCCGTGCCGGAATTGCGGCGGGAGATTGTCATGCACGATAAACTCCCCACGCAGGATGCCGTGCGTCTTCGTATTCCCGCCTCGCTCGAATCCGCCGGGCTTCCAGAGCAGGCGCATCTGCTGCTCAAAGGTAGAGATGATCGAGTTGAGATGCTCTTCTTCATTCGGTATCGGTCTTTCCTCGGCGAGCTTCATGCCTTCGTTCCGACGCTGCAGGTTGATCAATGTGGTGGTCACACGTGCAATCGGATCGCGCAGTACCGCATCGAACGCCGGGCGGATCCAGGGATCGATGCGCCGCTCCATGTGCATCACGAAGATGAACGTCTCGTTCAGCCAGTTCAGGAACACCGAGCCGGTATCGGCTCGCGGAATCGGGCGACTAGCGTTTGAATTTTCGCTCGACATGGGCCGCCGACTCGCATTCAACGGTAAAAGTATCAATGGGCTCCCGCCCGTTTGGCCCGAAGGAGGCGCATTGTCAACCATTTTCCCCTCACAAAGACGCAGCCGCGCCGGATGGGTTAAGCGCGCTCTTGCGCTGTAACCCACCGAATCGACTTACTTGCCAACATCTTCAAAACGCCTCATCCGGCTCCGCGCCGGGTCGAGGCTTCCATTCCAAGGAATAATAGCTTCCCCGGTCCCGCGCCCAGGGATC
>DATMXF010000073.1:0-8548 GCA_035561835.1 Patescibacteria group bacterium
GTCTTGGCTTCCGTGCGCGAAAGGATACGAGTTTCTTCCCGGCCTGACTCTGACGCTTGCGAATGTCTTCAAAGATTGCATCCGGATCGTGATTGAATTTCGCCGCATATTCGTCGCGACGTTTCCGCGTCTCTTCCACAATGGAATCTCGCCACATACTCAGCCCTCTATCAGCATCGTAGATCGGGTTAGCGCAGCGTAACTCGACAAGCTGATCCCATCACTCATGCCCCACCCCTTTGAAATCCATCGCACCTTATCCCCGCTCCGCTGGATACACCCCCGCCTCAACATACTGGCGAAAACGGGAATAGGGCCACGCCATTGCCGAGGACACCAGCCCGTGTTTGACCGGGTTGAAATGAATGCGCGCCAGTATCTCATTTAATGCGTCGGGTTACGCTGCGCTAACCCGACCTACTCGACTGTGCCATGTCCTACGCGCACCTGGCACATCACTGCCTCAAGCAGGGGGTATACAGTACAGCGGGCGTCTGCCCTATCTAGTCCTTTCGCCGCTGCCATTCCACCGGATCGCGACTCACGTGAAGCACGGCAAGCACAACGATCACATCATCCTCGGTAGCAAAGTACACGCCGTATGGGAAGCGGCGCACCAGAGCCCGGCGGATTCCTGACCTCAGATGCTGATACTTCAGCGGTCCATCGGCGATTCGGTCGTAAGTAGCACGCAGCTCATCCAGGAACTCCTGGCCGAGCCCAGCATGCTCCTTCTCGTACCACTCGAACGCCGCCACAATCTCAAGATCAACCTGCGGCTCCGCAACCAGCCGATACTCGGTCACCGATCCTTCTTTTGTAGACGATCGAATACGTTATGGGCTGATCGGCCTTGGCTCGGATCGCGGCGGTACTCATCCAGCCGTTGCTCTGCGAGCTGGATGTGACTCTCCGGAACTGGAATCTCGTTCGGCTTCTCGGCGATCCGGTCCCAGAGAGCCTGCAGATAACGAATCTGCTCCATCTTCGATAGTTCACTGAACCCCGTAGGTTCCGAAATCTTCGTACAATCCATCGTCCTACCCCAAAAGGTTACTGTACGTTTCGTCGTCGTGCCATCCAACGCATCCGAACTGAAGTGACTGATTAGCACACATATCACGCTCTAAACAGTCATTCGCCTGCTTCCAGCAGTCGTGCACACTCCCCACCAACAAAAGCAATTGTCCCGCTGTTCTAAGGACTTGTCAAGGTCTTCATTGAACGGATGCGCTAGCCGCGCTTGCCTTTCAGGACCAGGCGGATCGGGGTGCCGATGAAGCCGTAGGCGGCTCTGAGTTGGTTGACCAGATAGCGCCTGTAGGCAACCCGCACACCGCGCGGGTCACTCACGAAGAGCAGAAAGGTGGGCGGAAGCGCCGCCGCCTGTGTGGCGTAATGAAATCGAACGGGGCGCTTGCCGTAAGCGGGCGGGGGATACCTCTGGACCGCCTCGCCGATGAGTTCGTTGAGATGGGGGGTCGGTACCCGGTGAGCGCGCGCTTGCGCGACGCTCTGCACCAGCGGAAACAATGTGGGCACGTCAGAGCCGGTCAGGGCCGAGACGAATGCGATGGGCGCGTAATCCACGTGCCGCAGTCGATCGCGGATCTCCAGCGTGGACTGTTGCCGGGCGTCGGCGCCGGACGGCATCAGGTCCCACTTATTTGCCACCACGATGGCGCCGCTTCCGACATCCTGAACGTACGCGGCGATCTTGGCATCCTGGTCGGTAATCCCGTCTTTGGCGTCAACCAGGATCAGGGCCACATCGCTCCGCTCAATAGCCTTGAGCGCTCGCACCACACTGAACCGTTCCAATGGCTGTTGGACCTTACTGCGGGCTCGAAGCCCTGCGGTGTCGATCAGGATATACGCGGTGTCGTTGTAGGTGAACGGGGTATCGATCGCATCCCGCGTTGTGCCGGCCTGCTCGCTCACGATCACACGCTCCTGACCCAGCAGCGCATTCACCAGCGATGATTTGCCTACATTCGGGCGACCGACTACCGTCACACGGATGGCCTTCGATTCGGATGCACTCTCTGCCACCGGCAGCGCCTCGACAATGACGTCACACAGCTCCGCAACACCCAGGCCATGCTCAGCCGAAACCGGACAGATCTCAGCGAATCCCATCCGAAAGAATTCAGATGCCAGCACCTCGTGTGTCGGCCGATCGACCTTATTCGGCGCCACAACGATGCGCACCTGAACATCGTGCCGAAGCAGCCGGGCAATCTCCTCATCCAATGGCGTCAGCCCCTCTCGGGCATCAACCACAAAGATAACGAGGACGGACTCCTGGACCGCCTGCCGGACCTGGGCGAGCACCTGAGCTGCCAGACCGGTTCCCACGCCGGGCTCCAACCCCCCGGTATCACCGAGGGTGAACGCACGGCCCTTCCATTCGACTGTTGCGTATAGCCGGTCCCTGGTGACGCCGGGCTGATCGTGCACGATCGCTCGTCGCCCGCCCACCAGCCGGTTGAATAAGGTCGATTTCCCCACATTGGGCCGACCAACGATTGTCACGATAGGAAGGGACATTGCAGTGCTCTCCAATGAAATACGTTATCGTGGAAAATCCCGGCGGACCCGCTTTCGGAAGGGATTCATACAGACGCTAGGGTCGCCTTCACCGGCTCAGCGCCCGCACACCTCGGCGAACGTAATCGAGCCCAGAACAAATCGTGACGGCTGCGGCAAGATAGATGATCCACGGCACATAGGACCCGATCCCGCCGGTGACACGGGCGATGAGCGTCGCCAGCACGGTCAGAACCTGCAGGCCAGTCGTGAGCTTCCCCATCCAAGAAACGGACACCGTGGTCTGACCGGTCACGAGGTAGACGATCAGGAAACCGCCGATCAATATCAGGTCGCGGCTGATGACGATGATAAACAGCCACTGCGGGATCTGGCGCAGGTAGACCAGCGTTACGAAGGTCGCAGAGAGTAACACCTTGTCGGCCAGGGGATCCAGGATCATCCCCAGCTCTGTTCGCTGGGCCCTCGAACGTGCGATAAATCCGTCCAGGGCGTCGGTGACCCCTGCCAGCAGAAAGGTTGCCAGGCCAAGCCTCCAAAACTTATAGACCAGCAGGATGGAGATGACAGGGGTCATAAAGATCCTAAGAATTGTGAGGCTATTGGCAAGGTTCAGCATCAACAGGGCTCCGACCGGCGGAAAGGGGTGATCAACCTTAGGCGTGAACGGCGGGATAGGGTAGCCGGTCGTATTCTCCCGCCTGCGAAGCGGCAGGGGCAAGCGACTCACGCACGGTCTGCAGTAGCCGATCGAGGCCATACCCTGTGAGGGCGGATATCGCCACTCGCGGCACTATCGTCTTACTGCCAATGCAGGACTGCCCAATCCCGCTCGTCAAGCGATCCACCTTGTTGAATACCTCGACAATCGGCTTCGTCGAGAGGCCGAGATCCCTGAGAATCGTGTCGACGGCTTCTTTCTGCTCCATCACCTGGGGATGGCTGGCGTCGATCATGTGCAACAGGAGATCGGCCTCGCCCAACTCCTCAAGGGTCGCCTTGAACGCCGTCACCAATTGCTCAGGAAGGCGTCGGATAAAGCCTACGGTATCGGAGAGCAGAAAGCCGAATCCGTCGGCCGTCATCACTCGACGCAAGATGGGATCAAGAGTCACAAACAGGGCGTCGTCGGTCAGCACACCCGAATGCGTGAGGGCATTGAAGAGCGTCGACTTACCGGCATTGGTGTAACCGACCAGGGCCACGATCGGGATGGCATGGCGTTTTCGAGGCCGCCTCAAGAGCGCCCGATGGCGGCGGACCTTGGTCAGCTCCTCGCGAATCTTCGCCATACGCCGACGGATCGTCCGCCGGTCTGTCTCCAACTGGGTTTCGCCAGGGCCGCGTGTTCCGATGCCGCCACCCAAACGTGAGAGTTGGGTTCCGCTTCCGACCAGCCGGGGCAGACGATAATCAAGCTGAGCCAGCTCTACCTGCAACTTGCCTTCCCGGCTCCTGGCCCGCTGGGCGAAGATATCCAGGATCATCAACGGGCGATCGACCGTTTTCCATCCGGTCAGTTCCTCCAGGCTTCGCTGCTGCGACCCGGACAGCTCCTCATCGATCACCAACAGATCCACCTTCCCGCCCCACTGAGCCTTGATCTCCTGCGCCTTGCCCTTCCCGATCAGATAGCGCGGGTCCGGCGCATCGCGGTCCTGCAAGAGAGTTCCGACTACCACAGCCCCGGCCGAGTCCGCGAGACGCGCAAGTTCCTCCAACGAGTCCTCTGCCTCCCAGCGCGGGTCGCGCTTGCGGTGAATGCCTACCAGCAGCGCCCGCTCGCGTGGCTCACCGACCTGGGCGATCGCGATCGTTCCGTTCATTCCCGTTCCCAAGATCCTCCCGACAGGCACGTGCCCTCGCAAACCGCTGTTGGAGGCCGTCGCCGTCTTCAGCGCTGATCATTGCAGTCAGATCGTTCAGGGCAGCCTGAAATCGCTCGATCATCTTCAGGATCGGCTCACGGTTGGCGAGGCAGATATCCCGCCACATGACCGGATGGCTCAGGGCCACTCGACTGAAATCTCTCAGGCCGCCTCCCGCCAATGCGTGCAGATTTTCGCCGCCTTCCAGATTAAGTATAGCACCCATCAACGCATAGGCCACAATGTGCGGCAGATGGCTGATGGCTGCGAAGATCTCGTCATGGCACTCCGGACGCATCTGCAGCACCTCAGACCCTACTGCCCTCCACAGGGCGCAAACCTGCGCAATGGCAACGGGATCGGTCAACCGACCCGGGGTCAGTATGCACTTCGCGCCGACAAACAGCTCGGCCGACGCCGCGCGCGGCCCCGACGTCTCGCGGCCGGCGATCGGATGGCCAGGCACCCCGTTACCATCCGGCAGCAGCCGGTCCATCGTTGTCGCGACAACCCCTTTGACGCTCCCCACATCAGTCACCACTGCGCCCGGAGTCAAATGCGGGACGATCCGCTCCAGCGTCGGCGCAATCGCGCCGACCGGCACAGCAAGCACGACCATGTCGGCCCCCTCGACCGCATCGGCGATATCCGCGAAGGCCAGATCGACGACGCCCAGCGCGACCGCGTGCGCGCAGTGGTCCGGCGCGACATCGGCTCCCCGGATCTCTTTGGCCAGACCATGAGCGCGACAGGCCAGCCCAACGCTTGAACCGATCAGGCCCAAGCCGATGATCGCAAGCCGTTGCACAAGGGGAAGGGACAGTGAAGCGGCAGCATCATGAGGCAACTCCGGCCTCGACTCGCTGATCACAGGAACCTTCCTACAGCCTGAGCGACTCTATTCAGGTCATTCATCAGTGTCTCGAATGTGCTGGGCAGAAGGGCTTGCGGGCCATCGGACAGGGCCTCTTCAGGGTGAGGGTGAATCTCCACCATGATGCCGTCGGCGCCGGCCGCTACGGCTGCCAGAGCCATCGGCGAGACCAGGTGCCATTTGCCCGTTGCATGGCTCGGGTCGACAACCACCGGCAGGTGCGAAAGCCGCTTGATCAGGGGGACGGCCGACAGATCCAAGGTATTACGGGTGGCGTCTTCAAAGGTCCTGATCCCGCGTTCACACAGGATGACGTCGTAGTTGCCCTCCGACAGAATATACTCGGCGGCGAGCAACAGCTCTTTGACGGTGCTGCTTGATCCCCGCTTCAGGAGAACCGGCTTTCGACGCGAGCCCACCTCCGTCAGGAGCTTGAAGTTCTGCATGTTCCTCGCGCCGATCTGTATCAGGTCGGCGTATTGATAGACCGCATCGGCATCACGGCTGTCCATCAGTTCAGTCGCGATCGGCAATCCGGTTGCCTGCTTGGCCTCGGCCAGATAGGCCAGCCCCTCCTCACCCAGACCTTGAAAGGTGTATGGGGAAGTTCGAGGTTTATACGCGCCGCCCCGGAGGATGCGTCCTCCACCGGTCTTCACGTACTGTGCGATCTCCAACAGACCTTCCCGACTCTCCACAGCGCACGGACCGGCCATCACCACTACCTGCCGCCCACCAACCAGTACCCCGTCTACATTCACGATGGAGCCATCAGGCTTGAATTCGCGGCTGGCCAGTTTATATGGCTTCAGAATCGGCAGGACCTGTTCGACAAAGGGGAAGGCCTCTAATGGTCCCTCCTGAAGGGCCCGCTCATCGCCGATAGCCCCGATGATGGTCCGCTCGGTCCCTTTCGAGATGTGAGCGGCCAAACCGAAGCTTTCGATCTTCTTGACGACCAGGGCAATCTCCGCCTCGGTCGTGTTTGGTTTCAAAATGATGATCATATTGATTAGCCCTCTGCTTTCAGCTTTGGTTGATCGCTGCCTTTTTGCAGTACTGTTTTCAACGCCTCCATGAACCGTTCGTTCTCAGGCGGTGTCCCGATGGTCACGCGGATATGGGTCTTCAAGTGGGCTCCCCCTAATGGGCGTACGATAACGCCCATGCGGAGTAACGCATCGGCTACCGCCGGCCCGTCCTGCTTCAGATCGACCAGCAGGAAATTCGCCACTGACGGCGGACACTCCAGCCCCAGGCGATGAAGCTCTCCGGAAAGGTACGCCCTACCCAACTCATTCATCGTTCGGCTGCTTGACAGGTGGGCTTCGTCATCGAGGGCAGCCAGCGCAGCCCGCTGCGCCAACGCATTGACATTGAAAGGCGCGCGAATCCGTTCGAGGAGTTCCACCATCGACGGCGGCGCCATCCCATATCCGACCCGGAGCCCTGCCAAGCCATAGATCTTGGAGAAGGTCCGCAGCACAATAACCGATCGTCCTTGCCGGACAAATCTGAGTGAGTCCGCAACCATCTCCGAAGGAACGTACTCGATATACGCCTCATCGATGACGACGATGACATCTTCCGGGATGGCGTCCATGAACGCGGTCAGCTCCGTCGGCCTTACGGCCGTGCCGGTGGGATTGTTTGGATTACCAACAAAGACCATCTTGGTCCTGGAGGTCACCGCCTTCGCCATGGCCTCAAGGTCGTGAGTCCACGCCTTCAGCGGCACGCGGACCGTGGTGCACCCTTGCAGATGCGCCAGCATTCCGTAGATGACGAAGGCAGGATCGGCAATCACCACCTCGTCACCCGGCAGCAGGAAGCAGCGGGCCATCAGCTCAAGGAGTTCATTGCAGCCGTTCCCCAGCACCAGATGGTCCGGCGCCAACCCAAGGCGCTTCGCCAGTGCCTGCTTCAGGTAATAGCCGCCGCCATCGGGATACCGGTGGCTCTCCGACAGCGCATCTCGTAGGGCGCGGAGTGCCAGCGGCGAAGGGCCCAATGGGTTCTCGTTTGATGCCAGCTTGATGGCCCCCGTGATTCCAAGTTCCCGCTCCACTTCGCCGATAGGCTTCCCGGGGACATACGGTACGAGCCCCTGAAGATACGGCGAGGCGAGTTCTTCCAGCAACTTGGCCATGACTCTTCCGGTGCTCTCAGCTCTCGATTGAACTTTCTCTCGGGTACGAGCCGAGGACCTTGAGAAAAAGACACTCCTCCTGTAAGAGCGCGAGCGCCGCCTTGACAGGCTCGTCAGCAATGTGCCCCTCAATATCCAAATAGAAGATATACTCCCACGCCTTCGTCTTGGATGGGCGGGACTCGACCTTTGTCAGGTTAATCTGATACTTCGCGAATGGCTCCAGAATCCGATGTAGCGCCCCGACCCGATCTTTGATCGAGAACATCAAGGAGGTTTTATCATAATTAGTGGGTGCGGGACCGTTCCCACCTATGATCAAGAATCTTGTGACATTACAAGGCGTATCCTCTATTTTTCTAGAAATAACGTGAAGCTTGTACAGGCTTGCCGCCAGTTCGCTGGCGATGGCCGCGGCGGTCGTATCCTTTGTCACGAGCTTTGCGGCCGCAGCCGTACTGGAAGCCTCAAAGAGCGGAACGTGCGGCAGATTCGCCTCCAGCCACTTCCGTGACTGAGCGAATGCGTGTGGGTGTGAGTAGACCTTTTTCACCTTCCTCAGATCGCCCGATTTAGACAGGAGGCTGTGGGACACCCCTAGAAGAATCTCTCCGCAGATCTTCAAGTCAGAGTCAACAAACATATCTAAGGTGTGGCTGACCACGCCTTCGCTGGAGTTCTCAATCGGCACGATCCCGTACTCGACGTTCCCCTTTTCCACCTCGGTAAACACATCACCGATGGTGTGGACCGGCACGAAGTGAGCCGAACCCCCAAACCGCCGAGTGCAGGCCACGTGGGTAAACGTCCCTTCCGGACCAAGATAGGCCACCTTCAGCGGACCCTGTACGGCTCGACAGGCTGAAATGATCTCGCGAAAGACAGGCCTGATCGCGTGGGCTGGAAAGCGGCCTTTGTTTTGCCGTATCAGACGGGTGACAATCTCTTCCTCGCGCTGTGGAACGTGAACGTTGAGATTTGCCCTGGCCTTTTCCTGCCCGATCCAGACCACGAGCTCGGCCCGCTCGCCGAGCAGCGATACGATCTGTGAATCGATCCGGTCGATCTTCCGCCGTAACGTCGTAATCTTCATCCGGCTCTCCAGTC
>DATMXF010000074.1:0-14782 GCA_035561835.1 Patescibacteria group bacterium
TCTGTCGTCCCGTCGCCAGCGTGCTCACACCGGTTATGGCAAGCTCGATGAGGTGCGGCGCCATCTGCTTGTGGCTGACGACGACCCGTTGTTCGTCAGTCTCCTGACAGAGGTTCTCGGGTCGGCAGGCTACCTGGTGACGTCGGCTCCGGATGGAGAAACGGCTCTGCGGATGATCGAGCAGGCCGCACCGGATCTGCTGATCCTGGATCTGTTGCTGCCTCGCGTGGATGGATGGGGGGTCCTGAAGAGTCTTCGGGCGAAGGCGGCGACACGGGACCTGCCGATTCTGGCCGTGACCTCCCTGGGCGCTCTTGATGCCGAACGGGCGCTGGCCCTCGGCGCGAATGACTACCTGAGCAAACCGATGTCCGTCTCAGTCCTGACCGACACGGTCAATCGGCTCATTGCCACGGCAGAGCGCCGACGGCGGGAGGCCGAGGCGGAGCGGGCGGCCGAGCAGTTACTGTCGGCTCAATCTGCTGCAGGTGAGCAGACTGAACGGGTTTGCCCGCGCATCCTGGTTGTTGAGGATCATCCGGTCAATCTGGAGCTGATGGTGGAGCTGTTGGAGCGTGGGAGGTATGAGATCTACACCTGCGGGGATGGGCGAGAGGTCATGCGGCAGACCAAGGCGCATCGGCCGGACCTCGTTCTACTCGACATCAACCTGCCGCATATCGACGGCTTGACACTTGCCCGGATGCTTCGAGAGGACCCGGAGACCCGATCCGTTACGATTGTCGCGATCAGCGCCTACTCCGTAGCCGGCGACGAGGAGCAGATACGCAAGGCAGGATGTGACGGGTTCATCCCCAAGCCGATCGACACCAAGAGTTTTCTCCAGACGATCTCGACGTTCCTCGATCGCGGAACAGCCCGGTAGGCCGGTAGGAACGATGGCGCTGAAGGCTGTGATCTTCGATGCCGGCAACACCGTCATGCTCATCAACTATGGCGTAGTGACCGAGGCCCTGGCGGCTGAGGGGTTCGACGTCGATGAGACGGCGGTGCGAGAGGCGGAGTATCGCGCCAGGGTGCGTCTGGATCAGATTCTGGCTCAGCGCAACTCCACCGAAGCGCCACAGATCTTCCAGACGTACATGCGCTTTGTCTGCGAAGGCATCGGTGTGCCGTGGGGAGTGGCTGCTGAGCAGGCACTACAGCGGCTTGCCGAGTACCATCGAGCGCATAATCTCTGGAATCAACCGAATCCTCAGGCCTCTGCGGTTCTTCAGGCGTTGCACGATCGCGGGCTGACGCTGGGCATGATCTCGAATTCGAACGGGTGGGTCGAGCGGCTTGTGACGGAAAGCGGACTGCGCCCTTACTTTCAATTCGTACTGGACTCGCAGCTTGTCGGGGTAGAAAAGCCTGATCCCAGGATCTTTCAGATCGCGCTGGATCAGGTCGGGGTCGGTCCCGCCGAGGCGCTGTACATCGGCGACCTGTACTCCATCGATGTCGTAGGACCGAGAGCGGCAGGGATGCGCGCGATCCTGCTCGATCCTGCCGGTCTGTGGGATCAGGTGGACTGCCCGAAGGCGCGCGACCTATCGGAGGCGGCCGACCTGGTCCTGATGCAGCTTTCGTAACCCGCACCTCATCATGAGCAGCCTGCCGCTCTTCTCAGCCTTCCTGTTCGTTGAACAAGAAGCGCCGTGTATGGGGAGCCGTGGTGGTTCCGGCGGTTGCCAGATCGCGCCGAAGCCTCGCCAGGTCGTCCGGCGTATCGACGTCGAACCAGGACGGGAGCATCGCAACATGTAACTGTTGCGCCGCAGCGCGCCGGAGCGTGTCGGTCAGGACTGTGGGGCCGCTCCAGGGGATGTTATCGAAGAGTGCGCGGCAGGGGCGCTTGAGACCGATGAGGTAATAGCCTCCATCCTCCGCCGGGCCGAGTACGAGGTCTGTCGTTCCGCTCTGAAGTCGCGCGATGGCATCCAGCAGGTAGGGCGTGGGCAGGGTCGGGCTGTCGCTGTCGATGAGGATGGCCGCCGGATGGCCCCGTTCCAGCAGGATCGCTGAGAGTCGGTGAAGCCGGTCTCCGAGGGTTGAACCCGCCTGCGGAATCAGCGTAAAACTTTCCGGCAACATGGTGAGCATCGACAGCCTTGCCTCGATGGGTGTGTAGGCCAGGTACGGATCAATCTCAGGGAGCCCGGCCACCTGCAGCAACTTATCCAGCAGGAAACACCGGTACAGTTCGGCCGCGATCTCATAGCTTAATGGCGGGACGAGGCGCGTCTTGACCTGGCCCGGTTCTGGTGCCATGGCCATCACCGCGAAAGCATATTGTCGCATACGGCAAGCGTATCGGACCGCCTCTCGCTTGTCAATCAGATGCTGCGCCCGAAGCGCAGCGATTTGTATTATAGAATTACATTTCTAATGTACAAAACCACTGGTAAGCCATCATGCCGGCGGCGCGCTGTCTCCCACAAGCCGGAGACCGTAATGGGCGGCGCCGATCAGGGGTGCACGGAGGTTTAATGCGACCTTCACGTCGATTGACCGAAGCAGTTCAGCGAAGCGCCCCTTGTCGCTGAAGGCGCGGGTAAACGTGCCCTCTTGGAGTTTGGGTAAGATCTTCGGCGCGATCCCTCCCCCGATGTACACCCCACCGATGGCGAATGCCTTGAGGGCCAGATTTCCCGCCTCTGTTCCGTAAATAGAGACGAAAAGATTGAGTGCTTTAGTGCAGAGCGGCTCGTCCCCTGTGAGCCCCATCTCGGAGATAACCGCGCCTGCATCATCCTCCGCGAGCCGTGTGCGCAGCCACTCCGGCTCCTCGGCAACGCCGCTGTCCCGCAGGAACCGATAGATATTGAAGAGCCCCGGTCCGGAGAGCACGCGCTCGTAGCTGACGTGGCCATACTCCCGTTGCAGATAGCGCAACAGTTCGACCTCAAGGTCGCTACGCGGGGCAAAGTCGGCGTGCCCTCCCTCAGTGGCTATTGCGTGATAACGCGTTCCGTCCCAGTAGAGGATCGCCTCACCCAAACCTGTCCCCGCTGCGATGACGGCGATGTTCCCCTTGCGCGTTAGACCCGGCTGGAGCACGCACAGGTGGGTCGGATCGAGGTGGAGCATCCCATAGGCTGTGGCTTCTAAATCGTTCAGGAGCCTCACTTGCGGAATGTCGAGGACTTCGGCCAGCCTGTGCTCATCCAACATCCAGGGCAGGTGTGTGACTTTACTCTTACCGTCGATCACCGGCCCGGCTACCCCGAAGCAGGCTATGCGGAGCGGCGGGCGAGACCCAGGCCCTAGGAACTGGTTGAGGATCTCCTCGAGCGTGCTGTAATTCTGGCTAGGGAACGTCTCTTCGCGGATCGCGTGCAGCCGGTTACCGGCCTCTTCAAACAGGCCGATAACGGTCTTCGTTCCGCCGATGTCGCCTGCAAGGATCATGGGACCTTCTTGCCGAGCCGACTGGCGGCGGCCTGGTCAACCAGCCATACTAGGCGACCGGCCACTGGCCGGATGAGTTGGGCCGGCAGTCGTTCGGGATCAAGCGGCCCTTCGAGGACCGCCTGGAGCGCCGCGGCCTTCTCAACCCCTGAGACCAGAAACAGGATCAATATCGCTCGATTGAGGATGGACGCAGTCAGCGTCAGGCGATGCGCCTTCAACTCGGGGATGTAGTTAGGCGCTACCCACCGCCGGGTCTCTCGAAGCGCCCGAGTGTACGGGAACAGCGAGGCGGTGTGGCCGTCAGTCCCCAATCCCAGAAGAACAAGGTCGAATGCGGGCGGCTCACCTGGTGACTGCGCGGCGAAAGTCCTGGCGATCTCGGCCTCGTACTCGTTGGCTGCCGCATCCAGGTCTGCTCGTTCGGCTTGCATTCGGTGGATCCGATCTAATGGTATCGGAACGCGACTGAGCAGAGTAGCCCTAGCCATACCGAAGTTTGAGTCCGGGTGCTCTGCCGGTACCGCCCGCTCGTCTCCCCAGAAGAGGTGAATCTCCCGCCACGACAGGCGAGTGCAGTACGGCTCCGCCGCCAGGAGGGAATAGAGGCGCTTCGGGGTGGAGCCGCCTGCCAGGGCAACGGTGAAGCGGCCACAGCGGGCCACCGCCTCCTCGGCGATCGCAACGACCCGTCTTGTGGCCTCCTGAGCGAGGGCGGCTCCATCGGCCACCACCAGCAGGTCGCTCACATGTCCTACGGTCGCCCCGCTCTCCATTGCTTTTACGATCTCCTCGGTACGACCGCCTGCGGCACGATTATGGGTTGACCCACTCACGGCCGTCGGTCTCAATGAAGCGGTCGGCCTCTTTTGGGCCCCAGCTACCGGCGGGGTAGTACGCCAGGCCGGTGCGGCCGGCGCCGGCCCAGGCTTCGACTACGGGCGTCACCAGCGCCCATGCGGACTCGACCTCATCACGCCGAATGAACAGCGTCGAATCTCCGAGCATGCAGTCCAGCAGCAGCCGCTCGTACGCCTCCGCGGGATCTATCCCGAAGGCCTCTCGATATGAGAAGCCCAATCGGGCCGGCACCAGGCTGATTTGCGGCCCCGGTGGCTTGAGCCCCACCCGCAGCGAGATCCCCTCGTCGGGCTGGATTCGAAGAGTGAGTCGATTTGGCTTCACGATGTCCTGGTTCTCATGGCCCCTATGGGCCGCATGTTGAAACAAGAGGAGCGGTGGCTGTCGGTATTGGATGGTGACCTCGGTGACCCGCTTCGGGAGCGCCTTACCCGTCCGCAGATAGAACGGCACCCCAGCCCAGCGCCAGTTGTCGATCTCCAGGCGCAGCGCCACGAAGGTCTCCATCGCCGTCTCCGCCGCAACCTCCGGCTCGTCGGCATAGGCCGCGATCTTCTTTCCGTGAAGCTGGCCGCTGATATACTGCGCCCGGACAGTGGCGTCGTTGGCGCGCTCTGCCGGAACGGGGCGGATCGCCCGTAAGACTTTGACCTTCTCGTCGCGGACTGCGTCGGGCTCGAATGTGGCGGGCGGCTCCATGGCCACCAGCGACAGGAGCTGCAGCATGTGGTTTTGCACCATGTCCCGCATGGCGCCCGCGGTGTCGTAGTAGCTGCCTCGACCCTCCACGCCCAGGTCTTCCGCGACCAGGAGCTGGACGTGGTCGACATACCGCCGGTTCCACAACGGTTCGAAGATACTGTTGCCGAAGCGAAAGGTCAGGATGTTCTGGACGGTTTCCTTTCCGAGGTAGTGGTCGATGCGGTATACCTGCCGCTCGCGGAAGATCCGATGGATCCCGGCATTCAGGGCGATAGCCGTGGCTAGATTCCGACCGAATGGCTTTTCGACAATGATCCGACAACAGCCGTGAGCCCCTGGTGCAGGACCAGTATCAGTATCATGCGGACCGTCCCAGACGTCGCTTACCAGTCCAGCGGCCCCCAGGCGGGCCACAACCTCAGCATAGGCCGCAGGGGGTGTGGCCAGGTAGTAGAGCCGATTGCCGCCGGTCCCATGCTGACGATCCACATCAGCGAGAAGGGCACGGAGCCGCTCGTATCCGGCAGGGTCCTCGAATGAGGCCGCGACATAGTAAAGGCCCCGCGCCAGGCGGTCCCACACCCCAACGTTGAGCGGCTGCAAACGAGAAAACTGCTCCACCGCCCCGCGCATCTCGTTGCGGAACGCTTCGTGATCCTTCTCTCGTCTCGCGAACCCGATCACCGCAAACCGGTCAGGGAGCAGGCCGTCGTGCGCCAGCGCGTAGAGGGCCGGTAAGAGCTTGCGTCTCGTCAGGTCGCCGGATGCGCCGAAGATGACCAGCGCACATCCTTCCGGCACCTGGTAGTGGGAGGGTTGAGTGATCGCCTCGGTCAGGATTTGCATCGTCGCTATCCTCCGGAAGGACGCTCGGCATGCCCGCCGAACTTCTGTCGCATCGCCGACAACAGCTTCTCGGCAAACGTGTGCGCCTGCCGGGACCGGAAGCGCGCGTACAGCGACGCCGAGAGCACATCGGCCGGTACCGCCTCTTCGACGGCCGCCATGATCGTCCAGCGTCCCTCACCGGAATCCTGGACGAACCCTGAATAGTTCGACAACGCGGGATCTTCCGCGAGCGCCATCGCCGTCAGGTCGAGTAACCACGATGAAACGACGCTGCCGCGCCGCCACACTTCCGCAACATCAGCCACGTTGAAGTTGTAACGGTGCTCCTCAGGGAGGTCCTGTGAGACCGCATTACGCAGGATGTCGAAGCCCTCCGCATAGGCCTGCATTAAGCCGTACTCAATGCCGTTGTGAACCATCTTGACGAAATGACCGGCGCCGGCAGGGCCGCAGTACAGGTAGCCCTCCTCAGCCGTACCGCCTGACTTCTCATGGCCGGGGGTGCGCGGTATATCACCTGGTCCCGGCGCGAGTGTCTTGAAGATCGGCTCCAGGCGCTCGACCGCATGCGCTGCGCCGCCGATCATGAGGCAGTAGCCACGCTCCAGTCCCCAGATTCCGCCGCTCGTGCCCACATCCACATAGTGGATCTCTCGCTTCTTCAGCGCCTTCGCGCGGCGCACATCATCCTTGTAGTAGGAGTTGCCGCCGTCGATGATGATGTCGTCCGCGTCCATCCGTTGCGAGAGCGCCATGACGGTCTGCTCCGTCGGCTCGCCTGCCGGTACCATCACCCATGCCGCTCGCGGCTTGGTGAGGGCGCGCACGAACTCATCCAGCGACATGGTAGCCGTTGCGCCTTCCTGCGCTAATGCCTTCATGCGGTCGGGATTCGCGTGGAACACGACGCACTGATGCCCACCACGGAGTAAGCGGCGGACCATGTTAGCGCCCATCCTGCCCAGACCGATCATTCCAAGTTGCATCGTGTGTGCTCCTCTCAGGAGAGTCAGCGGTCAGCTCTCAGCTATCAGCATTCAGAAAACCACGATCAAGAATTGGCTGATGGCCGGCTGCCGACCGCTGAATGCTGCCTTATCCTAACGCCTGCGTGATTACGGCGTACAGCGTTGCGAAGCCGGCCTCCACGTCTGGACCTAGATGAACCCGTAACGCTCGGCGATTGCGCTCTGCCAGGACCTGGAAGTCGCCGCGCGCCTGAGCGGCCTTGACCACGCCAAAGGTGTATGTGTGGCCCGGCACCGGCAGATCGAGCGGGTCGTCGCAGGTGATCTGCAGGAAGACTCCCGTGTTCGGTCCGCCCTTATAGACCTGGCCGGTCGAGTGCAGGAAACGTGGGCCGAAACCCAGGCAGGTTGCCACGCGCTTGGCATCGCGGACAGTGTGACGCAGCAGTCCAAGCGCGCCTTCATGGGCGTCGTTCATCTCGATATAGGCCAGGATGGCGAAATAATCGCCCGGTCTGAGCCGGTTCAGGTGCGCTTTGAGATAGCCGGCGAGGGTTCGATCAGCCCTTGCGGCCTCCTTCAGCGCTGCGGTGTTTCGCTCATCACTGAACAGCGTGATGCCGCGCTCTTGCAGGATCGGTGCTTCCGGCGGGAGTGAACCTATCTTCTCGTATTCCGCCGTCAATGTTCGCGTCGCGATCTTGCTGGCTTCTACATCGGGTTGGCTGAAGGGGTTGATGCCGAGGATCGACCCGGCCACTGCGGTCGCAATCTCCCACCGGAAGAATTCGGCTCCCAGGTCGTAGGGATCGGTGACGGAGATCCGAATTACCGGCTGACCGGCCCGTTCGAGGGCGTCCAGCGCCGCATCCTGCAAAGGATCCGGGGCGGATGTCATGCTGAGGTAAACGAACACGCGATCTGTGCCGTAGACCTCGGGAGGACCCACCGACTCACGATCGACGGAGATCAGCCCCTTCCCGGCCTTCCCGGTCGACTCGCCAAGCAGTTGTTCGATCCAGACGCCAAGGTGTCGCATGCTGGGTGAGGCGACGATTGTCACCTTGTCGCGTCCTTGTGTGGCGAGGACACCCAGGATGGTGCCCAGGATGACGCCGGGGTTCTCCTCGACCGGGACGCATGAGGCGCAGGCGTGCGCCATCTCCTCGGCGCGGTCCAGCAGCTTCAGCGCGTCTACTCCCATAATTGCCGCCGGCGCCAGGCCGAAATCGGATAGGGCCGAGTATCGGCCACCGATGCTTGAGAGACCATAGAAGATGTGGCGAAAGCGAAGGCGCTCAGCAAGCTGCTGCAACGTCGAGCCAGGGTCGGTAATCGCAATGAACCGGCTTCCTGCTTTTTCAGAGCCGACGACCTGCGCCACCTGCTCAAGGAAATATTGTGTGAAGATGTTGGGCTCCAAGGTGGTGCCTGACTTACTCGACACGATAAAGACGGTATTGGCAAGGTTCACTTTTTGCTCGAAGGCCCTGACTTGAGCAGGGTCGGTCGAGTCGAGGACGGAGAGTTCTGGATAGCCGTTCTGCCTGCCGAACGTCCTGGCCATCACCTCGGGGCAGAGACTGGAGCCCCCCATCCCCAGGAGCAGCGCATGTGAGAACCCTGCGGACCTCACCTCTTCAGCGATGGCTCGCAGGTGGGCCCCGCTCGCCTGCTGGTCCTCGGTGATCCCCAACCAGCCCAGCCATTCCCCCTCGTCCGTTCCCGTCCAGAGGGTCGCATCGCGCGCCCATAATCTGTGAACCTTACCCTCTGTACGCCAGGATTCGAGCGACGTCCTGACAGCGGCGGTGAGATCGTCGGTCAGCGCGTAGGTCTGGCGATCGACCATGACGCCCACGACCGATTGACACCGCTTGTCCACTGCCCGCAGCAGCTTGTCAAATGCCTCGGCGAACAACTGTACGCCGTCGTCCAGCAATCGATCTGTGACCTCCGCTATCGAGATGCCCACCTGCTCGAGCGTCCGCATGGTCTCGTGCGCTTTCTCGACATCCTCCTCGAGGCTTGGTCGTGGCCGTCCATGATTCCGGAACGCCTCCAACGTCGTGGACGGCATCGTGTTCACCGTGTCAGGGCCGATCAGTTCCTCCACATAGATCACGTCGCGGTAATTCGGGTTCTTGGTGCTCGTACTGGCCCACAACACGCGCTGTGTGTGTGCGCCCTGCCTCGCCAGCGCCTGCCACCGCTCCCCGCTGAAGATCGCCTTATACCGCTGGTAGGTCAGCTTCCCGTTCGCGATGGCGACCTTGCCGAGCAGGCCTCGCAGCAACGCCTGCTCACCGGCGCTTGTGGCACTCTTCAGTCGTGTGCTGAGCATGGCGTCGATAGCCGTGTCGATCCGGCTGATGAAGAAGCTGGCGACGCTTGAGACCCGGCTTGGATCGCCGCCCCGCGCGACGAGCGCTTCCAGCCCCGCCATGTAGGCGCCGGTGACCTGCTCGTAGACCTGTTGCGAGAAGAGCAGGGTGACGTTGACGTTGATGCCTTTAGCAATGAGCTGCCTGAAGGCTACAACGCCTTCGGGGGTGCCCGGGACCTTGATCATCACGTTTGGGCGTCCAACCATTCGCCACAGCCTTCGCACCTCATCCATCGTGGCCTGTGTATCGTGGGCGAGGTAGGGCGAGACTTCCAGACTCACGAATCCATCGCGCCGCTTCGTCTGCTTATAGACAGGGAGCAGCATGTCTGCAGCGTCCTGAATGTCTTCGATCGCCAACTGCTCGTAGCGCGACTTGGCGTCCAGATCCCTTTGCTGCTCGAGGCGGGTCAGAGCCTCAGCGTAGTCGGTGCTCCCCGTGATCGCCTTCTCGAAGATGGCAGGGTTTGAGGTGATACCTCGCAGTCCGTCTTCATCCACCAGGCGTTGCAGCTCTCCGCTGGTGATCAGGCCTCGCCGGATGTAGTCCAACCAGACCGATTGTCCGTAATCGAGCAACGCTCGCAAGGGGTTCATGGCCTGCTCCTTCACCTGAAAGCCGTTCACGACATCTATGCTATTTTGGCTCTTCCGGATTGCTCGCCATCTTACTCCTAGACGGGACACAGATCAAGGTGAGGTGAAGCGCTTTTCGTTTCCCCTTGACATCCCTACGAGGGTCAACTTAGCATAGGTGGAACGGCATGGGGTCCTCCTCTTATCCCCTCCGCCACCACATTCCTGCGTATTTGTCGGAAGAAGGCGATGGGGTTCTGGCGATCCATGCGGGGTCGGGACATCGGACATCTCAGCACACAGAGAAACTGTACAATAGTGAGTCCGCTCACCGTTGAGTACGGCGGGCAACACGTATGCAACCAGCGCACGCAAAGGAGAAGCAACAATGAAATTTCTGCGTAAAATGTTCAGCGGGCAACAGATGGCCGCGCAGCCGGACAGTGAGCAGCCCGAAGAGCCAACGGAAGTCGGGCCACGACAGGTGCAGGGTGTGCTGATTCTTACTCGTCAACCCCTGAGTGATTCGTGGGGATTGCTGGAGCAGATCACCGCCTTGCAACAGTCCAAAGGTTACCGTATCTCTCTGAATTGCATCTCGAAAGCGGCCATCACTGACAAGCTTGATGATGAAGCGTTTCTTCACGAAAAGATTCGAAAGGAGTTCGCTAAAATCGGCGGTGAGGACCTCATCGCACGAACCAAGATGTACCCCTGCCAAGCGTCTGGTGGCAACTCCGGTATTTATTGCGTCATCTTTGACCGTCCTGAGTGATGGTATGCCGCGCGTAACGCTCGCGTCGCCGGACGCGGGACCCGGATGGCCGGTACGCCTGTCAGGCGGGCGGTCAACCCGTGGCACTGTTCTGCGTGGCCAACGCATCTTCGCAGTCAACACGTCCGTTCTGAATATTTCTTGAAGAATCGTCGAACGTTTCGAGTCACGGCGTGTCTAACCGACAGTTCGTGCAGTTGAAACTGTCCGTTGCCTGCTGTGTACCGTATCGAAAAAGGAGAACAAGGTGCCCGACTCGTATCGCCGTATTGTGAGCCTTGGATGCTTTATCCTGCTGCTTGCCGGATGTGTCGCAGTGGGTGAGGAGTTTCGAACGCCGACTGCCGAGATGATTAAGAACGGGGTGACCACGCGGGCTGAACTGCTGCGGCTCTTTGGTTCCCCGACTCAGGTCGGCATCGAGGATGGGAACCAGACCTGGACGTGGGTCTATGTGAGGGCGGGTAGCTTCAGCCGGACCCTGTCCAAGGAACTGCATGTCACATTTACCGACCGGGGGGTCGTCAAGTCGTACTCGTACACGTCGAGCTTGCCGGAGGAGGTTGGGCGAGAGATCCGGTGAGGACGTGGGGAGGACTGCGGAGGCGCGCAAGACCGCCGGGAAATGATCTTGACCATTATAGATGGTGGTGGTATAAGCACAACCTAAGGACCATGAGATGAATGTTGTAAGCCTCGTTGTGCAAGCGGGAGTGGTTGCTCAGGCGGTACTGCTCATTTTACTGGGTTTTTCCTTGATGAGCTGGACGCTGATCTTCATGAAGTTCGGAGTGTTCCGACGAGGCCGACGAGAATCGGCTCAGTTCCTCCATATCTTCCGATCGGCCAAGAACCTGACGACTGTATTTGAAGAATCGAAGCGATTTACCAAAAGTCCCATTGTGAATGTGTTTCAGGAGGGGTATCGAGAGCTGAGTCAACTGGTAAAAGGCGGTCAAGGCCCGGCCACCCAGTGGCCGACCGCCAATGAGCCAAGAGCCACGGTAACCGAGGTATCCCTTTACAGGGATCCGCTCGATCTTATCAGCCGGACCCTCCGCCATGCGAGCATGAAGGAGGTCGCGCAACAGGAACACTACCTGATCTTTCTGGCGACAACGGGCAACGTCACACCGTTCGTCGGTCTCTTTGGAACCGTGTGGGGGATTATGAATGCCTTCACAAGTATTGGCCAGACGGGTTCAGCGAATCTGGGCGCTGTGGCGCCAGGGGTTGCGGAGGCCCTGATTACCACGGCGGCCGGACTGGGTGCGGCCATCCCGGCGGTAGTCGCGTATAACTACTTTCTGAATCGGGTCAGAAGGCAGGCGACTGAGATGGAGTTGTTCGGCCTGGAGTTTCTCACTCTGGCCGAACGGATTCTGGCGAGGAGCCGCTGATGGCGATGGTGTCACCGGGGACAGGTTCAGGCGAGCGACCCGGCGGCAGTGCGCTCTCCGAGATCAACGTCACGCCGTTTGTCGATGTCGTCCTGGTCCTCCTCGTCATCTTCCTCATTACGGCGCCCATGATGCTTAGGGGGATTGATGTCAAGGTGCCCAAGACCGAGACCAAGAATGTCGGGCCCGAGGAACGGCTGATGCTGACGGTGACCAGAGAGAAAGCCGTCTACCTGGATGGTCAGCCCGTTACGCTTGTCCGGCTGGAGCGGGCTCTTGTGGGACTCCGACAACGTAACGCGAAGGCGGCCGTGTTCCTTCGGGCTGATGAAGGGGTGTCCTATGGCGTTGTCGTCAAGGTGATGGATGCGGTGAAGAAGGCCGGAATCGAACGGTTGGGGATGGTTACCGAACCGATTCCACCCGCGGTGAAAGGACAGTAGCGTGGCGGTGGGAGCCATCGGACGGCGCCTTCCTGTGTCGGGAGTGTCGTTCTCGTGCGGTCTCTCGTTCTTGCTTCACGGACTGCTGGTGGTTGCGGTGATGTACGGCCCGCAGTGGCTTCACGGCAAGCCGTTCATGGCGCCCCTTAACTATGAGGTGACGCTGATCTCCCCGGCTGAGGAGAGCCGCGAGTTGAAACGAGGTTCTGCGCCCCCGGCTCAGCCGAAGGTGGCGACTACAGCAATCAGAGGGCCCGCCGGGTCGCGGGAACTCCTTACGCTCCCGTCGCCATCCAGAACCATCAGCCCCAAGGCTCAGACCGATGAGCTGACATTGTCGGCCAAACGCAGAGCTTCCGCTCGTTCGCCTGTCGCGCCGCCGTTGACGACGCCTGTTCCTGCGAAGATCGTAGCCCCACTTGTGGCGTCTGTTCCTGTCGGCGCCCAGTCTGTGATCACGCCGCCGGTTGTGGATCCTGCGAAAACGGGAGCCGGTCGAGATCTGGGTACGGTCGCAGAAACCGGGGTGACCGTGGGGAATACCGATCCGGCGCTGGCCTATTACTTCGTCTTGATTCAGGACAAAATTACCAGCAACTGGATGCCGCCAAAGATGAGTCCGGGAACGATGGCCGGCGTCAGTGTCTCCCTGAGGATCCTTCGTTCCGGGCAGATTCGCGATCTGGCTGTCGGGTTATCCTCGGGAGATCGTCTGCTTGACGACTCGGCCGTTCGCGCCGTCAGTCTTTCGAGCCCGCTGCCTCCGCTGCCTCCGCTGTATAAGGCCGAGACACTCTCGCTCGAGTTGCGTTTCACCTTTGTGGGAGAAAAGAGCTGATGCAATCGTATCGATACGTGAGCTTTCGCCGCGCGATCTTGGCCTTCGGTCTATTGGTGATCACAATGCTCCCGCTGTCGGCCCTGTCCGCAGAGGAAAAATACACCGTGGACATTGTGCGAAAGGAGGCACAGAAGATTACGATTGCGGTCGTCGGTTTCCCGTCGCTGAAAGGCAACTCCAAGGGGGAGGATCTCGGTACACAGGCGGGCGCGATCCTGACCGACGATCTGAAAAACACGGGGATCTTTGATGTGATTGATCCGTCGTTCCTCCCGGTCGAAGCCGCCCAGGTCGAGTTTGGACAGGCAAAGGGGCTGCTGCCGGCGCTGAACTCTCTGAAAGTTCAGGCCGTGGTCGTCGGAAAACTCTCGTCGCGGGGCGACGAGCTTGTCGTGGAGGGTCAGCTCTTTGAGGTCACGAATGGCGAGATGCTGTCCGGTAAGCGGTACGCCGGAGATCACCGGACCTTGCGGGCGATGGTGCATCGCCTGGCAGACGAGATCGTCTTTCGGCTGACGGGAGAAAAGGGGATCGCCTCCTCCAAGATCGCGTATGTCTCCTCCGTCAATGGCGCCAAAGAGATCTATATCATGGATTATGACGCCTATAACCCGCTCCTGATTACCGGCAATCATTCGATCAATCTCTCCCCGCGGTGGTCTCCGGACGGCAAGAAGATCGCCTACACCTCTTATCGCGATCACAATCCCGACCTCTTTGTCGTCGATCTGGAGACCGGGCGACGTCAGAAGATTTCGTCCAACCCCGGACTCAATGTGGCCCCGGCGTGGTCTCCGGATGGGAAATGGCTGGTCTTCTCGATGAGTAGCGGGACGGGCACCAACCTCTTTCTCATCCGGCCGGATTCGACCGGTCTCCGTAAACTGACGCAGGGGCCGCATATCGACATCTCCCCGTCCTTCGCTCCCAACGGGCGGCAGATCGTATTCAGTTCGGATCGGGGCGGCACACCCCAGATCTATATGATGGATGTCGAGGGGACCAATATCCGGCGCTTGACCTTCGGGGTCGGCGATTACAGCGTGTCGCCTCGATGGTCTCCGCGCGGCGACAAAATCGCCTTTGTGGGCAGACCGCACGGGAGCTTCGATATCTTCCTGGTCAATCCCGATGGGACGGGATTGGCGCAGTTGACGTCGAGCTCGCGGAATAACGAGGAGCCGTCGTGGTCGGCTGACGGGCGGCATCTTCTCTTTACCTCGACGCGGAACGGACAACGGCATCTGTACGTGATGAAGGCCGACGGATCGAATCAGCGGCAATTGACTAAGAACGGACAGGAAAACTACCTCGCAGACTGGTCGCCGTCGGCTGGGGTAGGCAGTTCTTTTCAAAGGATACCGTAAAGGTATGACCGGGCTTTTGGCGGAATGATGCAGAAGGGATTCTTGGTGAGCACAATGGGAGGGAATACGAGATGAGGTGGACGCAGCGAATAGGGATCGGTTCTACGATGACAGTAGCTGTTATGGCGTTATTTCTGACCGGTTGTCCGAAGAGGCCGGATGTTGTCGAGACTGTTCCAAGACCGAGTGGACAGCAGGGC
>DATMXF010000075.1:0-3167 GCA_035561835.1 Patescibacteria group bacterium
CTAACTATTGATTAGGCTGATCTGCCTAGCACACCGGCTGTGCAGCCTAACACGCCAATGTCGCTGTAACGTTTCATTCACAATTGCCAATCCTGATAAGTGGTTCCGTCACCTTGTCCGTGTCTTTAAGGGGATGTTATACTGCAAAGCATGACAGCCTAACACACCAGAAGGGTAGTCCTGGTCAGAGTCCGTCCATCGGGCTTCTCACCCACTTTCCACCTCGATTCAGCACATGGGTGTAGATCATCGTCGTCTTTACGTCCGAATGTCCGAGCAACTCCTGGACGGTCCGAATATCATACCCGTTTTCCAGGAGGTGAGTGGCAAACGAATGGCGGAAGGAGTGGCAGGAGGCAGGCTTGGTCAGTCCCGCCTGCCGCACCGCCTCTTTTACTGCCCTCTGAATGACCGATTCATGCACATGATGCCTGTGCCGCATTCCCGTCCGGCGATCCACGTAGTGCGACGAGGCCGGGAAGATCCACTGCCACGCCCACTGGCGATCGGCGTTGGGATACTTGCGGGCGATGGCATCCGGCAGCGGGACTCGGCCTAGGTCTCGAGCGAGATCGTCCGCGTGCTGCAGGCGCACCTTCTCCAGGTGGGCCTGCAAAGGGTTCTTCACCGCAGCCGGAAGCATGGTGACCCGGTCTTTAAACCCCTTGCCGTCGTGGATCAGGATTTCATTACGGTGAAAGTCGACATCCTTCACTCTCAGGCGCAGGCATTCCAGTAGCCGCAGCCCGGAGCCGTATAGCAGCGCGCCCACAAGCCGTGGTGTGCCGTCCAACTCATCCAGCACCGCCCTGACCTCTTGTTGGGTCAGCACAATCGGCAGCCGTCTGGGCCGATGAGCCCGCACGACTCCTTCGATCTGACCCAATGGCTGGTTCAACACCTTGTCATACAGAAATAGCAGGGCGGCCAGGGCCTGGTTCTGCGTCGAGGCGGCGACGCGGGCGCGCACAGCCAGATGCGTCAGGAATTGGTTGGCTTCGGGTTCGGCCATTTCCGAGGGATGGCGCTTGCCATGGAAGAAGATGAACCGCTTGATCCACCCGACGTAGGCTTCTTCTGTCCGGCGGCTGTAGTGACGGGCGCGAATCGCAAGGCGAACCCGGTCAAGCAGCTTGGGCTTCGCGGGAGGGGGTGACGAAGGGGGAACGACGGCAGGGGTCCAACTCGGGGCCCTCTGAAGAGCAGAGTGCTGGGTGATCCTTGTTGCAGTGGGAATTCCCATGCAGTCCTCCTTGCCAACAGGGAGGCGTAGTTAAAATGCATACTCCAAATCTGCGGGGCGGTCAAGTATTTTTGGTGGCGATGTATTTGGTGGCGGCACAGGAGCTGGGACTGGCTTTTTGAGGGAGAGTGTGGCGGCGTCCAGCACTTCGGCTTTGCTCAGTACAGGCTTGACGACCCGATCGGCCATAGCAATCGAGGTCTCCAGCATTCTATCCCGGTCTGGGAGTTGCATGGTTCGACGCATGATTACAGCTTTCGAAAGACCCCAATGACCCTGCCAAGGATCTGGAAGCGCCGCTCTGGCGCAATTGGGATCGGCGCGAACGCCTCGTTTTCTGGCGTGAGGACGACCGTGGTGCCCTCGAGTTGGAAGCGCTTGACCGTGACTTCATCTTCGATCATGGCTACCACAATCTCCCCTGGCGAGCGTCCTACTGTACCCTCACGAACGCGGGGTCGCCGTCAAAGATGCGGGTATCGCGCACGCTGTCGCCCTGAGCCCTTATGTAGTATACATATGACTAATATGTCAAGAAAAAATAAAACCACGAGTGCTCAGTAGCCTGTGATGTAGGGGAGGGTCTTGGCGACCCGGTCGATGTCATTTCCCGCCTCCAGCAGAACGCCCATCGCGTTCCAGGTTCCGGTCAGAAGTTGATTCCGGGCACCGTCCGGGATTATAGCCAGGATGCTCCGCTCGCCGAAACGAACCAGCTGGTGCTCGACATCGAGCAATACTTCCTGCTCCGGGCGCTGCGACACGGCCTCTCCTAACCGGGCGAGGCTCTCACCATCCAGCGTCAGGCAGGGGAGCCCAATCGCCGTACAGTTACCGAAGAAGATCTCGGCGAACGACTCGCCCACGATCCCGCGGATGCCCCAGCGCCTGAGCGCCTCCGGCGCATGCTCTCGCGAGGAGCCGCAGCCAAAGTTCTGGCCGACAACCAGGATGGTCGCTCCACGGCATTGAGCCTGGTTGAACGGGTGATCCGACATCTGCCGCCGGTCGTCCTCAAAGACGTGCGCCTCAAGTCCCTCGAAGGTAATACATTTCAGGAAGCGGGCGGGGATGATCCGGTCGGTATCGATGTCGTTGCCGGGTAGCGGTATCGCGCGACCGCAGATCTCGCGTCGAACGTCGTTCTGTCTCACGGCAGCATCTCCCGCACGTCGGCGATCTGTCCCCGAATGGCCGCCGCGGCCACCATGGCCGGGCTCATGAGGAGGGTTCGGCCCGTGGGGCTTCCCATCCGCCCCTTAAAGTTCCGGTTGCTGGATGCGGCACAGATCTCCCGGCCTGTCAACTTATCCTCATTCATCCCAAGACAGAGCGAGCAGCCGGCCTTGCGCCACTCAAACCCGGCCTCCAGGAAGAGTTCGTGGAGTCCCTCGGCCTCGGCCGCCCGGGCCACCGCCTGAGATCCCGGGACGACGAGTGCCCGAATGCCCTTTGCCACATTTCGCCCCCGGACGACCTCGGCCGCAATCCGCAAGTCAGAGAGACGCCCGTTGGTACAGGAGCCAATGAAGGCGACATCGATCGGTGTTCCGGCGATCGGCTGGCCGGACTCAAGTTCCATGAAGGCCAGCGCTTCGGCCCAGGCAGCCCTGTCCACATCGGGCGCGTCGTTCGGATGCGGAATCCGCCCGCTCACCCCTATCGATTGCCCGGGGTTGATGCCCCAGGTGAGCATCGGCTCGATCGAGGGGGCGTCCAGTCGCACGACGTCGTCGAAGCTGGCGTCGGGATCCGACGCCATGCCCCTCCACCAGGCAACAGCCCGGTCAAACGCTTCGCCCTGCGGCGCGAACGGGCGTCCCTTGAGGTATTCGAAGGTAATTGCGTCGGGATTTACATATCCCGCACGCGCGCCTCCTTCGATACTCATGTTACAGATGGTCAGGCGCTCCTCCATCGACAT
>DATMXF010000076.1:0-10194 GCA_035561835.1 Patescibacteria group bacterium
GCCCTGCTGGTGGGGGGGCGGGTCGGCTCAGGGATCACCGCCGAGCTGGGATCGATGAAGGTCACGGAGCAGATCGATGCGATGCGGGCTATGGGGGCGAACCCGGTCAAAAAGCTGGTGGTGCCCAGAGTGCTGAGCACAATGCTGGTCCTGCCGCTACTGACGGTCATGGCGGACATCCTGGGCATTCTAGGCGGCATGGTCATCTCCAAGTACGAGTTCCAGGTTGATTATCACTTCTACTACAATACGGTAACCCGCAACCTGACGCTGGCTGATATTGTGAGCGGTCTGGGCAAGACAGTCGTCTTCGGCTTCATTATCGCCATCGTCGGCTGCTACAAGGGGCTTGCTACAGTGGGCGGCACAGAAGGCCTGGGCAGGGCCACAACCGCAACGGTTGTCACCTCGGCCATCGCTGTCATTATCTCGGATTTCTTTCTGACAAAGTTCTTCTGGTGGCTGGAAGGCTGGTGAGATGAGCGCTCCGGCCATTGAGTTCCGCCAGGTCTACAAGTCGTTCAACCACTTACCGATCCTGGCCGGGATGGATTTTGCGATCGAGGCGGGCGAGACGGTCACCATCATCGGCGGAAGCGGGATCGGGAAGAGCGTCACCTTAAAGCTGATCGTCGGCCTGCTCAAGCCGGAGGCAGGTCAGGTTCTCATTGAGGGGGAGGACATTGTACCGCTGGCGGAGGACCAGCTCATCAGAATTCGAAAGAAGATCGGGATGGTCTTTCAGAGCTCGGCGCTCTTCGATTCCCTCTCGGTGGCGGAGAATATCGCGTACCCTCTCCGGGAACACACAGCTATGTCGGAGCAGGAGATCCGGGAACGGGTCATGGAAACGCTCCATCTTGTAGGACTCGAGGGCGCCGAGGACATGGAACCGGCCGACCTGTCGGGCGGGATGAGAAAGCGGGTCGCCTTAGCCAGAGCGATCGCACTCACGCCAAGGATCATATTATACGACGAGCCGACGACCGGCCTGGATCCTACCAACACTGAGAAGATCAATGAGTTGATCGTAGACATGGACAGAAAGCTCGCGGTGACGTCGGTGGTGGTCACTCACGACATGCGGAGCGCATTCAAGATCTCCAATCGGATCGGCCTGCTGGACAAGGGCAAGATTGTCATCGTCGGAACGCCGGAGGAGATCCGACACGCCGATCTACCGCTGGTCCGGCAGTTTGTCAACGGGACGATGGCATGAGCAAAGCGTTCAGCTATCAGCCTTCGGCAAGAACGATTGTGCTGACTGCTGAAAGCTGACCGCTGAACGCTGACTAAGAGGCAACTGAATGGCGGAACGTGAGCAGTGGATACGGTTGCGTGTGGGAATCTTTGTTCTGGGACTCCTGACTCTTTTCATCGTGTTCGTTCTGACTATCGGAAGCCGGAGTCGGATCTTCGAACGCCACTACAGTCTGCACGCCTTTTTCAGCAACATCGAGGGACTGAATGTTGGCGCGCCGGTCCGTCTCGCCGGCACCTCCGTCGGTTCCGTCGATGACATTACCTTCAGTAAGGACCTTGCCAGCAAGAAGATCCGGGTCACCATGAGTCTGGACGCCAGGCTTCAGGACCGAATACGGGAGGATTCGATTGCGAGCATCGCAACCATCGGGCTGGTCGGAGACAAGGTGCTCGAATTAACGGTGGGCAGCCCTGATAAGCCGGCCCTGCCCCCAGGGGCGACGATTGCGAGCGTCGATCCGCCCGACTATGCCACGCTGCTCCAGAAAGGCGATCAGATCGTGAACAATGTGGTGAAGATCTCAGACGCCTTGAACCAGCTCGTGGGCGGCGGCGGGGCAGACGCGCGGCAGGATCTGGCCGAGAGCATCGCCTCCTTCAACCGGATTATGAGCGAGATCGAACAGGGGACCGGACTGCTCCACGCGCTGGTCTATGAGAAGCGCTCAGGCAACATCCTGAAAGAGTTGTCTGAAACGACCGTCGCCCTTCAACAGTTGGCAAATTTAATGAAACAGTTTCAGAATCAAAAGGGGTTGGCGCACATCCTGTTTGCGGATCCACGAGCCGAATCGATCATAGCCGATCTCGATCAGACCTCCAAGAATCTCAAGTCGGTCTCCGGCCGCCTGGCTCAAGGGGAGGGGACGCTTGGCGCCCTCATCGACGACCCTACGCTGTATGAGGATCTGTCGTCACTCCTGCGTGGGGCAAATCGCAGCCGGATCCTGCGAAGCCTGATCCAGTCCACCAGGCAGTCCGGCGCCTCCGCCAAGCCACAATGAGCACGCCTGCTACAGTGTCGGTCATCGTCCACGGGCATTTCTACCAGCCGCCGCGTGAGAATCCCTGGACCGATGAGGTGGAGCAGCAGCCCTCCGCCGCCCCCGCCCACGACTGGAATCGGCGGATTACGGCGGAGTGCTATACCCCGAATGGATGGGCCAGGCTCCTGGACCACGAAGGCCGGATCGTCAGGCTGATCAACAACTATGCGGGCATCAGCTTTGATATCGGACCGACGCTCTTCCGCTGGCTCGAACACAACGCCCCCAAGACTGTTCGCCGCATGATCGAGGGCGATCGCGACAGTATGATCCGATGCGGCGGCCACGGCAATGCTATGGCCCACCCGTACGTCCACGCCATCTTACCGCTCGCCCACTCAACAGACCGCGTCACGCTGGTCAGGTGGGGAATCGCCGAGTTTGAGTCTCGCTTCGGCCACAAACCGGAGGGGATGTGGCTTCCGGAGACCGGGGTGGACATGGCAACCCTTTTACTGCTCAGTGAGTACGGGATCCGTTATGCCGTCCTGGCGCCGTGGCAGGCCACACGGGTGCGCCCGTTAGAAGGAGAACGATGGCATGAACTGGGCTCGGATTGGATCGATCCGTCGCGCCCATACAGGTGTCGCCTGCCGCATGGGGGCACGATCGACCTGTTTTTCTATGATGCAGGCCTGTCCCGCGCTATCGCCTTTGATAGCCTGTTACAGGGGCCCGATCGCCTCGCCGGCCGACTTGCCGAGGTCGCCCGCAGTTCGCCGTCACGCCTGCATATCCTCTGTACCGACGGCGAGTCGTACGGTCATCATACCAGGTTCGGAGAGCGCGCACTGGCCGTGTTGCTGGCGAAAGAGACCGCGCCGAAGGAGTTCGCGGTCACCAACTTCGGGGCCTACCTCGCGAGCGCGCCCCCCACGCATGAGGTTGTGATTCGAGATGAAAGCGCCTGGAGCTGCGCCCACGGCTTGGGGCGGTGGAAGGAAGACTGCGGGTGCAATACTGGCGGCCAGCCGGGCTGGCGTCAGGGCTGGCGCGCCCCCTTTCGAGCGGCCATTGATGGCCTTCGTGCTGATCTATGTCGCCTCTTCGCAGAACAGGCGGGTCGATTGTTTACCGATGTCTGGGCCGCGAGGAACGATTACATTGCTGTACTCCTTGATCGGAGCAACCCTGCCGTTGAGGCATTCTTGGGTAAGCACGCCCGGCAATCGCTCTCACTGCGGGATAGAGCGGCGGCACTACAACTGCTGGAGATGCAGCGGCACACCCTTCTGATGCAGTCCAGCGACGGCTGGTTCTTCAGCGATATCTCCGACATCGAGGCTGTGCAGAATCTTAAACATGCGGCGCGGGCTCTCGATCTCGCCTCTGCCTACGTAACGGTGAATCTGGAAACGCGATTTCTGGCCAGGCTTCAGGCCGCGAAGAGCAACGTTCCTGCCGAACGCGACGGCCGGCGCATCTGGGAGGTCCGAGTTCGCACAGCACGGGTCGATCTCGCTCGTCCCGCAGTCCTGTACGCCATGCGGTCGCTGGCAGCGAGCCTGCCCGAGCCCTATCGCGTGTACAGCTTTGACCTTCATCGGTTGAGCCTTGAGCGCCTTCCGTCCAACAATGGGACGACGCTCGTCGGCGGCGTCGAGGTCTGCTCATCCCTTACCCTCGAGCGCAAGGCATTCGGGTTTGTCCTCAAGTGGTTGGATGCCGACGGCCTGGCCGGCTATCTGTTTCCGTGGAAGGGAGAGGAGGATCTCCGGCGACGGCGAGAGGCATGTGAGGGTCAGGGCGAAGACCTGTCACTGCCGGACGACACCCAGGCCGTGCCGATTTCATTTAAGATGCTTTCCCCGGAAGAGCGGCAAGAGGTCTTGATAGCGTTCTACGCGGGGTGGGACGTACTCCGCACACACTACGACGAGCTGGCAGCGCGAACTCAGGGGTTGCTTCGCGCCTTCCTGGACGGGAGGGTCGCTCCCCCGGAGGCGCTGAGAGCCCCAACTGCGTTTACCGTAAGCCGCACTCTGGAGGAATCCATGCGGCAGTGGCTGTCAGAAGGCGGGACCGATCTGTACCGCAGCCTGCTCCTGCTGGCTGATGACGCGAAGCGACTCAATCTTTCACAACTGACGCACTTGCAGGATCTCCTGTCCAGGGCGTTGGAGATGCGGCTGACGCGGCTACGCGAACGTCCTGACCCGGATCGATTCCGGGAAGTGCAGGATGTTGTCGACCTCGCTGACCGGCTTGGCTACACCATAGACCAACCGGAATCTGTCGTCCTGATGTATGACCTCCTCACGCACGATCTGCCGCCGCTGATTGAGCAGACACTTCAGGCCGAGTCCAGGGAGCAGTGCGATCTGATCTTGGCGATTCTTCGTCTGGGCGAACGGTTCGGGTTTGCGACCGGAAGGCTTCGACAGCGTCTTCGTCCATTTGAAGAGCGACTGGCGGCCGATCCCGGTCTCTGGCCTTAAAGGCAGCTACCAGCTTTCAGCGGTCAGCTTACCGGCTGAAGGCTGAGCGCTGAACCCTGACGGCTGAACAAGGAGTAATCTGATGGAAGGCTTAGGCGGCGGAACACTTGTTCTCGAGACGATCTTCATCTTCTTGCTGATTCTGATCAATGGCTTCTTCTCCGGCTCTGAGCTCGCAGTAATCTCATTTCGCCGAAGCCGTGTGCAGGAGCTTCTGGAAGCAGGCGATGGTCGGGCATCGACGGTCCAGCGGCTCAAGGATGACCCCGACCGATTCCTGGCCACCATCCAGATCGGGATCAATTTCGTCAGCTCGTTGGCCTCCGCGATCGGCGGGGCGCTGGCCGTGAGGGTGATCCGCCCGTTGCTTGATCGCCTTCCGGGGGGAGGACTGGGTGGGGCGGATGAGCTGGTTGCCCTTGGGATCGTGGTCGTGATCATCACCTATCTCACGATCGTCCTCGGAGAGCTGGTCCCCAAATCGCTTGGCCTCCGCTATGCGGAGCGGATCGCTCTCGTAACCGCTGGGCCCCTCGAAGCCCTGAGTCGCTGGTTCTCGTTCGTTGGCCGTCCGCTGACCGCGTCAAGCCGCCTGATCCTTTCACTTTTCGGCGCCACCCCTCAGGAAACGGCAGGGTTTGTCAGTGAGGAAGAGATCAAGCTGATGGTCCAGGAGGGAAAGGAACAGGGGATCTTCGACCAGACAGAACAGGAGTTGATCCATAGCGTCTTCGAATTTTCTGAGACCTCGGTCAAGGAGGTCATGATTCCCCGTCCCCAGATTGAGGCGATTGAACTGGAGACCCCGCTAAAAGAGGCGCTCAAGTTCGTGGTAGAGACGGGCTACGCCCGCTACCCCGTCTATCACAAGAGTCTCGACGACATCTGCGGCGTCCTGCACTACAAGGACTTGCTGCGGCTGCAACTGGAGAATCGTGAGATCTCCCTCAAGACCATCACGCACCCCGCCTACTTCGTCCCGGAAACGATGCAGGTCAGCCAGCTCCTCAAGGAACTACAACGGCGGCGACTCTCGATGGCGATCGTGGTAGATGAGCATGGGGGCGTGGACGGGCTGGTCACCATGGAGGATCTTCTCGAAGAGATCGTCGGAGAGATCCATGATGAGTACGAGGCTACAGAGAAGCCCGTCGAACGACTGAGAGACGGCTCGCTCATCATCGACGCCTCACTGAACATCAAGGACCTACACGATGAGCACGGGTTGCCGTTTCCTGAATCGCCGGTCTACGAGACCCTGGCGGGCTTTATGCTGACTCAGCTTCAGCGTATACCGAAGGGTGGCGACATCATCACCTATCAGGGCAAGAAGCTGACGATCGTTGATATGGAAGGCCGCCGCATCGCCCGAATCAAGGTCGAAGACGTGCCGGCAACGCATTGAACAGGAGCATGATATGAATCAGTTGTCCCTGATAGGCTTCCTGATACTCGCAATGATCGTCGCTATCTTTTCCATTCAGAACTCCGGCGAGGCGGTCGTCAAATTCATCTGGTGGCAGTTTCAAAGTTCACTGGTCGTCGTGATCCTGATTTCAACCGCCCTCGGGGCGATCATGGCCATCTTCTTAAGTCTCCCAGGCACATTCCGGCTACGCATGCGAATGCGGGAACAGGCACAGCGAATTGCTGAGCTCGAGCAGCAGCTCCAACAACGTGAAACAAAACGCACGAAGGACCTGTCCGACATACGGTGATGATCGGCAATCTCCGCTGAACAACGGTGAGGTCCTTCGCAGATCCGGACACGCGCCCGATCTTCTCAAGTACGGAAGGGAGGAAAAGGCATGGCACGGCGGATTTCTGGCGCGTTCAGAATTGCAGATAGGTTTTTGCTAAAGTTAAAAGTGGAAAATAGAAGGTGGTTTGGTATAGAATACGATTGACTGTGGCATGTGAAATGGAAATCTCAGCAACAACCGAAGGAGGAAGTGAATGATGAAGTACCTGATATCGCTATGCTGCGCGACCCTTCTGCTTATTGCCTGGACGGCCCAGGCACGCGCCCACGGCGGTGAGGGGATGGGCGGTATGGACAAAATGGACGCCTGTGTCCAAAAGAAGGGTCATTACAAGGTGCATTTTTCGGCCTACCAGCAACAATACGGCGAATCAGCGATCGGCATGTTGCAGGAAGTAGGATCCGAAAAGCTCAAGCGGGAATTCCAGTCGTATTGCGAAGGACTTCCGAAAACGGGTAAAATGGCGATCACCTTTGACCTGCTCAATGAGGAGATGCGAGAGTTACCCGTCTCCGTTCAGATTGTGGTGGCCGACGAAGACGGTAGTAAAGGCCATGAAGAAGGCCATGGCGCGCATTCCCATGCTATCGTCTCTCTGCCGCCGACAGTGTACCATGATGGGTCGATCAGGCTCACTGCTGATATTCCCACACCCGGTCACTATAAGGCCATTATGAAGATGGAGCGTGTCGGGCCAGGGATCGCTCATAAGCCCCATACCGCCTCCGACCCGGGAGAGTGGGACCTAGTCAAGCACACTCACGGCAGCGGTGACCCGACACAAGCAGAGATTCAAGTCGTTGATCCGACGTTTACTATGCCCTTTACGGTCGGTCTCCAAACGCAGATGGCCGGATCTTCGTTTTTGTCCACCATGGGACTCCAAGTGATCGGTATATTGTTCGGCCTGTCGGTCCTTGTCGGTGGCCTCATCTTCTTCAGGAACGGCAAGCGGAAAAAGGAAGCCTAAGCGTAGCAACGGCGTACCCGCTTTTCTCCCAAGCGTCGGAGATAACCCAAGCAACAAATGAGGTCCTCGACGGCGACCTTCGTTTCCGGGAGAATCATCCCATCTGTTCACACCAACCCTGATTGTTCCAGCCCTCCCCATCTCCAGTGAGATCTTGCTCAAGCACAAAAGAGGTACGTATCTGGGTGGGCCCCGCATGCGTTACCACAGCGGCCCATGCCGGTTCATGCTCAAAAAGGTGTTCACATGCAGCACGTGAGACTATTCCGCGGGCATATCTTGAATCCGGCGGCAGAAGATCGGTATACGCTTCATGCGGATGGAGGAATGATCATAGATGAAGGCGGCATCATTCTCGAAGTCGGGGACTATCATGCGGTAACAGATCGGTATCCGAGCGCTACCCTGATTGACTGCTCTGATCGCCTGATTCTACCTGGCTTTATCGACACCCACACCCACCTTCCGCAATACAGGGCAGTGGCGTTGTACGGCCAAGAACTGCTGGAGTGGCTCAAGGCTTACATCTTTCCCGCAGAGGGGGCGTTCACACCTGAGGCCGCCGATACTCTCTGCCCCCTTTTCTTCCGCTCGCTCCTCTCCTATGGTGTGACGACCGCTGCCATCTATTGCTCAGTCCGAAAGGACAGTACCCACGTGGCCTTTGAATGGGCAGAAAAAACAGGGATCAGGGCCATCATCGGGAAGGTCATGATGGATCAGAACTCTCCGGATTTTCTTCTGGAAAACACGGCAGAATCTCTCCAGGCAAGCGAGGATGTGTGCCGGAGGTGGCACGGGGCCGCCAGCGGAAGGTTGCTCTATGCCTTTACCCCGAGGTTTGCTCCAACATGCAGCAGGGCTCTGATGAGGGGTGTAAGTGACCTGGCCAGTCAGTACGGTGCGTACGTTCAGACCCACTTAGCCGAAAACCCTGCCGAACTGCAATGGGTCAGAGAATTGTTCCCGGAAACGAGAAACTACACCGAAGTCTATTTCAGGGCCGGTCTCTTAGGGTCTAAGACTGTGCTGGCCCACGCAATTCATGTCAGCTCCGATGAGCGGCGCCTGCTGGCGGAGACGGGGACCTGCTTGTCTCACTGCCCCACCTCAAATCTCTTCCTCGGGAGCGGACTCATGCCCCTGCGCGAGCTCATGGACATAGGGCTACGTATTGGTTTAGGGTCAGACGTGGGTGGTGGGCCAACCCTCTCTCCGTTTGAAGTCATGCGCTCGGCGATCTATGTGCACACCGCCCGCCGTTTTCTCCCTGACTTCGGCGGTGGAGAGATTTCCCCACCCACCACCTTTCATATGGCGACACTGGGAGGAGCAAGGGCGTTAGGGTTGGACGATAAAATCGGCAGCCTTGTGCGCGGCAAAGAGGCGGACTTCATCGTTGTGAATCCTCAGAGACTCAGCCCATTGCCGACAGAGAAAGGGATGGACATCTCCCCAGAAACGCTTGTCTCCCGCATGATCTTTCTGGGGGATGACCGCATCGTTGAGCAGACCTACGTTCGGGGAGTCCTCTGCTACGATTGCTACGATCGCAGTTCGTACGGAAACAACGAGAGGCAAAGCTGAGGACAATTTTACGCAAGTCTGCCCACTGGGCGCCGAGCCGAGCCCGCGCCTGACCCTCCGTGTCAATGGCCAAATCTCAGTCATTCAGGGTCTCAGCTCTTGGTGGCAGGAATGCCAAAATACGGTCCTTGCATGCGCGAAAGCCACCTGGCACTTGCACAAGAAGTCCCATTCGGATCAAAGCCTTTACATCGCGGGACAGTGTCTTGGCTGTCTTGCGAGCATACGCGGCCGCGATACGCGGGCTGACCCCAGAAAGCTCCGACAAAGGAAGCGGCCTGGCACTCTGTGAAAGGTCCAGAACCAGGTGCCGGCGTCGTGCGTCGCTGGGGCTCTTCTTGTCACTGAACGCCTCATGGACGTAATTGCGCCACGCCACATCCAACTGCTGATCCCTGATGTTCTGAAGCTGAGACTGAAGTCCATCTAACAGACCTTGCGTTGCATAGAGGACAAAAGGCAATGCGTCGCCACCGGAGCGGCTCGCTTGATCGAGTTGACGGTAATACTCGGTCCGAGTCTGATTGTAGTGATTACTCAGAAGATGGGCAGCGGGGGCCGGCACGCCGGATGCGATCAGGATCTGAAACTCAACCAACCTGGCGGTTCGGCCATTTCCATCTCCGAATGGGTGAATCCATGCCAGATAGAGGTGTGCCAACACGGCCTTGAGAATCGCATAGACGATCACCGTCTCCGGCTGTGGATTGAAGGCCTCACTATTGAGCCACTCACAGAGGCGATCCAGTAGATATTCGCAGTCCTGGGCCGGAGGGGCTTGATAGCGCCCAACGCCGACCGCGTGTCCTCGTATCTCGCCTGGCATTACCTCTTCATCTAACTTGAGCTTGTCCAAGACGATCTGATTCAACTTCTTGACCATACCAGAGGTAAGGGCAGGAACCCTGCCTGCCTTAATATCTGACAGTAAAAGGTTGCATCCGGTAACGATATTATCGATCTCCCGCGCGAGGTACTCGCGCGAAGGTGGAAGTTTGAGCGTGCCTTGCAGGTGTCGTAGAACCTCCTCTTCAGAGAGCGTATTTCCTTCAATAGCGGTAGTCGCAAGAACGCCCTTGGCTAGATACAACTGATGCAATTTCTTTGCTGTATCCGGACGCAACGGG
>DATMXF010000077.1:0-2092 GCA_035561835.1 Patescibacteria group bacterium
GATCGCCGCGTAATCACCACAAAGGCAAGCGCCGTAACGCCGGGCAGGATCGCGCCTACAGGACCCTTCAGCATCACTCCCGCAGCCATCGACAGGAAGGCGCCACAGAGATAGCCGAAACGACGCTCACCTCCGCGGTACGCCAGATAAAAGAAGAAGAGCCCAAGATTCATCCAAAAGGCCAACTCGACATCGAATCTCGCCTGGTGCGCGTGCCAGACCGCGGACAGCGTGGTCGTAGTAATGAACGCGGCGATGACGCCAAGCCGCCGGTCGAACAGCAGCCGGCCGCTTACGTAAGCAAGACAGACCATGCCGATTCCAAAGGTCGCTGACGGAAACCGGACGGCAAACTCACTCGGCCCCCATGAGATAAGCGAAAGCGCCATGAGCCAGAAATGCAGTGGGGGTTTGTTGACGTAGGGCCGCCCCTCGTAGACAAGCTGCAGCCATTCCCCGGTCCTGACCATCCTTCGCGCAATAGCCGCATACATCCCCTCGTCGCCTCGAAGAGGTATGCCCAAATGCGAGTAGAACACAAAAAGGGTCCAGATGAGCAGACCGCTCAGGACCAACCACTCCTTTTCCAGCAATCCCCCCATCCGAAATCCCCTCGCACCCCCCTTGGCAGCAGGAAGGATTGGAGAGATGTCAGGGCGGGTGGGGGGTCGCACTTCGCATCCTCTTTTCACACTACTCCAGCTCGCAGGAGGTCGTGCAGATGGATGACCCCTTCCGGTTTCCCCTCGGTATCCACGATCAGCAGCGAGGTAATCGCGTGCCGCTCCATGACCTCCAGCGCCCCAGCCGCAAGGTCATCCTTATCGATAGTCTTGGGATTTGGCGTCATGCAGTCCCTGGCCGGCCACTGCAGCAGATCGATCCCTTGTGAGAGCGCCCGACGCAGGTCGCCATCGGTGATGATCCCAGTGAGCATCCCGGCCTCGTCCACCACAGCGGTCATCCCAAGCCGCTTTCGCGAAATCTCCGCAAGCGCATCACGCATGAAGGCATCCTGCCTGATGATGGGAAGCTGCTCGCCGACATGCATGAGGTCCCGTACCCGCCACAATAGTCTTCGCCCAAGGCTGCCGGCCGGATGCAGGAGGGCGAAGTCGGCCTCATTGAAACCACGCTGCTCAAGCAGGACCACCGCAAGGGCATCGCCCATCGCCAAGGCTGCGGTGGTGCTGGCAGTGGGAGCCAATGCCAGCGGACAGGCCTCTTTCGCCACACCGACATCGACGACGACATCGCTCTGTCTGGCAAGGGTAGACGCGGGGTTGCCAACCAGCGCGATCAGTATGAGGCCAAGCCGTTTAATCGCAGGGAGTAAACCGACGAGTTCATCCGTCTCACCGCTGTTCGACACCGCAATCACGACATCGCCACGGACCAGCATGCCCAAGTCGCCATGCCCCCCTTCGGCGGGGTGGAGAAAGAACGCAGGGGTCCCGGTACCGGCCATGGTGGAGGCAATCTTCTGAGCGATCGAACCGGACTTGCCCATACCGGTCAGCACGACCCGGCCCCGGCAGTCTCGGATGACCTCGATGGCTCGGTCGAATTGGGCATCCAGTTTGGGGATCAGGGCGAGGATCGCCTCGGCCTCGATCTGCAGTACCCGTCGTCCTCGATCAGCGATCACGATATCTCAGTCCGCGTCAACGCCTGTCGGTTATCGCATAGGTCGGGCTGTTCGAGCATCCGTTCTACCACGGGAATCACCTCGTCAAGCCCTATCAGGCGCATGCAGTTATTCTCTCCTCGCAGACACCCGCCTGGGAAGCAGGGCCGGCAGTCAATCCCCTTGTAAAATACGGCATGATTCTGACCGGCCGGCCCCCACATTCGCGGGTCGGAAGGGCCAAACAGGCCGATCACGGGCGCTCCCATCGCCGCCGCAATATGCATCGGTCCGCTGTCGTTTCCAACAAAGAGGGTAGCCCGCCGCAACAGCGCAGCCAGCTCCAGGAGCGTCAGGCGCCCGACCAACGACCGACAGCCGGTTTCCACATAGTCCAGAATCGCCTTAGCGATGCCGCGCTCTTGATCTCCCCCCAGCAGTACCACCTTCAGTCCCAACTTCCCC
>DATMXF010000078.1:0-19557 GCA_035561835.1 Patescibacteria group bacterium
GCATCGTTTCGTCGATGCTCTGGAGACCATCGAGCGCATTGAACACCATACTGCTCAAGGAGCCGGTGCATCTTTGAGTGAGTGACCCCGTATGCTGACCGAAGCTGATACCTGCCGAAAGTACGTCCTGCCGAAGCTCTATCATGGTTTCATCGTGATGAGGCCGCTGTACGAAGACATCTTGTCGAACGAACGCGAATCCGGTACCTTCGCCGCCCTGCGTCATGTATTGTTGCCGAAGCTGGTTTCCGGCGAGTGGCGCATCCAGAGCGCGAAACGGATTGCCGGGAGGCAAGCGTGAATACGAACCGTAGCAACACAGTTGTGATCCTCGGCACAGGCGCTACGATAGGTTCGGGTTACACACGTTGCGGGCAAAGACTTCCCGGTGATCGCGGTTTCTTTGGCAATCCTATGGTGCAGAAGCGACTGGGTGACTACCCTGCGCTGGACGTCATGCTCAATCTCTTCCGCGAAGTGCACGGGAGTGATCTCGCCAGCGTTGGTCTTGAGGAGGTTTGGACGTTTTTGGAGTTTTGCTCAAACGGGCCCTATAAGGATTCGTATGATCTGAACAATGAAAAGCAGGAGTGGCTTAAGCGAATCCGTACTTCGAAGCGCAACGACGAACACTGCCGTTGCGGAAAATTCCGGGCAGCCGGGGGAATCCCGCCAGACCTGGGATCCATCGACATGTCACTTCTTGCTGGATGGGATCTGCGTTGTCTCGTGTCTGAGACATACCGTGGGATAGAGTCCCCTGGAGTCCTACCAAACTATCAGAAGTTGATGGACACCTATGGGATTCCACAGGCGGAGCCGACGGTATTCATCAGTCTCAACTACGATACGGTTCTTGAGCAGGCCCTCGCTGGATTTACTTCTAACCCGTACCCGTGGTTCTATCCGCACATTGATACTTCGGAGCATCGGGATTCCAAAGGGGTTCAGGTCTTGAAACCACACGGATCCCTTAACTGGCGCCAAACTGGGAACATACCCGCCGTCTCGATCTCCACCGACTACAGTCTACAACCGGTTTCAAATGTCTCCACTGATGACAACATATTCGAGCAGGTAGCCATCACCCCACCCACGCAGTTGAAGGGCGCGTTGAACATTCCCGAGACCCAAGCAGCTCTCACGACCGATCTCTTTGGAAAGATTTGGAAGAGTGTGGCGGATGCTCTTGTTGATGCGGATCGCGTATTCATTATCGGTTACTCCTTTCCCTCCACCGATCATCATTTTCGGACTCTACTTCGGCTTCTAAACGCGAAACGCAAGTGGAAGAAGTACGAAGAAGTCTATTGCTGCACGCGGGCAGATGCAGGGCAAGAGGGACTGGTGTTCGCGAATGCGAATCGGTTTTTTCCTGCTGATACTGAGAACTTTCACCAGCACGACCGTGGCTTTGAAAACTTTGTGTCAGCGAGCGAGATAGAGAAGGGGGTTAGCCGGCCATGAACCAGACCATCACATCAACCGTCGAAGACGCCGCCCTCACGTGCACAGACAGCCTCGGCTGGACGGTCAAATATGGGCCGGGCATCGCACCAGGTAAGTCCGCCGCCGAGTGCCCTATCGGGAGGAATGCATGAGCGAGATCAAAACATGTTTCAAAAAGGTGGACTACGACCTGAGCGGCTTGCTGCACTTTATCGACATTGGAGACATCGGATTGCCGGACATTCAGCGGCCCTTCGTGTGGTCGAACGCGAAGGTGCGGGACCTCTTCGATTCGATGTATCGTGGGTTCCCCGTCGGCTACCTGCTGTTCTGGGAGAACAGGACCGGTAACGGAGCTAAGCAGATCGGGGTGGGCGGTAAACAGTACGCGATACCGTCACGCCTGATCGTTGACGGCCAGCAGAGGCTGACCTCATTATTTGCAGTGTTCCGAGGAAAGAAGGTACTCGATGAGGACTATCGCGAGCGAGAGATCGAGGTAGCGTTCCGTCCCCGGGACGCTCAGTTCAAGGTGGCGGATGCGGCCATCCGACGCGACCCGGAGTGGATCGCGAACATCTCTGATATCTGGGCGTTGGGGAAGCCCAGTTACCAAATGGTTAAGGGTTTCCTCAAGAAGCTTGAAGCCAAGGGACCTCTGAGCGTGGAGGATGAAGAGGGCATTGCCCATCATCTCGATCGTCTCTTCGACCTCCAAAAGTATCCGTTTACCGCGCTGGAGATTGCACCTACCGTGGATGAGGAGCAGGTGGCCGACATCTTCGTCCGCATCAACAGCGAGGGGGTGCGACTGAATCAAGCGGACTTCATTCTCACACTGATGTCCGTATTTTGGGACGAGGGGCGCATGGCGCTGGAGACGTTCTGCCGCCAGGCGCGTAAGGCACCGGACACCTCCTCGCCGTCTTCATCCTTCAACCACTTTATCCAGCCCGATCCGGACCAACTCCTGCGCGTGGCCGTGGCGCTCGGGTTTGGGCGTGGGCGGCTCAAGAGCGTGTATCAGGTGCTTCGCGGCAAGGATTTGGAGACCGGCGAGTTCTCTGACAGCCGGCGGGACGCTCAGTTCAAGCTGCTCCAGGAGGCGCAGACTGAGGTGCTGAATCTTACCCACTGGCACCAGTTTCTGTCGTGCCTGATCGGCGCTGGCTTCCGAAGCGCAGAGATGATCTCCTCGCAGAATGCCCTGCTATATGCTTATGCGTTCTACCTCATCGGGCGGAAACGTCTTGGCCTTGCCGAGCATCGACTCCAGAAGCTGATCGGACGGTGGTTCTTCGCGGCGAGCCTGACTGGGCGCTATACGGGATCTCCGGAAACAGTGATGGATGGCGACTTGAATCGGCTGAAAGCGGCTAAGGACGGTGACTCGTTCGCGGGCGTACTCCAAGAGATAATGGCGAGCGAACTCACCAACGACTTCTGGACCGTGACGCTGCCCTCGAATCTGGACAGCTCCTCGGCGCGAAATCCGGAGTTATTCGCTTACGTGGCGGCCCAGAATCGATTGGGCGCACCCGTGCTCTTTTCCCACAAGAAGGTTCAGGATCTTCTTGATCCTGCCATTAAGACAAAGAGAAAGGCACTGGAAAGACATCACCTCTTCCCGCGCGCGTGGCTAGAGACGCAGGGTGTGGAGGATTTGAAGAGGATTAACCAACTGGCGAATTTCGCCCTCTTGGAGTGGCCGGAGAACATCAAGATCGGCGATACGCCACCGGCAGAATACGTGCCGCAGATCCAGTGCCGTTTTTCCGTCGATGAATGGTCGCGGATGTACGAACATCACGCCTTACCGGAGAACTGGCACCAGATGCCCTACGAGACGTTCCTGCAGCAGCGGCGGAAGCTCATGGCGGGTATTATCCGTCGGGGATTCGAGGCCTTGAAATAGGCGGTGTTTGTGAGTGGTTTTAGTGCTTCCACTGTCGAAAACGCCTCCTTCGCTTGGCCGGAGAACCTCGGCTGGATGGTCAAGCGTGGGCTGGCCATATTGTCCGACAGCGGTACCATCGCCTGGCTCTCTCTCAGCGGGAGGGAGAGAATAATTCCGATGTAATGCTGGCGCGGCGGCGACGCGATGCGCTTGCACGGCTCATCCGCGCCCGGCCGACCCAAACCGTCTAGCGTACTCACGGCGTTGAGTCAACTTACTCACTGTCTTGAGTAAACCGTCAGTGCCGTTGCAGCGCCCGTACGCACTCGTCCGCCGCCTAGCCGAGTCGGACGCTCCTGGTGGGTGGGGGACGGGCTTCTGATGGAACAGTTCCTGCTCCAACCGGTCACGTATGAGGAGCGTGGGTTGTGAATCGAGCCGACATAGATCGGGCGCCCACGGGGGTCGTCCCTACAACCCATCGCCGCCGATCCGTTTGGCTGAAGGGTTATCAGACCAAGGCGGATGCGCTGAAACGGTTGCAGGCCGAGACCGCGGCCGAGCTTGACGCATTACTCCCATCCGTTCTGGACAAGACATTCAAGGGGGAACTCTGAATGGCCAGCGACTTCACGCCACGGCAAGGGCAGTTTCTTGCCTTCATTTACTACTACACTAAGGTGAACGGGCGGCCGCCCGCTGAAGCCGACATGCAGCGATACTTTCAGGTCACCGCCCCCTCGGTTCATCAGATGGTAGTGACATTGGAAAAGCGGGGATACATTGCGCGGGTACCGGGGCTGGGACGCTCAATACGTCTCCTGCTTCCATGTGATACATTGCCGGACTTGGAATGACAGACGGTATTGGGTTATTCGTAATTTATCTTTTAGTCACTTAGTGACTAAATAGCTCTTGACATCAGACCAGAACTCTACTATTTTAGCGGTAGTGTTCCATGCGTCCATGTACAGTGATTGTCATTCCGGGCTTGGCCAGGAATCCAGTCTTTCGGTGCTGGATTCCCGCTTTCGCGGGAATGACGACTCCAGAATGAATGTTAAGAAGTGTGAGATACACTACACCAGCAAAGTGGAAATACGATTCCGCGACAAGCAACTTGATCGACTCGAAACCGACCCGAAATTTGACGGCGGCTTCTCCGGGACAATCGTCAGGAAGTTTCGTCAGAGGTTGCAAGAGATTCGAGCCGCCCCCGATGAAAGGGTATTCTACCAATTGCGATCCATGCAGTTCGAGAAGTTGAAAGGCACCCGACAACATCAGCATTCAATACGACTGAATGATCAATGGCGCTTGATTCTGGAGTTTGAGGGGACTTCGCCAAATAAAGTTGCCGTAGTGGTTGGAATCGAAGATTACCACTAACGGGAGAGAGCGATGACTGAAAAGATAACAACACACAGAGTACCAGCAGAGGTATTTCCTCCTGGTGAACTAATTCGAGAGGAGCTGGAGGCGCGTGGATGGACTCAAACAGACTTGGCTGAGATTCTTGGGCGACCCTTAAAGCTCGTCAGCGACATCATTCTCGGCAAGAGAACCATCACGCCAGAAACAGCTAAGGGCCTCGGAGATGCCTTCGGTGTCGATCCTCAGTTTTTTCTTAACCTTGAAAGTGCCTATCAGTTATGGCGAGTAGGAAAAACCCAAACACGCGGCCAAGAGGTGTCAAGGCGCGCCCGTCTTTATGACAAGGTGCCAATCCGAGAACTGCTTCGACGTCATTGGATTGAGCACTCAGAGAGCATAGACGTTCTTGAACAGCGCGTGCTTAATTTCTATGGGATTAAGAATATTACGGACGAGCCGAAATTTTGGCCCGTTGCCGCCAAAACCTCTGCACCTGAACTGACTTTGGCGCACTGGGCATGGTTAGCTCGCGCAAGATACATCGCCCGGGCGTTGACGGCTGCTCAATTTAGTGAATCCAGTCTTCCGACTGTCATTGAAGAACTGAAGACGTTTCTCCATACCCCTGAAGAGGTTCGACATGTTCCCAAGATGCTCGCGGAGGCAGGAATCAGGCTCGTCTTAATTGAACACCTGCCTTCTACGAAGATCGATGGCGCATGTTTTTGGTTGGACCTAGACCCAAGAGCTCCGGTGATTGTGTTATCGCTGCGCTACGATCGAATAGACCACTTCTGGCACACCTTATTTCACGAACTCGGTCACTTGCGAGAAAAGCATGGCCTGAAAAAAGCACATCACCCATTTGACGTTGATATCTTCGGTGAGACCGCTCCATCTCTAGAGCAAAGGCCAGAGGCCGAGAGGATAGTCAATGACTTTGCGGCCAACACATTGGTCCCCACAGCAGAGTTGAATGACTGGATTGCGCGTGTGGGGCCGCTCTACTCTAAAGAAGCAATTCGGGGTTTTGCGGGGAGACTGAAAATTCATCCTGGTATCGTGGTCGGCCAGTTGCAACATCGACATATTATCGATTGGCGGTATAACCGAGAGATGTTGGCGCACGTTCGTCAATTCTTAGTACATGCAGCACTAACTGACGGGTGGGGGCAGGTCGTTCCGCTGGCGGTCGGATAGAACTAAGATTAGAAGGAGAATGCAATGGGCGCTACGTACCTGAAAGAGTTACAAGACATCGTTAGGAAATATCGCGCAGAGACACAAATTGGACTGGTAACCAGCCGCGAGATTGCTGTATGGGCAATCAAGAACAAGTTATGGTCTATGGGAGAAGCCCAGATTATCAATCGTTGTGCCGACGACCTGGCGAAAGCGATGCGCGAGGAATACATCATTGATCCACAGGGCCGGAAAGTTCGTGCTAAACATGCCGCCAAAGTTCCTGTTAATGAGAGGCAGCAAACACTCTGGGACGATATCCGGACCGCAGACAGGAAATTCATGGCTATCGCCTTACAGCAGCGGCGAAGGCAAATTGTAGGGGACTGCCGCCAGCTAAAGGCGGATGTGGATAGTTATAACCAGAACTACAATCCTGGTGATCCGATTCAGATGATCTTTGATTTTAGGCTGGACGTTTTGGAGACAGACGCTGCTGCCGCAGCTTGACACTTAGCCCATCTCGCGACTGGCTGACTTCACACCTTCAATTGGCTGAACCATAAGGTTACAAGTGGCCGATGCGTGCGACGCAGACCGCACGGCCGACCCAAACCGCCTGGCGTACTTACGGCGTCGAGTACACTTACCCACTATCATGAACAAATAGTCAGTATCGTTGCAGCGCCCGTACGCGCTCATCCGCAACCTGGCCGACGCGGGCGCTCCTAGTGGACGGAGATGGGATTTCGGCAGAAGAGTTCCTGTTCCAACCGGTCACCCATTGGGTCACGCGTTGAAGCGCCTTCACCAAATCCGTCGTCGAAGATGGCGCTCTAGCCTGGCCCGAGGGTCTCGGCTGGATGGTCAAGCACGAGCCCAATATTGCACTCACCGAAGAACTGCGGGTGGAGGACCGGCGCGGTTCCTAAAGGAGCGTGGGTCGTGGACCGGCGCGACATGGATTGGGCGACCACGGGGGATCGCCCCTACAACCCATCGCCGCCAATCCATTCGGCTGAAGGTTTACCAGTATTCCCAGGCGGGGACATACTTTGTCACCATTTGTACCCACGATCGGGTGTACCTGTTCGGCGACATCTTGGAGAGTCAATCCCAACGGTAGTTGAAAAATCCGAAAGGGAAGATCCTTCTCCGTTTCCGTGGGGCGTACGTCTACGTCGCCGCCGTCGAGGCAGAGAAGGGTAAAAAGGCGCTGCTGCAGGTCTGCAGGTACGTACAAAAGGGGGAGGTGCCCGTGGAGCTTTGCCGCCTCGGCTATCTCGGGAACATCGATCGGTGGGCGTACGCCTTCTTCAAGTACAGTGACGAGCGCTATGCGCTGTCGGTGGTTGCATCCGGTTCGTTCGTAGCGACGCCGGAACAGACATTTGACTGCGCGGCGGAGGTATATCTGCATGAATAGAGATGATGCACCGCCCTCCACCTGTCCGACCATCGCCGACGTGCTGGCGCAGTTTCTTGCGGACCAGCGTAAGCGGCTTGCGCCCAAGACGTTCGCTCGGTACGAGTATGTGATTGAGCTACTCCAGCACTGCCTGGACGGTTATGCGCACCAGTCGCTCAACAAGGCTGATGCAAAACTCTTCGATCGGCTGTTCAATGCCGAAGGGGACGAGCACCGGGAGTTCTGCCAGATCTTTGGGCCAGCGTACATCCTGCCGAACGTTAGCGAGTTCCTCGACTACTTCATGATTCGGAAGGTTATCGCCGGGAAGGACCTATTGCGTGCGGCTGGCACGGTGACCAAGAAGCTCGCCGCATGGATGGCCGAGAAAGGGTACGCTGAGGCGGCGGAGGTTGAGGACGCCAGAGAGCGCGCCGCCGCCGCTGCGCGCGATTTGCCACAGGCCGAGGAGTTGGCGTCCCACCTGCGCCGTTTCGCCGCGGATCAGAAGCGGGGCAGCGAGGACGACGAGGTTGAGGACTACTTCATGCTCACGCGGGTGGCGCCGGGCAAGATCTGGCTTGAGGGGATGAACGGTCGTGAGTTGGGACCCATTCAGGTGCCGGAGGATATCAGCCGTTGCTGCACAGTAGGGTGGACCATCTCTGGCGTGGTCGGCCGCGTCGGTAAGAGGTGGCGGCTTGTCGAGACCTGGAACGTCTACCCAGGGTGAGCGCGATGGACAACACGAGGCACGTCAGCAGCTATGTGGGGTAGAAGGAGGCCAACATGTCAGAGCACAGCATAACCGTCGCGTGGCGGCGCACATCCGCGAGTTTCGACTACGAGGTCTATAACCGCGATCACTCCTGGTCGTTTGACAGCGGCATTCAGGTCCGCGCATCCGCAGCGCCAGCGTATCGCGGTGATCTCGACTGTGTCGATCCTGAAGAGGCGTACGTGGCAGCTCTCTCAAGTTGTCACATGCTGACCTTTCTCGCCGTTGCGTCACGCAAGCGACTGATTGTCGATACGTACGAAGACCACGCGACAGGATTTCTGGAGAAGAACGCCAACGGCAAGCTGGCCGTGACGCGGGCAGTGCTTCGACCGCGCGTTCGGTTTAGCGGCGCTGTAGCGCCTTCTAAGGACGAACTCGCGAAGCTGCACGAGCAAGCCCATCAAGGGTGTATCATCGCAAACTCGGTGTTAACGGCAGTTACTATTGAGCCCGCGTGACTGCAGTAGAGTACCTGCCACGGAAGAATAATCAAACATCACGTGCTGGAGGTACCGTGAATAATGTCCAATCAGGAATCCTGGAACCGACTTCACTCTTGAAGCGGATGGTCGGCGCGGACGGGATAGTAGACGCCTTGTTCACATTCACCCGTCCGATATCGGGCGCCTATTTCTGGTGCCCAGGCATGCAAGACGGACGATTGGATCTCCGACTGCTCGACATGTAACGCGTCCGTACGCCCTGCACCAATTACCGCTCGCGGCTGAAGGGGAGCGTCTGACCGAATACCCAAGGCTCGCAGTGTCCGGTTTGAGGAAACGATGAGGACAATAGGCGAGAAGGTCCGGATCGGAACATCTGGCTGGTCGTATCCAAGAGGGGAGGGGAGCTGGAACGGGATCTTCTATCCGGCGAAGCCGAAGAACGAGCTGGAGCTGTACAGTCAGGTCTTTAATGCCGTAGAGGTCAACTCCACCTTCTACCGGCTACTCGATCCTCAAACCGCGAGGGCGTGGGTCGCGATCACGCCGAAGGATTTTTTGTTCGCCATCAAGCTCTGGCAAAAGTTCACGCATCCTGGAATGTTCCAGAAGGCGACGGGCGCCGAGCCTGAGGTCACACAACAGGATTACGACGATTTCAAGCGAGGCATTAACCCGATTGCCGAGGAATGCAAGCTCGCCTGCCTGCTGATCCAATTCTCCGAGTGGTTTGCGAACACGCCTCAGCACCAGGCCACACTGTCCATCCTCCTACGGCAGTTTAAGGACTACCCTGTGGCGGTCGAGCTACGCCACGCCTCCTGGGGTGAGAAGGCGAACGAGACCAAGGCGTTGCTCGACCCCTCTGGCGCCGGCTGGGCCTATATCGACATGCCTGAACTCCCGGGTACGATCAAGCAGGAGCTGGAGCCTCAACGGTTGCTATACCTGCGCTTCCACGGCAGGAACCGCGAGAAGTGGAGGGCACATGAGGCGGCCGAGGAGCGGTACGATTACCTCTACTCAGGGGAGGAGCTAAAGCCGTTCGCGGAGAAGGTTCGGGAGATTGCCGCAGCAGGAGAGAGTAAGGTGTTGATCTTCTTCAACAACCACGTGCGCGGCCAAGCCCCGGCGAACGCCTTGATGATGGCACATCAGATCGGATTGTCGCCCACAGCGACCGTGCGAGCGGAGTTTGTCAAGGCGTTTCCCGCGATCAGGGATGTCGTCAAGGAGATTCAGATCCCAGAAGAGCAGGAGCCAAACCAGGGGATGCTGTTTTCTGTCTGAACGCCTACTGGGGCAGGTTCGGAATCTTGTGGATGGTCGAGTTGGAGACCGCAAAGGCATGCACCTGCGGCTCGCCGTCGATCACACCTTGGAGCGCTTGCAGCACCTGGGGGTACGTCTCGCGATGATACACATCCGCGCTGTCAGCATGCCGTTACGGCAGGTTGGGCAGTTTCAGCGTGCCGCACCCGGACTCTTACCTCCACGCGTGACCCGAGCCGGTTGATGATCGACATAAGGCGATCAACAGTAAACCGTCCAAGGTTCGCATTACGGATGCGCGAGAAATCAGCCGCCGCAATGCCCGTACGATCTTGCGCGGCACGTACGGTCAGGTGTTCCCTGTCGAGCGCTTTGATGATTTCGGCGGCTAGGATGGCTTTGAATTGCTTCACATCCGCGTTCTTATACCCTAAATCGTGGAATACATGACCACTTCCACGCACCAGTTCGAGCTTTTCACCTTTCATCGCAACATCTCCTTCAATCTCTTCAAGCGGTCCTTAATCAGATCTATCTCGCGTTTAGACGTTTTAATGCCCTGTGTCGATTTCTTTTGGAACGCATGGATCACCCAGATGTCCTCTTTGAGTTGCACGGCATAGATCACCCGGAATGCGTCGCCCTGAAGTGGCAGCACAATCTCGAATACGCCTGATCCCATCCCGTGCAGGGGTTTTGCGATGTCGGCCTTGCCGCCCTCGGCCGCGATCGTCAAGGCAGCCAGGCAGATCGATTGCGTTTCTTGTGGAAACGTTTGGAACTTCTTTAGTGCCGTCTTGATCCATGAAACGGGCCGTGTGTGCCTGGTCATCGGTCGTCGCTGTCATTTCTGTTTCGCTCATTCGCCAACCTTGGCGGATCGACTCCGTGTATAAGCATGGTGTCATATCTGACAACAATTGTCAATATTACCCCCAGCGACGATTTCGCTTGACAGGAGTGGGGGGGGACGCATTCTCAGCCGCAAAACTGTTCGCAATGTCGAGGGCGCCTTAAGAACGTGGATGAATCTTGTGGAACCGATGGGTCGATTTGGAGGAGGTGCTATGAGTGTCATGAGGTACGGTCAGATCGGGTTGCCGCTGATGTTCTCTTTACTGCTGGCAGCCGGCGAAATACAAGCGGCAACGTTGTACGTTGCCAACAACGGCATGGACAGCGGCACGTGCGGGGCTCAAGCTGAGCCCTGTCGCTCGATCACGCAAACGATTACGAATGCCAGCGATGGAGATACCGTCATTGTGGGACCGGGGATCGATTTGGCGTCAATTTCGGCCCCGGCAGGGACGGAATCAGTGTAAGCGGGAATATCTTTACCGAATACTATATTACGATGGATGGAGGATCCGGGCATACCTTCGCGCAGAATCACTTAATATGCCTCAATGCTTGCGCGGGGATCGACGTCAGTGGAACAGGACATTCGCTGATCGGGAACACGGGGCAGGTTGTAGCCAACATCTCCGGCAGTGGACATTCTCTGACGAACAATATCCTATTCATGGGCGAAGGGGGGATTACGATCAATGACAGCTCTGATGTCATCATTCGCGGTAACTCGTTTCTGGGCGGTCGTGGTATAACTCTGAATCCTGGAAGTAACGTCGTGATCAAAGAAAACAACTTGTTTGGGCATGACAACTCGTACGGTGGGTTCAACCCTGCGACGGTCAACTGCGCCGTATTCGACTACTCCGGTGCATCCATCGATGCGACGAACAACTTTTGGGGTGCCGCCTCTGGCCCTGGCCCTGATCCTGCCGATGAAGTGTGCGATGAACCGGGTTCGAGTACTGTAGTTGCGCCTTTCGCCACGCAACAGTTTGCGATCAGCGCACCTGAAGGGGGTGGCGGCGGCAATGGAGCGCCGGTCTGCACGGCGGCGCAGGCAGTTCCATCGATGCTCTGGCCTGCCAATGGGCAGTTTGTCCGTGTATGGATCATTGGAGTTGGTGATCCAGACAACGATTCCGTGCGCATCTCGATCTCTGGTGTAACGCAGGACGAACCGACCAGCGGTCTTGTCACAGGCGATACGGGTCCTGATGCCACGCTGTTTGGCAGCAGTGTCGATTTGCGAGCCCAACGCGATGCCGGGGGTAACGGGCGCGTGTATCGCGTCAAGTTCGATGCAAACGACGGCAATGGCGGGAAATGCACGGGAGCGGTTACTGTGCAGGTTCCGAACAGCAATAAGCCCGGCCAGACGATTATCGACGATGGCCAGAACTTCGACTCAACGCGGCCATAATCGCTCGATGGGCGGTTAGCAACGGTTCTTCAAGCTAAAGACATTGTGATCTCACAAGCGCTGCACCCGGTGGCATGCTTTACGTCATAAACGGCCAGCGGGCGTAGCGCCGATTCGTTAGGTAACTGCAGGGATGATAGCTATTATGTGCTTTTGCTAGGTCGAACTGGCGCTGCTGGCCGCCTATTGGGGCAGGTTTGGAATCTTATGGATGGTCGAGTTGGACACCGCAAAGGTATGCACCTGCGGCTCGCCGTCGATCATGCCTTCGAGCGCCTGCAGCACTCGCGGATAGGTCTCGCGATGATACGCATCCGCGCTATCAGCCCTGTCCCACAGGCTGATGGCTACCGCCTCGCTACGCTCTCCTGAGACGATAGATATCTCGTCGTAAAACCCTTCTTGTTCCCTGAGAATGGGGATAATTTCACTCTGCAGCGTCCGGGAATACGCCACTGAGCTGCCCGGACGAAGCTTTACGCAGACCTTTCTTGCAAACATGCGTTCCTCCTGAATACAGACGATTAATGGGATTCCAGGTGACTCGAGCTGTGAGGACGACCGCAGAACTCCAAATGGCAAGACCTCGATTGACGAATTCTATTCAAGGCGATAGCGTGTGTCAATAAAAATCCTCTGACCTTATTCAGGCCAGAGGAGGGGTGCTCGGGATGCCGGACAAGATCTGAGACCCGCGCCGCGGGCCGTCTAGTGCTTTCAGCCTGACCCTCGCTTGCGGAAGACGATCAGGTACGTGAGAACCCCAACGAGTACGAGCCCTCCGAGCTGCCACAGCAGACTTTCCATGCTCACCTCCTAGGCCGTAGCCTTGATGGTATAGTTCAGCATCCCACCGGCCAGGACGATATCCACCTCACGAGCGGTCATATCATGCCTGGCCACGAACTCTGTCTCTTTGCTGACATTGCTCACGACAACCTGCTGTCCCCCTCGGATCTGCTCAGCCACTCGCTCGATCCGCAGGTGATCTCCCTGGCCGATGCTATCATAATCCCGCCCATCCGCAAAGATCAGCGGCAGGATCCCGAAGTTGATCAGGTTGGCGCGGTGGATGCGGGCGAACGACGTGACGATGGCCCCCTTCAGGCCCAAGTACATCGGCGCCAGTGCCGCGTGCTCACGGCTGGAGCCCTGACCATAGTTGCTGCCCCCGACCACGAAGCCGCCGCCCTTCTCCTTAGCGCGCCTGGCGAACTCCGGATCGACCCGGCTGAAGGCGTACTCCGAGATGGCCGGGATATTGCTGCGGAGCGGCAGGATCTTGGAGCCCGCTGGGAGGATATGGTCGGTCGTGATATTGTCGCCCATCTTCAGAAGGACCTCGCCCTCGATGATGGAGGGTAGCTCGCCTCGGATCGGGACCGGCTTGATATTGGGGCCGCGCATCACCTCGACCTGTTCCGGATGTGGCGATGGCGGGACGATCAGGTTATCATCGAGAACGAACCGCTCCGGGGGGAGGACCGAAACCGGTTGGCTAACGCGCCTCGGGTGGACGATTTCGCCGGCCAGGGCGGAGGCCGCGCAGACCTCCGGGCTGGACAAATAGACCTTATCGTTGGGTGCGCCGCTCCTACCCTCGAAGTTCCGATTAAAGCTTCTAAGCGACGCCGTCCCGCTGGCCGGCGCCTGACCCATGCCGATGCACGGGCCGCAGGCCGATTCCAGGATCCTTCCGCCCGCTGCAATCAGATCGGCCAGTGCGCCATTGGCGGCGATCATGGTATAGACCTGCTTGGAGCCCGGCGTGACCGTGAAGCTGATGTTCGGATGAACCGTCTTTCCCTTCAGCATCATCGCGACCGTCATCAGGTCCCGGAAGGAGGAGTTGGTACAGCTTCCGACGCAGACCTGCGAGATCTTGGTCCCCTCAACCTCGGAGACCGGGCAGACGTTGTCCGGGCTCGATGGCCGGGCCACCATCGGCTCGAGCCGGTCCAGGTCGATCTCCAGCAGTTCGTCGTAAGTGGCATCGGGATCGGGCGCCAGAGCAACCCAACTGCCCTCACGGCCCTGCGCCGCAAGATAGCGGCGGGTCTGCTCGTCGCTGGGGAAAATGGAGGTGGTTGCACCAAGCTCGGCTCCCATGTTGGTGATCGTGGCCCGCTCCGGCACGGTGAGGCACGCTACCCCGTCGCCCCCATACTCCAGGATCTTCCCCACGCCGCCTTTCACGGTAAGGCGCCGCAAGACCTCCAGGATGATGTCCTTGGCTGCGACCCAGGGCCCCAGCTGGCCGTTGAGTCGGACCAGCAGGACTTTTGGCATCGGGAGATAGAATGGCCCACCCCCCATGGCTACGGCGACATCCAGACCGCCCGCCCCGATGGCGATCATCCCGACGCCGCCACAGGTCGGGGTGTGGCTGTCGGAACCGAGCAACGTCTGGCCCGGCGTGCTGAACCGTTCCAGGTGGACCTGGTGGCAAATCCCGTTCCCCGGCCGCGAGAAGTAGATGCCGTACTTGGCCGCGATGCTTTGCAGGAACCGATGGTCGTCGGCGTTCTCGAAACCGGTCTGCAGCATGTTGTGGTCAACGTAGCTGACCGATAGCTTCGTCTTGACACGCGGGATGCCCATCGCCTCGAACTGCAGATAGGCCATCGTCCCGGTCGCGTCCTGCGTCAGCGTCTGGTCAATCCGGATCGCGACCTCTTTGCCCGGGATTAGCCCCCCAGCGACTCGGTGAGCCTCAAAAATCTTCTGAACAAGGTTCATACCCATCGCTTCACCCTCTCGGTCAGTGGCATAGTCGCGTTCGAGGCACATGATCTTGTAACAGCCGATACAACCAACCACACACACATTTCACATGTATCGTAGTTGCAACAGCCCACAGCGTCAACGGAAAAGGGACAGCATCTGACGCGGTGGGCTGTTTCGAGTGTGTCGTTTTGACCTGTTCCTTCATCGGATTGTTCTGGCGCTGGCCAGTTCGTCTTCGGCCGCGCCGATATCGAGAAAGGCTGCTCGCTATGCCGTCCAGACAAGAAGCCCGACATGGCGCGCCATGAGGTTAAAGTGCTTGTCGCAGTGAAGAAGGCGGCACCGGTAGCTTAAAGCGACAGCGGCGATGAGATGATCCGTCGGTGGGATGGACAAACCTTCTCGTCGTGCCGCGTGAGCAATCCCGTAGGCTGATCTCCAGACCGATTCAATAATCGGCAATTGTTGTAGCGCTTCCAAGTCTTCGCACAGCTCCTGATACTCCGCCTCCGTCCGTGTGCCGGCGGCAAGCTCCAGGATGATTATTTCACACGTGGCTACCCGTCCCTCGGCAAGCAAGCCTCGGACTTGTTGTCGAACGGCGGGATTCCCAGCGGGCCGCAGGGCATGGATCCAGGCTGAGGTATCGATCAGGACCCATCCATCAGCCATCGGCGCGAAGTTTGGCGAGTGTTCTCGGGGTTAAATCCAGAGGAAAGTGGCCCAACTTTCCCAGGAGACGCTCGATCCGCTGCTGGCGGATAAGGGCCTCCAGGGAGCGTTGGATAACCTCCTTCTTTGTCTTGGCCTTGGTAAGAGCTTGTGCCTGTTTGAGGAGCTTCTCGTTAATCTCCAGAGTTGTTCTCATCGTGGACCCTCCTGTATGCATAAAACTAGACTGATCTTTATGCTATGTCAAGTTTCTATAGAACACCCACGCCGTTACTGACGTTCAGGAAATCTCAAATTCCGGGCTCTTATAGCCCGACGCAACGCTGGGCGAAGGGCAAGGCTTTGGGTAATGCACCACCTGGGCTTTTGCCCTACGCAAACCGTATAGCGGGAGCAAAAAAGGGAGGTTCTCCGATCGCACAAATACTTCCTCGGAGACCCAAGTAAACCTTTAGAAATCAGTCAGTTAGTGCAGTGAACGGTGGAGCGTCTTTGATCTGGCATGGCGATTGCTTCTTTCTCAGGTAGACGGATCTCAAGTAGCATGATCGAGATCAGATCACCGAGAGCCGTCATGGTGCTGTAGGATCTATGCGCTGTCACTCAAAGGAGGCGGGTCAGATGAACAGGTTCACGAAGCGATTCGTTCCCGGGCTGATCGCCGTACTGCTCTTGAGCAGCCTGCTCCTCATTCCAGCCGAGCCCGCGCTGGCAAAGACGAAGTTCTTCTTCGGGCTGAACGTCGGAGTTCCAATTGCGACGTACCCGATGTATGCGTATCCCCCTCCGGCGCCCGTCTACTACCCACAGGCCTACCCACATCCTGCTCCGGCGCGCGTCCATCACCGGCCGGTCTACCGGGCCTATCCGCCATGCGCTCAGGTCTGGACCCCGGGGTACTATGACCCCTACGGGAACTGGATCTTCGGCTACTACCAGTCTGTCTGTGTCCCTTACGGCTACTAATGCCCCAGAGGCGAAAATGAGCCTGGCCTTCGTGAAGAGCAGGTAGACAATCGCAGGAAAGAAGACTCACACTCTGCTCGCCTCCGACTCCGAGGCCACCTGTAGTGTCCCTTCGGCTCTACACCGACGTTCATATTCCGCGTTCCATCGGCTTGGTCTTCGACTCCGCGGCGTAGACATACTTACGCTCAAAATGATCACGTTCCGATTCGAATCGAAGTTGTTCATCGATATCCGTCAGGTTCTTCCTCTTGAACAGGCAGTAGACTATCAGGGCCGCATTCGTCAAAAGGACGAGACTGCACGGCGGGCTGCTGTGGGGCGCAGGGAATTGACGCTTCACGTCTTGGCTCGCCATGGTCTCATCGCTGCCGGTAGCGAGATTGAGGTGGTTCCTGAAGCACTGCCCTCAGACGCCAGCACCAAGGACGGCAGAATATTCAGGGCGACGATCGCGGACCTTACCAGCCGCGAATCTGTGGTCTGGCAGTACGACGGCAAGACTTATTCACCGACGGCGCTTACTAAGCGCCTTGCCGCGGAACATGGCCTCACCTGGCTAGCCAACAACATCTTCATTCATTGGAGAGTTGTCGGATCGGCTGAGTCCATGTGGGACAAGGCTGAGCAACTCACCCGAGGTGGCGATGGTGCCTAACAAATAAGGATTGGAGGCGTGCGAAGCCACGATTCCAATCCCTGGTTCAAGAAGCCCGGTAGACGTTACGGATGCTCAGCCGCAAGGGTATTGCTTCGGTCAGGCGGTGACGTGGGTGAGCGGATGGAGGGCGAGAGGGGGGAGGCCAAGGTAGCAGGGGTACGGGAAGCGTGGCTGTTGAAGCGGTGTTGCGTTCAACCATAGGTGCGTGGTCTGATGCATGGCCTGTTGTAGCGGCATTGGGCGACGTGGGGCCGTAGAGGTTCCGTGCCGTGCCGTGTTCAGCAAGGGTAGCGTCCGTATTGGCTCTTGCGTGGTGCGTGGGGTGTGGTCAGCCGGTATCGCTGAACGCGGGTGTCCGCGAGGGGAGACAGAGTGGCTGACCATTGGACGTGGGGAGGATGGAATAGAGAGGGATGAGTGGTCCACCACAATTGGGACAGCGCGGTGCGGGAGGTGTCAGTGTCTCCAGGAGGGTCTGAGGACTTCGCAGTCCGCTGTGCGTGTCGATGAGGTGGCGAATGGCGTCGATGGAAAGGGCACAGTTGGCGGCCAGGAAACCGTAGTGGCGGACCTTCACGAAGCCATGGGGCAGGACGTGCTGGAGGAAACGGCGGATGAACTCCAGGACGTCGAGAGAGGTGGTCCGGGAGCGGTTGCTGCCATGCTCGCGATAGCGGAAGGTGACGGTGCGATGTTCGACCGTAAGGATGCGGTTATCCGAGATGGCGACCTTGAAGACGTAGGGCGCCACGTATTGCAGTGACGTCTCGCTGTCACCGACGGCCTTGGAGTCGACGTTCCAACCAGCGCTCCAGACCGTGGAGTCGATGCGCTCGAGCAATCCGGCTTGCTTCATCGCGTCGCGGAACTTGGCTCGATAGATACGTGAAAGGGCTTTGACTGGCAGGTAGAAGTCCTGGCGGGAAGCAAGCCATCGGGTTCGATCCTTGCTGATGCCGCCGCCGGGCACGATGTAGTGGATGTGGGGGTGATAGTGGAGTTGGCGTCCCCAGGTGTGCAGGACACCGACGAAGCCCGGGAGGTCGGTACCGATAAAGCGCTCATCTTTTGCCAGCAGCTTCAACGCCGCGGAGGACGCCTGAAACATGGCGTGGTACGCGGCGTGTTGGTTCGAGCGGATGAAGCCTCGGACCTGCTCGGGCACGGTAAAGGTGATCAGGAAATGATGAGCGGGCAGGGCCCTCGCCGTCTGCTTGGCCAGCCATTGTTGGGTCTTGTGATGCTGGCAGTTGGGACAGTGGCGATTGCCGCAAGAGCGATTGACGAGATGGTGCTTGCCGCAGTGCTGGCAGTGGTAGATGGTGAAGCCGAACTGGCCGCTTCGGCAGCGCAGGATGGCGTGGATGACTTGCCGGTGCTCGCTCGGGATGCGCCCGCCGTGACGTGCAAGATATTCGGGTCCGAACTCACAGAAGATATCCTTGATAGTGGTCATGTTCCCACCCTCCTCATCGCTTCGTCAATGATGTGGAAGGCGTCTTCCTGCCCTTTGCGGGTCAGGTGGAAGTAGCGCATCGTGGTTTCGAGGAAGCTATGCCCCATATACTGCTGGATATGGCGGACGTTGACGCCAGCCTCGAGCAAGTGCGTGGCGTAACAGTGGCGCAGGGTGTGGATGCTGACGCCCTGGTAATCGATGCCGAGTTGGTGGCGGACCCGCCGGAAGACCCCCTGCACGGTGCTCTTCTTCATCGGGTGCTCTGCCTGGGGCGCCTGCTTGCCGTCGCGTCCCCGGGCGGGAAAGAGCCAGATGGGGTTGCGGTGAGTCCTCCAATACTCCCGCAGGAGCAAGAGGGTACGGGTCGGCAGTGGTACCATGCGGTCGATGGCGCCTTTGCCACGATGAACGTGGAGCATGGCCCGGTCTGTGTGGATGTCGGAGGTCTGGAGGTTCAGGGCTTCATGCAAGCGCAGCCCGCACGAATACACCGTGGCGAAATAGACCCGATTGTGACACGTCGTGGTGCGCTCGATGATGCGATGGACCTGCTCGACGCTGAGGATCACGGGCAACTTACGTTCGTGTTCGCCGCGAATGAGGTCCAGGATCGGCCAGTCTCGCACGACGACCTTGCGGTAGAAGAACTTGATGCCTGCGTAGCAGATCCTCATCGACGCGGGAGCGAGTTTATCGGCATTCTTACGGTGAAGGAGATAGGCCTCGAGTTCCTCCTGGGTGAGGCGGTCGGGTGGTTTGGCGTGATATTTGGCGAGAAGCCGCACTTCACGGAGATAGCACTGTTGGGTGCGTTCGGACATCCCGGCCAACTGTAAAGCGTTGACCGTCCTTTGGCGGAGCACTGTCATGATACACCTCCTGTCTACAGGTTGATGGGATTGCGAAACCCTGGGCAGGAGTTGTATACCTCAACTTGGCTCAGAAAGGCAGCGACGGTGGGGTGGGGAACTGCCGCGAAGCGGCTTACTTGAAC
>DATMXF010000079.1:0-6150 GCA_035561835.1 Patescibacteria group bacterium
ATCTGGGCACCGGGCACATGACCAAACAATCCAAACAGCACGATGATGGCAAGAAACAGCAGCAGGTTGTTGAATAGTGCAGAGCCGGTGACGATCAGTGGAAGGCAGACGTGGGGGAAAACGATTTTTTGAGCAGATTACCGTTGTCGATAAACAAGGTAAGGCAGCGGCTGATAACTTCAGAGAATAACGACCATGCGAGCATACCGGACAACAGATAGAGCGGATACGCGAATTTGTTATTGATCATACCCGGGAGCTTGGCGTGCATTATTCCGGCCAGCACCAGCGCAAAGATGGCCGTTTGGGCCAGAGGGTGAATGATCATCCATAGCCCACCAAGACGGCTGCGGATGAAGCGCGCGCGAAACTCGGTCTGGATCGAGGAGAGAATGAAGTGACGATAACGCCAGGCTCTGAGAAGCATGTTCCTCATTCTTGAGCCTCGATCAACGCATCCAAATGGAGTTGGTCATTAACAGGGGTCCAGGAATTGAGGATGATCGTTTCTCTCCAGTAATTCAGGAGATCTTGCAGCGTCCGTTCGATTGGAATTTCGGGTCGCCACCCAATCGCTTTTTCAGCCTTAGAAGCATCACAACGCATAATCGGAATATCATTCGGACGGACCCGAAGTGACTGTCGTTCGAGTACGATTCCCTTCACCCGGCTTGCCTCGATAAGCATCCCGACGATATCCCCGATCCTCCAGGTCTTGTTACTGCCGATATTATACACCTCTCCGCCCTTGGCCTTTTCAAGAAGAGTCCTGTACGCCCTCACCACGTCGCGCACATCGGTAAAGTCTCGACAGGCTTCGAGATTGCCGACGTTGAGAATCGGTTTGCGGATGCCCCGTTCGATCTCAATGATCTGCTTTGCAAAACTCGAGCATACGAATTGCCCCGACTGTCTGGGCCCGATGTGATTAAAGGGCCGCACGCGAATCACATCCATTTGATAAGCGGTCGCATACTGGTACGCCAGCAAATCAACACAGGCCTTCGTCACGCCGTAGGGACTGATCGGTTTAAGGGGGTATTCCTCGTTTACCGGCAGCGCCGCTTCCGGCACATGACCGTACACTTCACCCGAGCCAACAATCAGAATTTTGGCACTCAGATGGGTTGATCGAGCGGCTTCGAGGAGATTAAGCGTTCCCAGAATATTTACATCGTATACAATTCTTGGGTCGGCCTCTGCATCGGGAACAAACGACGAACCGGCAAGATGATAAATGTAATCCGGCTTAAGCTCAGCCAGAACATTCTCAATGTCTTTTGCATTTCGAACATCCCCGTAGGCTATAGAAATCTGTTGTTCAACGTACGAGAGGTGTCTCAGGTTACGGGTCAAGGCGATTCCTGAGACCGGATAGCCTTCCGATACCAGCAGGTCGGCCAGATGGCTTCCGACAAATCCATTGATACCGGTGATTAGAACTTTGGGTTTACCGTTTGGCAATCTGTCTTTTGCCTTGTTCAAGATCGGCTTCGACCATCATTCGAACCAATTCCTCAAACGAGATCTTCGGCGTCCATCCCAATTGCGTCCGGGCCTTTGTGGCATCACCCAACAGATGATCGACTTCCGCCGGTCTCAACAGGGCCTTGTCCATCGTCACAAAGTCCTGATAGTCGAGCCCCACATGCGAAAAGGCGATGTCGGCCAACTGTCTGACGGAATGCTTGATCCCTGTGGCGACGACATAATCATCCGGTTTGTCCTGCTGCAGCATCATCCACATCGCTTCGACATAATCACCCGCATATCCCCAATCGCGCTCGGCATCCAGATTGCCCAGCCGCAACTCCTTCTCCAGACCCAACTTGATTCGAGCGGCGCCGTGCGTGATCTTCCGGGAGATGAATTCCAGCCCTCGGCGCGGAGATTCATGGTTGAAGAGAATCCCGCTACAGGCATACAGATCATAGCTTTCCCGGTAATTGACTGTCAGATAATGGCCGTATACTTTCGAAACCCCGTAGGGACTTCGAGGATGGAAGGGGGTCTTTTCCGTCTGCGGAACCTCTCTGACCTTTCCGAACATCTCGCTGCTCGATGCCTGGTAAAATTTGATATGCCGGTCGACCAGGCGGATCGCCTCCAGGACCCGGCAGACCCCCAGTGCCGTAAATTCGGACGTCAGCAGCGGCTGCTCCCACGAGGTCGGCACAAAGGATTGCGCGGCCAGATTGTAGATCTCGTCCGGTCGCGTGTCCTGAATCAGGTTGATGATCGAGAGCTGGTCCAACAGATCCGCCTGTCGCAGCTCGATCCGATCGCGGAGGTGTTCGATTCGCTCGCAACTCTCGGTGCTGGAACGCCGAACCATCCCCACGACGTGATAGTCTTTGGACAGCAGCAGTTCGGCCAAATACGAGCCGTCCTGTCCGGTGATCCCTGTAATCAGCGCTCGCGGCTTGCTCATACCATGCACCCTCTCTGGTCAAGCATGTGACCTCTTGTGAATGCCCTTCGCTACGCTCCCCGGCGATGATTAAGAGGTGCTTCGCGCTCTTGATCGACCGAGCATCTAAGCACCCCTCCGGAATCGGGCTCGTAAATATCCATGCGCCGCTCATGCAGGACAAACGCCTCTATACCACTCGATCGTTTTTCGCAATCCCACCTCGAACGGCGTCGTGGCTCTAAGCCCGAACGCTTGCTCAGCCCGGGAAGTGTCCAGACAGCGGCGCGCCTGGCCTTAACCTTTATGATGCTCAGAGTTCGCGATCAAGTCTTGCTGGGTGCGCATTGATCCATTGAAGAATCGCCTCCACAAGGCTCTCGATATCGCCAAGTCTGTTGGTGCGGATTTCATATAATTCCAGATCGGAGACGTCGTGGTAGAAGTGCACCAGGCGATTCCGGTAGCCGGCGAGGTCGCGGAGTAGTGCCCCATGGGGTTCATCCAGCACACCCACCTCTACCAGGACCTTGGCGACGTCTTTATATTCGCTGACACCCCGCCCGAAACCCTTTGCCAGGATATGTCGTCCCAGATCGAGCACCGCCTCCAGTGCCCGGCGTAGATACGAGTCGGCTGCTGCAATATTGCGAGGATCCGATTGGAACGTTGCGAAGCCGGATCCCGGCAGATTCCGGAGCGAGGCAACCATCCGGCGGATCCATGCCACTCGCTCCGCTATAACCTTGGCACTCAGTTGCCCCGGGGTCATCTGGTCTCACCTGAGAGGATCAGTTGCCAGCGCTCACGGGCGTATGGCGCCAGGTCCCCAGCACGCCGCAAGATGTACAGTTCATCCTCGGCCTGCACATCAGGATCGACGCACCACAGAAGTTCCCCGCGGATGACATCCAGTGCCAGAAACGGGTCGGCCTCCGGTAGCACGACGAGATCCACACGGCCGACTCCGAGAAGGTCCTCTAGCTCGATGGAGAGTCTGACCCGCTCTTGTGCCGTCAGGCGGTAGCCGGGGAGAGGCTGTATCCCGATGTCTGCATCCGACTCAGGCACCTGTGACGATACCGCCTCACCGCGTACCCGGCCGGCAACTTCGGTCGCTCGACTGCCGAAGACATACACCGCCCCAAGGTGGTAGCGGGTGCTGATCTCTTTCAACGTCTCTGTGACGGACATGGTCACTGCATCTCCAGACGGCCCAGGGTGATGAGGCTTTCCAAATCCTCCAGCGCCTCAGGCAACCAACGGCGGACAATCTCACGGGTCGATTGGCAGCACGCCTCCGATGCCGCGCCGAGCATTCGCGCCGCATCCGCCAGGTCCTGCGCGCGTCCCGCCTCAACCTTCATGAGGACAAGGTACGGCAGATCAAGCACGGGAAGTCCCTGGCGGTCCTGTCTCAGCGACTGGAGCGCTTCCGATACCCACGCTGCTCCGGACTCGATGACATCCACCAGTGCCCCTTCCGGGGAGCGCCAGGTCATACCCCCAATAGCAAGCGCTTGTACCGGACAAAAGCCGGCACGTTGCAGGTGTGCTCTCACCGCCTCCTGATCTGAACTATTCACCAGAATGTCCAGATCCTGAGTCGTGCGCTCCGGCATGTACGCTCGGGTGGCAACCGCCCCCACGACAGCCCACGGGATGCCGGTGAGCGTCGGCGTCAGGTCAGGCCAGCACGTCATGGCGGTCCGCTCCTCCAAGAAAACCCTGGCGCTTCCGGTCCCCGGGTGAGCCCGCCGGCAGGCTATCTCCAACAACAGCCGACGTCGGGCCGCTACGGTCGTCATCGTCATGACCAGGGGGTTAGGTATGGACAATGATCGTGTCTCTCCAGTCATTCAGAAGATCCAGCAGCGTCTGTTCGATTGGAATGTCAGGTCGCCAGCCGATCGCCTGTTCGACTTTGGGTTCCTGCCCTAAAAGTGTCTGATGGCTTCAGTGCGAAGGATTCCATTCCAACTCACGCCGCGTAGATTGCCTCGTGGGCCACGCTCTTTGCGGCGTACAGAAGAGAGGCATGACCGTTGGATCTATGACAATCCGTCTGAGCAGCCCTTTTTCGGTCATCGGATTCCCTCCATGGGTATAAAAGGAAAGAGGGAGGCTACTTATCCATCCCGCCGATCTGACCGGGAAAGAGCGGCAGCGTGTTTACGCCAATGCGCAAGGCGCGTCTCCTCCAGAGCGACTCTGACCCGCGAGATGGGTCTGCCGATACCATTCACACAGCTCAATCAGGATGATCATCCGAAGTAAGTTGCCCCTGGCATAGGTTGAAGATTTCTTCGGCCCAACGACGCGCCTGCTCAGCATCTTGGCGTCCGTAGAGCTCATCGGGACCTTGTCCCAGCATCTCATCGCCGTACATGCTTCTTTCGCGATCCTCGCGGAGCCTTGCGGAGATCCTCGCCAGCTCATCTACGCGCAGAGCGATGGGTGCGGGGAGACGATCGCAATATTTGACCACGAGTGTACCGACATCGTGCCATTTCGGTGGCTCTACGCCGGCAAAATTGAGGATCGCCTTCAGCGAGAGCTCGACCACTTCCTGCGAAAGCCGGACGACGTACGCCCAGTTCTCGTCTCCCACGGCAACGGGGAGGACGGCTTTTCGGCTTTCCGCCTGGCGAATCAAGCTGCCGGCGAGATCACGATTCGTCATAGCTCGATTACGTCACCCCATCTGCAGTCCGGTTTAAGATCCCAGTACCACGTACCGTTGATGCCGATACGTCGTGCGCCAAGCCGCGTGAGCTTCGCCTGCAAACATTTCAGTTGCTGCTGAAAGAACCCTCCCCTGTCGTAGAGCATCCTGGCATCCTCCACCATGTCCAGAAATAGCCGTGATCCTCGCTCAGCCTCTTGCGGCGTCTTGAGGATGACCGAGATATACGGATACCAGCCTAGCCGTTCGAACAGTGCATCGCAAAGCGGACCGATCGCTTCGCGAGCCTGCCGGATCGGCTCAGAGCGAAGGAAGGCGCCTTTGGGCAACTGCTCGGCGATGACCAAGAGATCGATGTCAGAGGTTGGTACAAGCTCCCCTCTGGCTGCTGAGCCGTAGAGGACAACAGAGATGAGACGGTGGCTAAAGTACTGATGGAGCTGGGCAAGGAATGCTCCGACTACCTGTTCGGCTGCTTCGTTGAGCTGCTGAGGGCCGCTCATGGAAGTTCTGAGAAGATCACTCATTCCCACACCGGGCCTATTCTCCCAGCCATTCTTCACGGGAGACACCAGCCTGACGGAGTATACGCCTTAAGAAACCAACGCCGATATCACCTTCGTGTTGATTTGGGATGATCACGGTCACGTGTTCCCGCCGCATCTGGGGATGGCGCCCGCCGGCGTACGGACCTTCAAACCCGAGTTCCCGCAGCCGCTTCACCGGCCGTGCCAAGAGATGGGAGTCAATTTTGACATCTGTACCCTTAGGCGGGTTGTGCTATTCGATTCAAATCAATGCCCCCTATAATGGGAATCTGGAGACCGAGCCGTAAGCGCAACGCAATCCAGTCACTCAGCGCCTCACGCAGTTCACGTCGGCAGCCCTCTAACGTAGCATGACGCGCCCACACACCTTGAAGCTCAGGAATTTCTCCCCAGTACGTTCGTTCGTCCTCAACAATGTCATACACGGCTTGTTCCATAGCCTTGTCAATATATTCGGCAAGCATCACATTTCTCCTTTACTACACCCATGGTACATCATGATCGGC
>DATMXF010000080.1:0-5087 GCA_035561835.1 Patescibacteria group bacterium
CATAGTCATGCTGCTGGTCAGCAGAACAAAGGTGTTGATCGTCGCCAGGATAGCGCTCAGATGGGCGGCCTCTGCCGACCATCCCGGGCCGGCCGCCCGAGCCAGGATGTAACAGCTCAGGGCGCCGCCAAAGATCATGACCTCAGAGGCGATCAGCCACCAGACTGCGATCTTACCGCGACGTGCAGGATCGGACTGTTCGGATACGACGGCCATGCGCATTGATATTTCTCCTAGTCGGATCTTGCCGACGGGGCGCGATCCTGCGGAAGAAAATCTTCGCAGACGCCTGGCGGGCTGTACTCATACGGGCCGCGGTAGACAGTCGGGATCGTGTCTCCCCAGTTGCCGTGAGGGGGAGGCGACGCGGCGGTCCACTCCAGGGTTGCCGACTCCCAAGGGTTGTCCTCCGCTTTTCGCCCGGCCACGATACTCCAGATAAAGTTGATCAGAAACAGAAACTGAGCGAGCGTGAGCCCAAGCGCGCTGAGCGTAATGTACACGTTCAACGATTGAACCGGTTGCAGGAACTCGTACTGGAGCGGGTTCGCGATGCGGCGCGGCATCCCGGCAAGGCCGACGGCATGCATCGGAAAGAAGGTGAGATTAAAGAAGATGAGGGTCAGCAGAAAGTGGAGATTGCTCAAAGGCACATTCATCATTCGACCGAACATCTTTGGAAACCAGAAGTAGATGCCGGTAAAGCTGCCGAATATGACGACACTCAACAGGACGGTGTGAAAGTGGGCCACAACGAAGTAGGTGCCATGGACCTGGATGTTGACCGGCGCAGAACCAAGGACGATGCCGGTGAGACCACCGGTGATGAACATCGCGACGAAAGCCAACGCCCAGAGCATCGGTGTCGTAAACCGGATCGAGCCCTTCCACAGGGTGAGGATTATCGCGAAGACGATGAGCGCAATCGGTACGGAGATCAGGATGGTCGTGATGCTGAACGGCATCGCCAGCCGAGGGTCCATGCCGCTGATGAACATATGATGGGCCCAGACGATCAGGCTGAGAAATCCGACTGAGATTGTCGAGTAGATAATCCACCGGTAGCCGAAGATCGGTTTTCTCGAAAAGACCGCCAGGACCTCCAGCACCGCCCCCAGTCCCGGCATCAGGAGGACATAGACCTCCGGGTGGCCGAAGAACCAGAAGAGATGTTGCCAGAGCAGCGGATCGCCGCCATGGTCCGGCACAAAGAAGCTGGTTCCCAACAGCCGGTCCATCAGCAACATTACGGCGCCGGCGATGAGTGGTCCTACGGAGAGCAGAAAAATGACGGAGGCGGTCAGAAGCTGCCAGATCATGAGCGGAAGGCGGAAAAAGGTCATCCCCGGCGCCCGCATGGTGATGGCGGTCGTAAGAAAATTGACGCCGCCCATCAGGAATGAGGCAAACTCAAGCGCATGGGCCAGTAGCCACAGGTTAATCCCCCAGTTCACACCGGTATATTCGGCACGGGCGCTCAGCGGCGCATAGCCGGTCCAGCCCGCTGCGGCAGCCCCGCCTGGAACAAAGAAGGACGACACAATCACGAGTGAGGACGCAAAGAGGATCCAAAAGGAGAGCATATTGAGCCGTGGGAAGGCCATATCCCTGGCGCCGATCATGAGTGGGATCAGGAAGTTGCCAAAGGCTCCGAGTAAGATCGGCATCGCCACAAAGAATACCATGATCGTACCGTGGTTCGTGGTGAGGGCATTGTATGTCTCCGGCCCCACAAATCCGAATCCAGGAATCGAGGTATCCGGGAAGGCGAGTTGCCAGCGCATCACATAGACCAGGTAGCCTCCTATGAGCGCCATAAAGAGGGCGAGGAACAGATACTGTTTGGCGATCGTTTTGTGGTCGGTTGAGAAGATGTAGGTTCGCCAAAAACTACGGTCCTCATGCACAGTACAGGCGACGGGCGATAGAACGGGGTCGACTCTTGCGCGATGGCTCATGGTTGGTCCGATTCCTTAAGAGGGCTTGACGGGGGCGGCCACTGTTCCTTCACCCACTTGTTGTACTCCTCAGGAGTATGGACGGTCAAATGTCCGACCATCCCGGAGTGGCCGAATCCGCAGAGTTCCAAGCAGGGGATCTCGAACACACCGGGCTTGGTGGCCTGGAACCAGGCATGAAACTCCCGTCCTGGTATGACGTTTTGTTGCAGGCGCAGATTAGGCAGGTACAGGCTGTGGATGACATCTTTTGACTTAAGGGTAAGACCGACGACCGTGTTTACGGCGACGTGCAGTTCGTTGTCGATCTGCAGATCATCCGGTGTCCCGAATCGGCCGTCCGGCCCCGGATAAAGAATCTCCCAGTTAAACTGCTTTCCCGTCACCTGTATCTGGAGTTCGCTCGGCGGCACGTGAAGCTTGATCTTCGCCCATGCATCGCCTCCGCGAAAGTCGATCCACAGGTCGAGCACCAGGACGAGTGCGGTCGGGACGAGAATCCAAGCAGCCTGCGAAAGCTTCTCGCCCGTGATGTAGGCGGCGCGCTGTCCATCACGGCGGCGGAAGACCAGCGCGAAGACGATAAGGGCTCCAACCGTCACGATGAACCAGGCCAGCGTGATGTAATAGATCAGGTGGAAGATCGAGTCGATCTCTGCCCCATAGATTGAGATATTCTCCGGGAGCCAGTTTAGGAACATCGTATATGCGCCTCGATCAGATCCAGCACATTGTGATAGACATAGAGCGCAAGAAGCATTTAAGGCGTTTCTAGCATTCGCTCAGGACGGTGTCAATGTTAATTCGGTAAAGGTGTTGGTTTCTCGGGAGTAGCGTTCAGCAGTCAGCGCTCAGCCGTCAGCCGTAGGTCGGGTTAGCGCAGCGTAACCCGACAACTCGGCCAGGTTGAAGGGGATGTCAGGAGAGCTGATCGCTGAACGCCGAAAGCTAAGCGCTTCAATTAGCGGATCCTGAAATCCACGCGGCTCTGCTTCAGCTCGTTACGTTTCTCAGGAGCCAGCGACTTGGGCTCGATGATGAACAGGCGTTCCGGCTCAACCTTGCCAGATTGCAGGATGACATCCTTGACCTTCATAGCGCGTTGAGCGACCAGCAGTCGCAGGTCGTCATCCGTGATCTGAATATGGGTCAGCATCAGCTTCTCCATTTCGGAAACCGGGAGATCCTTCGCAAACCCCAAGATGTTGCGCGGCTTGGGAAATGTTTCCGCCTTGTAGGCGAGCTTCAAGTATCGCTCGTACTCGGTGGGCTCGATGGTCAGCTCATCAATCGGGATCGACGGCTGCCCCTGCTTGAGGTGCTGATTGAATTTCTGGACCTTCAGCTTCCTCATAAACCGGAGCTGCCGCAGCCCGTCTTTGTCCTTCTCGAGATCAACATGACCTTCGATCTCGAGCTTCAGCGCGGGCCGCTCATACAGTGCCTTGACCAGCGCCTCGATCTTCTTGGCATTCGCATCGGCCACAGCGGCACTCCCAGGATCGTACTCAAGATATCCCAACTCCTCTCCTCCCGGGATCAGTGCCCCGAGTAGGGCAAATGGGGCCGTTGCCGCCTTTGAGATCAGATTCACGAGAATCTGAAGCACGACCTTCCAGACGCTGAACGCAGGGTCATCAAGACTGCCGGTCACCGGAAGGTCCAGACGGATCTCCCCCTTTCTGTCCTTGAGGAGGGCGATCGCCAATCTGATCGGCAAGTTCGTGGCGGTCGGGCTCTCCACCGTCTCCCCCAGGGTAAACTGATCCAGAAATAGATTGTTTGTGGAATCCAGCTTCCGTTTGACAATCTTATAATTCAGATCGAAGGAGAGCTTGCCCTTCTCGATCGTGTAGCCGACGTATTTCCCGGAGTAAGGGGTCATGGGACCGAGGTCTATGTCCTTAAACCTGGCCTTCAGGTCTACATAAAGGTCCCCGCGCAGCGGATTGATTTTCCCCACGATCTCGAGGGGGGCAAACTGGTTGACCTTACCTCTGAGCTCAACATCCGCGAACGTGGTTTCAGCGGACGATAGTCCGGATACCCTCCCGCCAATCTCTGCCAGCTCCATGAAATAGGCCGGCTTCAGTGATGTGTCTGAAAAGCTGATGCGTCCCCCCTGAAGGGTGACCGTCCGGATTCGGACATCGGTGCCGGTTTGAGCGGAGGTCTCAGCGGGGGTAGGCGGCGGGGTGGTCGTTGACGCATCCGGGGACGCCGGCTTTTCCTCGCGGGTTCCCTTCTCCATAATTTGCGCAAGATTGACGGAGCCATCAGGATGAACGATCAACCGGGCGTAAAAGTCGGTTAGCGCGACCTTCCCGATATGCACATACGTCGGATTATAGCCGACATCGAGATCGCCGAACGCAAGGGACTGCCAGGTCAGAAAATCCTGCGCATGAACCTTGTCGACAGATCCAAACTGCGCTACAGATACGTTCCCTTTGTAGACAGCCTGCAGGCCGGACTCATCCTGATGGCTCACCGACAGATTGCCTGCCGTTGACACGGTACCCCGCGTGACGTGGATCTTGACCAAATTGGTGAAATAGGGTTGAAAAGGGCGGAGATCGATCGCTTTGAGGCGTACGGCCAATTGTGCGGACAGTGGGGTGAGACCGATCGGACCATTGACCGTGGCCGTTCCCCCCTTATTCAGACGGAACGAGACGACGGTCGTACCCTGGCGGCCTTTTCTGGTTGTGAGGTTATCGGCCCTTACGCTGATTTCCTGGGCGACGAGGTTGACCGGCTCGACAGGCGCTTGATCCTCAGCATTCTTCTCAGCTTTGAATGAGATCGCCCTAGCCGTATCCGAAAAGGAGAGCAACCCCTTACTCAGTTGAAACGTATCGATGTCCACCACAGTAGAGGGAGGCGTATCTTGAGCCTTGACATCGACAGGCGCATCCGAAGTTCTGGGAAAGAGATCTTGAACGTTGGTCTTCCCGGACGGGTCGCGCCTGATGAAGAACTCGGGCGATTCAAGCGTCACGGATGCCATATGGAACAGCCCGGAAAGAGGCTCTGTAGGCGCGAGTGCGACGTCTACAAGGGGAAGCGTCAGCAAGGGTCGATCCTGCGCGTCGCTGACGGAAAGCTGACGCAGGGTCACGCGGCCTT
>DATMXF010000081.1:0-6632 GCA_035561835.1 Patescibacteria group bacterium
CCCACCGGTGAACGGGCTCGTAGGATCCACCGCGATAATCCCCACCGTCTTGCCGCGCTTTCGCAGCTCTTCGGTGAGCCGGTCTACCAGCGTGCTCTTGCCTGAGCCAGGCGGGCCGGTGATCCCGATGATGTGGGCCGAGCCGGTGTGGGCGTAGAGTGACTTTAGCGCAGCCCTGGCCTCGGCATCGCCGTTTTCGATCATGGTCATGAGGCGGGCCGCCGCGCGGACATCACCCCTCAGAATGCTATGCACCAGCTCCATGCGTCACCAAAAAACAGGGTATAGGGTGTAGGGGGTAGGGTCTAGGGTAAGACATGGGAAGACCGGGCGCAGCAAGCAGCGCCCCTACACATACGCTCGGCCAAGGAGTTCGCGAGCAATGATCAGCCGCTGGATCTCGGAGGTCCCTTCGCCGATGGCGCAGAACTTGGCGTCGCGGAAATACCGTTCGACCGGGTACTCCTTGATGTAGCCATAGCCGCCGTGGATCTGCACCGCCTCGGTGGCCGCCTTCATGGCCGTCTCTGCGGCAAAGAGCTTGGCATACGACGCCTCCTTCGTGAACGGCTGACCGGCATCTTTCAGGGAGGCAGCCTGCAAGAGCAAGAGCCTGGCTGCATCGATCTCGGTCGCCATGTCGGCCAGCTTCCATTGAATCGCCTGGAAGTCTGCGATCGGTCGGCCGAAGGCCTGTCGCGCTTTGGCGTACTTCAGCCCTTCCTCCAGACAGCCGCGGGCAATCCCCACGCTGAGGGCAGCCATCCCAATCCTCCCCGCATCCAGGATCGTCAACGCATCAATGAAGCCGTGGTTTAGCTCACCCAGCAGATTCGCCCGAGGGATGCGCGCGCCCTCCAGGATAACCTGGGCCGTGTCGGAGGCCCGGAATCCCATCTTGTGCTCTTTCCGGCCGACCCGTAACCCAGGCGTCCCCCGCTCCACGATGAAGGCCGAGATCCCCCGCTCCCGCGCAGCCCGATCGGTGAGCGCCATGATCACGTAAATGCCCGCCACACTCCCCTGCGTGATGAAGTTCTTGGTCCCGTTCAGCACCCACTGATCCCCTTCACGCATTGCAGTGGCCTGTAACCCGGCCGCATCACTCCCCGACCCGGGCTCCGTCATTGCCCAAGCGCCAAGGACTTCTCCGCTGGTCAGTCGCGGTAGATACCGACTCCTCTGAGCCTCGCTTCCGAAGAGGTAGATATGATTGCTGCAGAGCGAGTTGTGCGACTCCACGGTCAGCGCTACCGACGCATCGTACCGCCCGAGTTCTTCAAGAACCAGGGCATAGCTCACGTAGTCCATCGCCACGCCGCCGTACACCTTGGGAAACAGGATCCCCATGAGCCCAAGCTCTGACAGCTTTCGAATGATCTCGGCCGGAAACCGTTCCTGCTCATCGAGTTCGGCTGCGACCGGCGCGATCTCTCGCTCGGAAAACTCCCGGACCATCGTCCGGACCGCCTGCTGTTCCTCGCTCAGCTCAAAGTCCATAACTCGCTCTCATCCGGCGTTCAGGGTTGATCGCCGCAGCAATCGGAATACGCGCGTCTTATTTGCCCGTACCCTGATCATCTTTACGAACGGGGAAGAAGTGTATCGAGTCGTCCGCCTTTTTCTTACTCTTTTGATCGCTCTTCTGCTCGCCGAATGTGGCTACCAGTCCCTGAACGAACGTCTCCTTCTCGGAAGCAGATATCTTTGCCGACGAACGCATAATCGTATAGAGCCGAGGTGGCATTGAGCCATTATTGACAGTTTCTACTGCATCGCCACTATTACCCTCTGCACGTCCCCATTCCGACACGTTGAGGGCGGCGCGACCCTTGTCGATGTCGTGTTGAATGAACCATGACACGGGTGCAATGTAGCCATACCATGGCCAGACAACTTCATTGCTGTGACAATCACCGCAGGCGCGGAAGAAGAGCTCCCTCGTTGTGGAGCTGTCCCACTTGGGCTCGGCCTTCACCGGGGGATTATTGTATCCTCGACCGTAGGGGATGAACTGAATACCAATAAAGATCACAGCCGCTTCCCCAAGCGCGACGAGACCCATGACACTCTTCACCCACTTTGTATGCTTCTTCTCTTGCTTCTCCTTCTCTTCCTCGTCCATAGGCTCCATAGGGTTCCTCCACAAAATTAATAATAAGCAGGCTCACGCCCCATTCAGCGGCTTGCGGAGCGCCGACGGAGTACATAGGGAAGTGGCGCGTCACCCACGTATGACATAAGTATTGAAGAAACGCCTGTTCGTCGCTTCCGACTTACTGAGAATACAATAGAAGGACTACCCCAATATGCCAAGTCTATCGGAGTCACGTGAATATCCCGGAGAGACAATACGCGAAGCACTGACATCTATCAAGGGAAGCGTGGAGGCGGCGGGCGGACTCGAACCGCCGAATAAAGGTTTTGCAGACCTCTGCCTTAGCCACTTGGCTACGCCGCCATGAGGGAGGTAACGATGACGTGATCCAGTAATTCAGGCGGTAGGGTAAGAAACACTGGGTGGGCACGGCCATGGGCAACATGCCGATTACTTCATATATCCGCTCAATAACGGTTCGTCAGTTACAAGGTTGGAGCGGGAAACGGGATTTGAACCCGCGACCCTCGCCTTGGCAAGGCGATGCTCTACCGCTGAGCTATTCCCGCATCCGCAGAGCACTATAGCGTCGGTAAGCCCGACTGTCAAACGAAAATCGCCGGGCCGGCTAGACCGACAGGAGCTTCAGTACAGCCTCGGGATCGGCCTTCACCGTCACAGGTTGCTGCGAAAGACGGATGGCGGCATCGGGTTCTTTCAGGCCATGTCCGGTAAGCACGCATACCACAACCGCATCCTTCGGGAGGCGATGTGATCGACAATATTTAATAAGCCCTGCCACCGAGGATGCTGAGGCCAACTCACAGAAGACCCCTTCCGTAGAGGCCAGGAGTCGGTAGGCTTCGGTAATCTCGCTGTCGGACACCATATCAATCCGTCCGCCGGACTCGGCAGCAGCGGCCACCGCTCCATTCCAGCTTGCCGGGTTACCGATCCGGATGGCTGTCGCGACGGTCTCCGGCTGCTCGACCACCTTCCCAAGGACGATCGGCGCCGCGCCTTCCGCCTGCCATCCCATCATCTTCGGCAACGTGACGATCCGTCCGGCCTTCGCATACTCCTGGTACCCTTTCCAGTACGCGGTAATATTGCCCGCGTTGCCGACCGGAATAAAGTGATAATCCGGGCTCCGTCCGAGCCGATCACAGACCTCGAAGGCGCCGCTCTTCTGACCCTCAATCCGGTACGGATTCACCGAGTTGACCAGCACAATGGGCTGGTCTGCCGCGACACGCCTCACGATCTGCAGGGCTTGGTCGAAGTTACCTTCAATCTGTAGCACCTGCGCGCCATGAATCATCGCCTGAGCCAGTTTACCCAACGCAATCTTCCCCTCCGGAATCAGCACAAACGCGCGCAGTCCCGCCCGAGCTGCGTACGCTGCAGCGGAGGCTGAGGTATTCCCGGTCGAGGCACAGATGACGGCCTTCGCCCCTTCCTCTACCGCCTTGCTGATGGCAAGGGTCATCCCCCTGTCCTTGAAGGAGCCGGTCGGGTTGAGCCCCTCATACTTCAGATAGACCTCCGCCTCAATACCAAGCACAGCTTGAAGCCGTTCGGCGCGCACGAGCGGCGTATTCCCTTCGTTCAGGGTGACAACCGGCGTTCGGTCGGTCACAGGCAAAAACGCCCTATACTGTTCGACGATCCCCTTCCAGTTCATTGTCCTCATGGGTGGTTTAATCGGTGACGCCCTCAACCCTGAGACAGACGGTCCCTTCACTGACTACATCAAGTTGGCTGATGGCGCGAAGCGACCGTTGCATATCGCCCTCTGCCGCCTCATGGGTCAACATGACGATGGGGACGGCGCTCTGCTCATGGCGGCCTTTTTGGATGACGGATACAATGCTGATGTTATTGCTGCCCAGAATCCCGGTGACCCTCGAGAGAACCCCCGGTTTATCGATCGCCATAATCCTGAGATAATAACAGGAGCGAACGGCCGCCATGTCCTTGACCTCCGCCTCCGCCCCGGAGATCTGCGGAGGCGGAACGCCCCTCGCAGTCGGATCGTGCAACAGGCCCCTGGCAATCTCGGCGATATCGCTGACCACGGCAGAGGCGGTCGGCATCTGTCCCGCTCCGCGTCCGTAGAACATCAAGGAGCCCACCGCGTCGCCGACCACATAGACGGCGTTATGGACGCCACCGACCGAGGCCAGCAGGTGATCCTCAGGAACGAGGGCTGCATGAACCCTCGCCTCCAGCTCACCGTTAAGCTGCTTGGCGATCGCCAGCAACTTGATCCGGTATCCCAGTTCGCGGGCGTATTCGATATCGGAGGCGTCGATCTGTCTGATCCCCTCGACGTGAATCCGGTCGAAGGGGACATAGGTCCCGAACGCCAGCGTCGCCAGGATCTGGAGCTTGTGGGCGGAGTCGATCCCGTCCACATCAAAGGAGGGATCGGCCTCGGCGTAGCCGTGGGCTTGCGCCTCTGCCAACACCTCGGCGAACGGCCGCCTGCTGTCCGTCATCGTCGTGAGGATATAATTGCATGTACCGTTCACGATTCCGATAATCGAGCGGACCCGATCGGCCACCAGCCCCTCTTTCATCGCCCGGATCAATGGAATGCCGCCGCAGACACTGGCCTCAAACCCGATGGATACCCGACGCGCCGCGGCGATCCGATACAGTTCAAGCCCGTGAGTGGCCAGCAGCGCCTTGTTGGCTGTGACCAGATGCTTGTTCCGGTTCAGCGCCTCCCGGCAAAACTTGAGCGCGATATCACAGCCGCCGATCAACTCGACAATGATATCGATCGCGGGATCCTCCAGCACGGCCGCCGCATCGGTGGTCAGTATGGTCGGGTCCACATCAACGTTTCGCCGCCGGTTGATGTCGGTATCGGCGATTCGACGGATCACCACCTGTCCGCCGAGTCGCTGTTCCAGGAGGGCCCCGTTTTCCTGAATCAGCTTCACCACCCCGGAACCCACCGTCCCGAACCCCAGTATGCCGATCTGTACCGATTTCATTCTACGTCTCTCCCGCCTTACGCGCCCAGGGACGACGACAACCCGCTTCGCCAGGCGGCCTCAACCTCTGTCATAGGAAGATCAAGCCCGCAGGCCGGGCCGTGAAGTCTGAACTTTGTCCCCCCGACGATGCCAAGGCGCGTCACGGGAACCTGGTGCAACGCAGCGATCCTTTCCAGCCTCAGCCAGTCAGTTGCCTTGAGGGAGACAACGATCCGGGATTGTGATTCCCCGAAGAGCAGCGCATCGGGGCGAATCGTATCCTTCAGTTGGACATCGACACCGATCGGTGTCGCGCCCAGGCATGACTCCGCCAGCGCGACGGCCAGTCCCCCATCCGAACAGTCGTGCGCCGAACGAATGATCCCCGCTCGGATCGCCTCGAGGCAGGTGCGCTGTACGGCCCGCTCCCTGGCCAGGTCCAGCGCCGGCGGCTCACCCTGCACAAGACCGAACCGGATCGCGAGATACTCGCTGGCCCCTAACTCTTCCCGTGTATCCCCCAGGAGCGCCACCAGATCCCCTTCAGCCTGGAACCACTGGCCTGTCGCGTACGCGACATCGTCCAGGAGGCCGACCATCCCGATCATGGGCGTGGGGAATATGGCGTTCCCCGATGTCTCATTATACAAGCTCACGTTGCCGCCGGTGACGGGGGTCTGGAAGGCCCGACAGGCCTCACCGATCCCCTTGACCGCCTCAACGAACTGCCACATGATCTCCGGGCGCTCAGGGTTGCCGAAGTTCAGGCAGTTGGTAATGGCGAGTGGCTCGCCGCCCCCGCAGACAACGTTCCTGGCCGCCTCGGCCACGGCGATCATCGCGCCCAGATGGGGATCCACAGTGCAATAGCGGCTATTGCCGTCAATCGAGAGCGCAATGGCGCGCGTGCCTCCGGGTAGCCGCAGGACGACAGCGTCCGACCCCGGCCCGACGATCGTGCCCAGGAACAGCATGTGGTCATATCGCTCCCAGATCCCTTCCTTGCAACAGAGGTTGGGCGACCGCAACAGCTCCAGCAGGACGGCCGCATAGTCGTCCGGCAGTGGAAGGCGATCCAGGTCGAGCCGTTGCCGCCCATCGGCCTCGGCAGGGCGGCTGCTCGGCCGGTGATAGGCGGGCGCCTCTGACGCCAAGGCGTCGGCCGGGATCTCCGCGACCGGCCTGCCATGATCCAGCACCCGCAGCAGCCCCCCCTCAGTGACATGCCCGATGACCGCCGCGTCGAGGTCCCACTTCTCAAAGACCGTTCGGACCCGCGCCTCGCTTCCGGCCTTCGCGACGACAAGCATCCGCTCCTGCGACTCCGAGAGCAGGAGCTCGTAGGGCGTCATTTCCGCTTCGCGCTGCGGCACCCGGTCGAGGTCCATCTCGATTCCGGTGCCGGAGCGAGAGGCCATCTCGAACGAAGAGCAGGTGAGCCCCGCCGCGCCCATGTCCTGGATGCCGACGATCGCGCCGGTCTTCATCGCCTCCAGGCACGCTTCGAGCAGCACCTTCTCCATGAAGGGGTCGCCGACCTGGACGAC
>DATMXF010000082.1:0-2640 GCA_035561835.1 Patescibacteria group bacterium
GCCTGTGGATCTGGCATCAGTGGGGTCATGGCGCTTTTCGTGGGTTGGAGGCCGGCGCCGGACTGTTTGCGGCCGGGCTTCGGCAGGGGGACGAGCAGAACAGCTTCCAGTTGCCGGGGTATATGCGACTGGATGCGGCGGCGGCCTATCACTGGCAGGTCGGGCGCTCCCGGCTGACCGCCCGGCTGAACATCTACAATCTGCTGGATCAGCGGTATTTCGAGTCCAGCAATATCACCGATCCCCTCACGCCTATCCCCCGCATGGGGATCACTCCCGGCGCCCCATTGACCGTCCTGGGATCGATTCAGGTTGCGTATTGGTAGCGAGTGCGCGTCGCGCGGCTCATTCCAGAACTCGTCTTATTTATCCCTCACCTTCATCCGCACCGCGCTGATCGCGTCTATGCTGATCACCCCATCAAAAAACTCTCTGCTCGTCAGTCTGGAGAGATGCAACAGGGAGTTCCCTACCAGCACGACTGTCCCCTCGATCTCATCGCCGGACTGAAGCCTCAGTGTCACCTTTTTCCCGGTATATCCCGAAAGGACTTCTCTCATTGTTGCGCTTGCTTTGAGCGTAAACGCCGCTTCCTCCGCCAGAACTCCAACCGCCGGGACTGTTGTGCCCAATGCCAATACAGCCGCCATCGCGAGCAATCTCTTCTTCATGTCGACCTCCTTTATCAAAGTATCCTGTCAGATGTACCACCGCATGATTCGCATGTCATCAGAAGAGGCTGTGGTAGTGCAAGGCCAGTATTGTGACGAAACCGTGACCATTTTATTGAAGCTTGCATAAGTGATAGAAGACGAACTATACACCTATCCGTTCAGCCTGAGCTTGTCGAAGGCTGTTCCGTTCATGGTTCGACAGGCTCGCCATGAACGGAATGGAGACAGACAGCCTGCATTACCTATGTAAGGATCAATAGGAAGCGACTGGTGCGGATTACTCGACTAGATACGTATAGTTTTGTGAAATCTGTGGTGCCGGGGGCGGGAGTCGAACCCGCATAGGCCGAAGCCCGCAGGATTTTAAGTCCCGAGCGTCTCCCAGTTCCGCCACCCCGGCAAGATCACGTTGCGCTCAACTGGGTTGCCGTCGGCGCAGCTCTTCTTTCAGTTCGTCCAGCGCCTTGGTTACGACGATGTTGCCGGACTGGACCACATAGATCGGTTGGTCTGTCTGGTGATCGTATCGATCAGTCCTGATGATTCCGCTTACAACAAGCTTCACTCGAACCCGGGTACCGTCTTCCGTCTCATACTCATTCCACTCCTCGCGCAGCGTCCGGAAATCGAGATCAATCCCATCAACAGTCTCAACACCAATTTGGAGCTTGGTGCGCTTTGCCATGCGCTCTCCCTTTCTTGCGCGACCATCCGCCTCAGAGCTGACAGGCTGAGGTCGACTATCGCTGAAACCGGCTGCACCTCATTGTGTACCGTAGTACTTGTAGCATAAAAGCAGTACAATCACCATAGTTTCGATTTCTTTCTCCTTGACAGTGGGGTGAAAGAACGGTATCACCCGGACAGAGGACATGAGGCGACGTGATGGACAATGAACGATATACCGGCATTGCGCTCAGGCATACTCAGAGTACGTTGGCCGAGGAAGTCCGACAGGCGCTGACCGCGTCGAGGAAGTGGCTTCCGTGCAAATATTTCTATGATTCTGAAGGCAACGCGCTGTTCGAGCAGATCAGCGAACTACCCGAGTATTACCTGACACGAACCGAGACCGCGATTCTCAAGAGACATGCCGCTTCCATTATCGGGCATTGTCCACCGGACCTTGCGCTGGTCGAACTTGGCAGCGGCAGCTCCACGAAGATCCGATACCTGATCGAGTCTTGTCTAGCTCGGCAGCAGGAGCTTACCTACTATGCTGTTGATATCTCACCCGCCGGATTGGAGAATGGGACGCGACAGCTCTTGCATGACTACCCGCCCCTGCAGGTCGTTGGAGTAGCGGCCGAATTTGAGGATGGGCTGGGCTACCTCGCAACAGACGCGAGCAGCCCAAGGTTGGTCGCCTTCCTGGGCTCGACCATCGGTAACTTTGCGGAGGACGAGATCGCCGAGTTTTTCACGATGCTCCGTCGTCATCTACGTCCGATAGACCGGCTCCTGCTCGGCGTTGACCTGATCAAAGACCCGGCCGTCCTGGAAGCCGCCTATGATGACGCCCAAGGCATCACCGCGAAGTTCAATCTGAACATTCTGGTGCGGCTCAACCGGGAGTTGTCCGCAAACTTCGATCCGGCGACATTTCGACATCGTGCAGTGTGGAATCATGCAAGAAGCCGGATCGAGATGCACTTGGTCAGTCTGCGCGATCAATGCGTGAGGATCGCCGATCTGGATCTTGATGTCGATCTTCGACAGGGTGAAACCATCCATACAGAAAACTGTCATAAGTACTCCCGGTCGGGAATGGAATCGCTGCTCACCCGCCACGGCTTTCAGGCCCTTGGTCGCTTTACCGATCCTCAGGATCAATTTTGCCTGTTCCTGACCTCCTGATCATCCCGCCTGTGATGATCCAATCGTTTCTTTGCTTCAGTGATGAATGACCTGTCTGTGATTGAGTTTGCGCACGTGCATTACCGAGCCCCCGGCGGTGCGGTGATTC
>DATMXF010000083.1:0-6103 GCA_035561835.1 Patescibacteria group bacterium
CCCCCGGAGTTGAAGAACGAGGGATCAAGAGAATCGTGGGACAGGAGACTTACCAGCAGAAAGAGGGCTGCAGCAATCCCGAGGATACCCAACACCTCGTGCGTCTTGGGATGTGTGAGGATCTGGGTCTCCGGCGATCGATCTCCTCTATGCGGCTCCCTATGGGTCGACATCGACTCCGGCACGCCTTCAGTCGCCATCACCCGCCTCCTCTCTCATGTTCCAGCTTCCAAGCGCCGGGCTTCACGTTTAAAAACCTGGAACCTGGAACTGCAAAGCTCAACCTGGAACTCGGAACCTTAACCTGGAGCCTCTCTATACCTCGACGATCACCGACAGGATCATAGGCCGCCGTTCGATCTCTTTCTGCAACTGTTTCTTGATCGCCGTCTTGATCCGTTGCTCTATGAGACGCAGATCGGCCAGGTCCTCCTCAGAGGCGCTTTCCAATACGGAGCACACCAGGGTTTTCATACCATCCGTGAGCGCCTTCGAATCCTGTGCATGGACGAACCCGCTGTAGGCGATCTGGGGTTCCGTTACCAGCTTGCGGCAATGATGATCGACGGCAAGGACGACGACCACAACCCCCTCCTGCGCCAACCGCTGCCGGTCGCGAAGGACGGCGTCGCCGACATCGCCGATCCCCTTGCCATCGACGAAGATCCGACCGACAGGCGCCCTGCCCGCAATTCGGGCGCCGTCGCCGTCGAACTCCAGAATGTCGCCATCCTCGATCACAAGGGTCCGGGCTTCCGGTACCCCGACCTCCCGCGCGAGCTGGGCGTGCAGGCGCAGGTGACGGTACTCTCCGTGAATCGGCACAAAGAAGGTGGGACGGGTCAGATTCAACATCAGCTTCAACTCTTCCCGGCTGGCATGTCCCGAGACGTGGACCTCCGCCACCTCCTCGGTAATGACACGGGCGCCCTGTCGGTACAGGCCGTTAATCGTTCGAGCGATCGACCTCTCGTTGCCGGGGATAGCGCGCGCCGAAAAGATGACGGTGTCGCCCGGCGATACCTGGACCTGTTTATGCTCCGCGACAGCCATTCTGGCGATAGCGGAGAGCGGTTCGCCTTGGCTCCCGGTCGTGACGATCACCCGCCGGCCGACCGGCAGCCGCTCCAGCTCATCCAGGCTGACAAGTGTGTCACCGGGAATACGAAGGCGCCCCAGCTCTGCAGCGATCCGCGTATTGGCCACCATACTCTTTCCACACACCGCCACACGCTTGCCCATGGCGGCTGCCGCCTCGAAGATCTGTTGGATACGATGGATGTTCGAGGCAAAACAGGCGACGATCACACGTCCCTGAGCGTCCCGAAAGATCGCATCGAGTGCCCGCCCTACCACCTGCTCCGATGGCGTAAATCCATCCCGACCCGCATTCGTGCTATCCGAGAGCAAAGCCAGCACGCCGCTATCTCCAAGCTCGGCAAGCCGCCGGTAATCGGTCAATTGGACATCCACCGGGCTCTGGTCGAACTTGAAATCGCCGGTATGCACAATCATGCCGCGGGGAGTCCCGATCGCCAGCGCCAGGCCGTCGGGAATACTGTGGCAGATCTGAAGGAACTCAACATTGAAGCAACCGAACTGCACGCGATCGCGGGGACGAACGGCCTTCAGATCGACATGGGACAGGAGATTCGCCTCCTTCAGTTTTTCTGCCGCCAACCCCAGTGAGAGGCGCGTGCCATAAACCGGAACCTTGATCTCGTTCAACAGATACGGGAGCGCGCCGGTATGATCCTCGTGGCCGTGCGTGAGCAGCACCGCCCGTATCTGCGCCCGACGCGCGAGCAGATAGCTCATGTCGGGGATCACATGGTCGATCCCAAACATCTCCTCGTCCGGGAACATCAACCCGGTATCGATCACCAGCAGGTCGTCCCCCGTCTCGACGACCGTCATATTCAATCCGATCTCGCCCAGGCCTCCCAGAGGAACGATTCGCACTATTTGGGTGTCAGACACCGGACTGCGTCTCCTGCGCAGGGGGCCTGCGGCTCGGATGCCTTAGGGGGCTCGCCCTGAGCCCAGTCGAAGGGGTCGCCCCACGCTTGGCGCTGAGAGCCACCGCAAGGCGCCGCTTGCCCCGTGTGCGCTTGGTCAGGGCGATTTCGAGCACCTGGTCCATATGGTCCACAAACACAAACTCCATACCCCGCTTGACATTTGCCGGAAGCTCTTTCACGTCCTTGTCGTTGCGCGCCGGAACCACCACCGTGTGGATCCCCATCCTTCGCGCCGCCAACGCCTTTTCCTTGATCCCACCGACCGGCAGAACCTTCCCGCGAAGGGTCACCTCGCCGGTCATCGCCACGTCCCGTCTTACGGGAACCTTAGTCAGGGCGGACAGCAGCGCAACGGCCATCGTGATGCCGGCCGATGGACCATCCTTGGGGATCGCACCGGCCGGAACGTGGACATGGATATCATATTTGGTAAATACATCATCCTTGATCCCCAGATCGGCGGACCGCGACCGCGCATAGCTCAGCGCGGCCTGAGCCGATTCCTTCATCACCTCGCCCAGATGCCCCGTCAGGGAGAGGCTGCCCTTCCCGCGCAGGATACTGCACTCGATGTAGATGATGTCTCCACCTGTCTGCGTCCATGCGAGACCAGTCGCGACGCCGATCTCGTCGGCCTCCTGTTCCGGATCGGCCAGAAACTTCGGCGCGCCCAGGAACCGCTGCAGGGCCGCTACGGTCACCTTAGTCTGCTCCTTCTGTCCTTCCGCTACAAGGCGGGCCACCTTCCGGCAGATGGTGGCAATCTCCCGTTCCAGGTTCCGGAGCCCGGCCTCGCGGGTATATTCATTGATCATCTTCAGGATCGCCTCGTCGGTGATCACCAGGCGCTTCTCGTCGATCCCGTGTTCCTGATACTGCCTCGGAACCAGATAGCGTCGGGCGATATGAAGTTTCTCCTCCTCGGTGTATCCGGAAATATCGATGATCTCCAGCCGATCGCGCAACGCCGAGATGATCGGATCGGCGAGGTTGGCCGTACAGATGAACATGACGTTGGAGAGATCAAAGGGGACACCGAGGTAGTGATCGCTAAAGCTATAGTTCTGCTCCGGATCCAGCACCTCCAGCAGGGCCGAGGAGGGATCGCCCCGAAAATCAGTCCCGACCTTATCGACCTCGTCGATCATAAAGACGGGATTATTCGACCCGGCCTGTTTGATCCCCTGAATGACGCGACCGGGCAGCGCCCCGATATACGTCCGCCGGTGACCCCGGATCTCCGCCTCATCGCGAACGCCGCCCAACGAGATCCGGATGAACTTACGCCCCAGGGCGCGGGCGATGGAACGGCCGAGGGAGGTCTTGCCCACCCCCGGCGGGCCGACGAAACAGAGGATCGGTCCCTTCATTTTCTTCTTCAGCTTGCGAACAGCGAGATATTCGAGGATTCGCTCCTTCACCTTTTCCAGGTCATAGTGGTCCTCGTTGAGGATCTTCGATGCCTGCTTGATCGACAGTTTGTCCTTGGTCGGCCGACTCCAAGGCAGTTCGATCAACCAGTCAAGATAGGTCCGGATGACGGAGGCCTCCGCCGCATCGGGGTGCATCCGGCTGAGCCGCCCCAACTGCCCCTTCGCTTCGGACTCTACCGCTTCGGGCATCTTGGCCTTCCGAATCTTCTGCTCCAACTCCTGCAGTTCCTGACTTCGGTCGTCGGCCTCACCCAGCTCTTTCTGGATGGCTTTTAACTGCTCTCGGAGGTAATACTCCCGATGCGTCTTATCCATCTCTTCCCGAGCCTGGCTCTGAATTCGATGCTGCACCTCAAGTACCTCGAGCTCCTTGCTGAGCAGCTCGCTGACCCTCTTCAGGCGCTGGGTCGGATCGAACAGCTCCAACACCTCTTGGGCCTGCTCCATCTTTAGATCCAGGTGACTGGCTACGAGGTCGGCCAAACGGCCCGGGTGTTCGAGGTTATTGATAATCACCACCACATCCGACGAGATCTGCTTGCCGAGGGCGACGCTCTTACTGACCAGTTCCTTGACCGAACGAATCGTCGCCTCCGCCTCAACGCCTGACGTGACCAGATCCGTTTCGGGGACTTCGACGATCCGCGCCTCGAAGTACGGTTCCCGCCGCTCAATCCCAACAACCTTCGCGCGGGAAAGACCCTGAACCAACACCTTGACCCGCCCGTCCGGCATCTTGAGCATCCGCATGATCATCGCCACGGTTCCGACCGCATGAATTTCATCGGCGCCGGGATCCTCCTTCTCAGCATCCCGTTGCGCCACCAGCAAGATAAGGCGGTCCCTCGACAGCGATTCGTCCACCGCTCGAACCGATTTCTCCCGACCTATAAAGAGCGGCAAGATCATAAAGGGATAGATCACCACGTCTCGCACAGGCAGGAGCGGGATCGTGTCAGGCACCTTCCGAGCCTGCGCCTCGGTTTTGGTCTCGGGGTTCTCGGCGTCGGGGACCGACTGCTGTTCTGTACTTTCCACCGTTCCTTCGATCGAACTCAGGACAGGCTTCTCGTCTGCCACGGCTTTCAGTTCGCCTCCTTGGATCTTTCGACAGCCTCGACAGGGCTCAAGACAGGCCTCGGTCCCGTTCAACGACCGAACCCACCTCATCCAGGCTGAGTGTTTTCAGGTATTCCCGCAATCCCGGCGCTAAATCCGGACGCTTGAGCGCAAATTGCACGGTTGCCTTCAAAAAACCGAGCTTGCTCCCCGCATCATACCGGCGCCCGCGGAACGCGAGCCCATACATCGTTTGTGTTCTCAGCAGCACCCGCAGGCCGTTCGTGAGCTGAATCTCTCCGCCTCCGTCCGGAGGGGTCCGTTCAAGGGCCTCAAAGATTTCGGGCGTCAGGATGTAGCGCCCGATGATGGCCAAGTCTGACGGAGCCGCGTCCGGGGATGGCTTCTCTACCAGATCCAGAATCTGGTAGATCGAATCCTCGGCCGGCCTCGGGTCGATGATCCCGTAACTGCTGGTTTCCTCCTTGCTGACCTGCTGCACAGCAATAATCGAGGACTGATACCGTTCAAACGCTGCGATCATCTGCGCCAGGCAGGGGACCTCGGCATCGATGATATCGTCGCCAAGCAAGACCGCAAAGGGCTCATTCCCCACAAGCGCTTTTGCGGTCAGAATCGCGTGCCCTAAGCCGAGCGGCTCCTCCTGGCGGATGTAGCAAAACGACGCCAACTCGGAGATCTGCTCGATCTCCCGCAACTGCTCCGCCTTGCCCTGCCGCCCAAGCGCAATTTGTAGCTCGAGCGATCGGTCAAAGTGGTTCTCAATCGCATCCTTCCCCCGCCCGGTTACAATGATAATATCCTCGATCCCCGACGCGGCGGCTTCCTCTACCACATACTGGATCGTAGGCTTATCGACGATCGGCAGCATCTCTTTCGGCTGCGCCTTCGTTGCAGGGAGGAACCGCGTCCCCAAACCGGCAGCGGGTATAATGGCTTTACGAATTCGCATTGGTTAAACCCATTCTGACTCCACTCGAACGGTAAGAAAACGGTGAAACCTTACGGCAAGATCTTGGAGGGACCTGTGAGGGGTTCTTACCTACGCCGACCGCCATGGCACAACCGGCACTGAGGGTAGCGGGCATCATACCTAGGCGCATTCCTTTCTCGCCCAGGTGGACAAGAATGGGCGCTGGTAACCGAAAACTCCACAACCGGATTTCGCTCTCGCGAAAAATCCTCAGCTCCTTCGATGTATACGCCCTTTGGATGACCTTTAGCTGGTTCGTTTATACAGCATATTTCAGCATAAAGTCAAGCGCCGGAGGCTGGACCAATAGCAGCTCCGCACCCAGTGTCAGAGCAGGTCTTTTTTGTTGACAAAAAACTCTGTCTCAAGATACAAGAGGATGCTTCTCCCGTGTAGTTTATCCTGACCACGCTTACGAAGGGCACAACTGCAGCTATCAGCAACCGTAAAATCCGTAAAGGAGACGCGCATGAAGAAATTCCTGGCTACAGTGGTGGTTGCGGCATTGTTCATAACGGGCTGCGCCACCCAGCGACCCTGGTATAACGCGCTCATTTGCTCAGTGGCTGGTGGCGCCGCTGGTGCCGCAATTGGGG
>DATMXF010000084.1:0-7601 GCA_035561835.1 Patescibacteria group bacterium
CGGACTACTCTCTTCATGAAGCGGCTCCTTTCTGTGTGGGGTGCTCGGTTAGTGGTCCTAACCGCCCTACCATAAGGGAGTCGCTTCGCTTGTTCAACTAAGTGCGGGTTTCGGTCCATCATGAACACCGGGATCACTCGATCATGAACACACAGATCACTCCATCGTGAACACCGGGATCACTGATCGTGAACACGCAGATCGGTCTCATGAACAGCGAGATCGGTCATCGTGAACAGGTAGACACCTCCCGGAAAATCGGCGACCCTCACTCCTATGAGCGGGCGCCGAGTGCCGTAGCGACGCTGGATGGTCCAGCGCGCCACCCGCTCCAGGAAGGAGTGGAATGGCGACGGAGCGACTATCCATGCGTAAGATTCGCGAGATTCTCCGCCAGAAGTGGGCTATGGGCTGCCGCCACCGGCAGGTGGCCGCCAGCCTGGCCGTCAGTCTGGGGACCGTGACCGGGGTCCTCCGTCGGGCGACCCATGCCGGGCTCGACTGGGACCAAGTCCAGACCCTGCCCGATGACGCCTTGGAGGCCCGGCTCTACGGCACCCCGATCACCCCCGGAGCGACCCGCCCGCTCCCCGATTGCGCCTACCTGCACACCGAACGACGCAAGCCCGGGGTGACGTTGGAGTTGCTGCACCTTGAGTACCTCGAACAGCATCCCACCGGCTACCGTTACACCCAGTTCTGCAATCTCTATCGCCGCTGGCTCGCCCGCCACCGACTCAGTATGCGCCAGGAGCATCGGGCCGGGGAGAAGGTCTTCGTCGATTACGCGGGACAAAAACCCACCCTCGTCGACCCGACCACCGGAGCGGTGACCGCGGTGGAGCTCTTCGTCGGCGTCCTCGGCGCGAGTAACTACACCTTCGCCGAGGCCACCCGTACCCAGCAGCTGGCGGACTGGCTTGACAGCCACGAGCGGATGTTCCGGTTCTTCACCGGGGTGACCACGGCCGTCGTGTGCGACCAGCTCAAAAGCGGGGTCACGCTCCCCTGCCGCTACGAGCCCGGCCTGCAGCGGACCTACGAGGAGTTCGCTCAGCACTACGGGACCACGATCCTGCCGGCCCGGCCGGCGAAGCCACGCGACAAAGCCAAGATCGAGGTCGGCGTGCAAGTGGCCGAACGGTGGATCCTCGCCCGGCTCCGACACGAGACGTTCAGTTCGCTGGCGGCCCTCAACGCGCGGATCGCCGAGTTGCTCATCGACTTAAACGCTCGCCGCATGCGCCGCTACCAGGCCAGCCGCCAGGAGCTCTTCGAACGGCTGGACCGCCCGGCACTCCGATCCGTGCCTCGGGAGCCCTTCGTCTACGGCGAGTGGAAGCTCGCGCGCGTGAACATCGACTACCACGTCGAACTCGACGGCCACGCCTACTCGGTGCCCTATGCGTTGGTCCACGAGCGGGTGGACGTGCGTCGCACGGCGTTGACGGTGGAGATCTTCCACCGCGGACAGCGAGTCGCGGCTCACCTGCGGAGCCATGCGAGGGGCCAACACACCACGATCACCGCCCATATGCCGAAGGCCCATCAAGCGCACCGGGAGTGGAGTCCCTCTCGACTCATCGCGTGGGCTGAGAGCGTCGGGCCGCAGACCGCCGCCTTGGTCGAGGCCATCCTGCACAGTCGGCCGCATCCGGAACAGGGCTATCGGTCGTGTCTCGGAATCCTACGCCTGGCCCGGCGAGACGGGGCCCCGCGCCTCGAGGCGGCCTGTGCCCGGGCGCTCGCTGCGGGGGCTCGCTCCTATCGTCATGTCGAAGCGATCCTGAAGCACGGACTCGACCGGTCGCCTCTGCCGGAGGCCGGTCCAGTTCCCCCCACCCGCTCAGTGGTCCATGACCAACTGCGTGGGTCCACCTACTACCAGTGAAAGGAGAGACGATGCTCAGCCCCCCAACAATGGAACACCTCCAGGCCCTGAAGCTGTCCGCCATGGCGGCCGCCTGGACCGCCCAGCAGCAGGACGTTGCCGCGAGCCAGCTCGGCTTCGACGAGCGGTTCGGCTTCCTGGTCGAGGCCGAGTGGCTGGCTCGGGAAAACGCCCGGCTCACCCGAACGCTCAGGACCGCCAAGCTGAAGCTCAGCCAGGCCTGCCTCGAGGCGATCGACTACCCGGCCCGGCGGGAACTCGACAAGGCCCTGATCCACCAACTCGGTACCGGCCGCTGGATCGCCGCGCACCAGCACGTCTTGATCAGCGGCGCGACCGGGACCGGCAAGACCTTCCTCGCCTGTGCCCTGGCCCAGCAGGCCTGTCGGCAGGGGTATCGTGCGCGCTACTGGCGGGTCTCTCGACTCTTTCAGGCGCTGCACTTGGCTCGGGCGGATGGGACGTATCCCCGGCTCCTGGGGCAGCTGGCTCGGGTGGATGTCTTGCTCTTGGATGACTTTGCCCTGACCCCCTTGCAGGATCAGGAGCGCCGCGATCTGCTCGAAGTGCTGGAAGACCGCTACGGCACCCGCTCGACCATCGTCACCAGCCAACTGCCTCCAGCGCACTGGCACGAGGCCATCGGGGACCCGACCGTGGCGGATGCGATCTGTGATAGACTATTGCACAACAGCTACCGTCTTCTGCTCAAAGGCCCGTCACGACGAAAGGAGGAACAGCTCGAGAGCTAACCGATCCCCAGCGTCGCTTCGCTCCGTTCACGATGACCGATCTACGTGTTCACGATGGAGCGATCTGGGTGTTCACGATCAGCGAAATACGCACTTCGAGAGCCCTTCTCTGAAATCGACAATGTTTTTGCGCCTTTGTTGTGGGTCCATTTTTGAATGAACGAAAGTGGCGGAACCGGGTTCGAAGAAGGTAATAAGGTGCCTGATGTGAGCAATGCTCTTGCAGAAGACAATTGCTTTTGGTTTTTCTATTTTGTTGTCATTTATAGTCTTATCGATGATCCGAATTACCTCAGCATCCTTTCGATTTAAGAATAGTAAGTTGTCAATGTCCTTTATTTGAAAACCTTTCTTAAGTTCAGACAACCTCCTATGGTCCAAATCGTTTAGGAGAACCAGATATTTTGGAAAGGCAAGCTTGTTGTGTTTTAGCGCCCATACTAGGTCATATTTACATATTGCGCCTTGCTCTCCACCAAAGACCTCATACACGCTCCTGCCATCTTCACGAAAAGGAGTCGCAGTCAGACCTATCAAATATTTCGGCGTCAACTCTTGTAGTATCTTTTTATAGGTGTGTGCGGGAGCATGATGGGCTTCATCAACGATGACTACATCAAACATATTCTTTTCGATGTTTGGTAATTGTATGTAAAACGTATCAAAAGTACCGAAAACGAAGTCACTGTCTTCAGGATATTCCCCGTTAAAGCATGTTGAAAACGTAAACTGACCGATACCAAAAACGTTCTTGAATGCTGTGATTGATTGAATGACTATTTCGACTTGGTGCACCAGAAACAGAACGCGATATTTCGTGCTTTTCAACCTTACCATCTCTTTTAGTAGCAAAGCCGAGGTATAAGTCTTCCCTAGGCCAGTGGCCATTTCGATAAGCAGTTTAGTCTTGTTTTCTCGGAAGCTAGCCAGACATTGCTGTATTACGTCGAGTTGGTACTTCCGGGGCTTTATTGCGGCCCTCCCGATCTCTGTTCTTTTTTCGATATACATTGAGTGCAATAGGTCGCGATCAATTAGCTCGACGCCAAGACGAAGTGCTCTTGTGATTACTTCACTCGTGAAGTAAGAGTTTGTCACAAGAATCAGATTCCTTGTGTTGGACAGCTTGCCACCTGTCACAAGTTGATTGAGTGCTTTTACGTCAACAGCATCTTCCCTTGAACGTTGTTTTACTTCGACCCCAAATTTCAAATCATTTCTGTACGCAAAGATGTCAATCCCGCCGTCACCATGTTTGTACTCATCACCGATTTTCGTGATGTAGGCATCTTTCCAGCCTAGTTGTAGAAGAAGTTCCATGACAAAGGTCTCGAAGTCTGAGGGGGATAGTGCGTCGATTTCTGAAAACTGAGTGACCATATCTAGGCCCTTTGTGAAGAAATCATTTCCATAGAACAATTCAAATACCAATAGGCCAGACAAAAATACGGCAATTCTCGCTGGGTAGCAGGGGCGTCTATAACTTTTTGTCTCACTTAAAACCCCCTGTCTGGATAACAGATATTAGCTAACACTCCTTGGACCGACTCTACGATATTAATACATGACATGCAACACGATACTCGTGAAACACTCCTTGGAATACCTTTGCCAACAACGCCTGCACAGGAACTAACCGTTAGATATCCTTATTGTTAACTATGGATAATAACCAACAATCTGGTAAAGGGTGGACGACAGCCGGGATCCAATACCGGCCCCATGATGAGAGGCGGGCTGGATAAGTTAAATAGGGACAGATACCGTTTATGCAGGTATCTGTCCCTATTTATTCCTCCGACAGGCCGGCGCACTGGCTACCTGCCTGAGCGGCGCGGGCTCATCGCTGCTCGCACTGGTCAGCGGAGATGGTGAGGAGATCGGCCGACGTATGGGAGAGCGCTGGCGACACGAATTCGGGATCGAGAACCGCGCGCATCTCCTGGAAATCGACCGCCAGGGCCTGACTTATCTTGAGTGAGCGGGGATTCGGTCTTTTTCTTGACTATTACCCGTCGGGCACCGACGTCCTGCGAGCCAGGGCTCGACTGGTCGCACGCTGGTTGCTATGCATGACGACATAAGTTTCGGGCGGTTTGTCATCCCGGGCCTGACCCGGAATCCGGCGCTGTTCTGGATTCCCACTTCCGCGGGAACGACCTCCATCGTTGCGACTTATGACGCCACAAAGAAAACTATTCCAACCGGGTGTGGGTTTCCCGGTTCGCCCATCAGACGAAACCATTTTACAGTCGTTAACGTGTGCGATCAGCGGCCGGCGCAGCCAGTCCATTGAAGCGCGGAGTCGGCCTTCAGCGTCGTGACTGCCAACGACGGGGCAGCCGTCGACCATGCATTACAGCCAGGACGACAAGTTCGTGTGATGCAACGCGGAAGTAGATCCCATACGGAAACTGCTGCACAAGGGCGCGGCGCGTTTCACCGTGGACTCGGGGATAAGCGAGAGGGTTCTGGACGATACTTGCGATGGCCCTGTAGACTGCCGCAGCAAAGGCTCGCCCAAGGCCGGGACGCTGTCGCTCGTACCAAGCTTGCGCATCGAGGAGTTCCGCCTCGGCTTGCGGCCGAAAAACAGGGCGGAATGTCACGTCCCGCGTACAAGCTTCTGGCGCACCTCATCCCAGGGGATGGCAGAACCGGGGCTCGCGATATGCTCCGCCAGACGGTGGTCTAATTCCGCCTCTTGCTCGGGAGTGAGCGCAAGTTCAGCTTCGCGCTCAGCATCCGTGAGACTCTCCCATAGCGCCATGGCGATCTCGGCCCGTTCCATAGCCGAAAGCTTGAGAAGCTCATCGATAGTATTCGACAGCATGTCCTCATTCTCCCATGTTATGGTTTTTCAGGCAAGATGCTCGCTGCGACTAATGGCAAACCGCACCGGCGCGATGTTGCGAATACAACTCATCGCCTCAAGCCTTCAGCGAACGCGATGACCTATCCAATGGCTTTTGAAGCTGCCCCGACTACATCTCCGTGAGCTGTTCGCCGTGCTCACGGTAAATGCGCTCGCGGTTGCACGCGGAACACTGAAAGATGTGATACTTGCCTGGCGGAAGAGAATGGAGGCCGGGGTCAAACTGGAACATGACGAGGCTCGAAAGAAAGGCTCGAGCGGCGCCGATTCGACGCTTGCCCTTGTAGTTCATGCGACGGTGGCGCTTCGACTGTACGCTGGGACCTGAGACGCTTGTATCCATTCCGGGGTCGCTGCACTTCTCATTCTTGCAATAGACTTCCAGCGATTCCGGGTTCATTCACTCTTTCCTCCTACTTCCCCTCACTGCGAAGGCGCCGCTTCGAAATCGGTGTATCCTGGCAGTCCTTACTTCTTCTCTTGCGCAGTCTCGACGCCGACTACCTTGACGTCGAAGGTCAGGGCCTTACCCGCCAGGGGATGATTCGTATCAAGGACGATCGTCTTTTCCTTGATCTCTTTCACAAAGGCATGGAGGGGCTGTCCGTTCTTACCTTCGGCGACAAGATGGGCTCCGACTGTCTGTAATTTTTCCGGAATACGTTCTTTAGGGATCTCAACAAACGCCTCAGACCTGATCGGTCCATAGGCCTCGTCGGATGGAACTACGACGTGCTTGGTATCGCCTGTGCGCAGGCCACCCAACGCCTTTTCCAGTCCCGGAATGATCTGCCCCTGCCCATGAGTGTAGACCAAGGGCTCCTTCCCTTCGTTGGTATCCAGAATCGTCCCTTTTTCATCTGTCAGCTTATATTCAAGCTGTACGGTGGAGCCAATCTGAATCCCTGGGCTGGCAGGTGTGACTTGGGCCGGCGCCTTTTCAGGCGCCTCGCGCAAGCCCTGGCAAGCTGTCAGGGCAAGGATCATCCCCGCGGCCGTTGCAAGCATCGATGCGTATCGGGTCCTCTTCATTCTGCTTCCTCCAGAACTGTTACAGTATCAATTCAACCGCTCACGTACCCACCTGCGACACGCAGCGCGCCATAGGTGGAGTACCGGCACATAGTACGCCTGGCGGGCCTGTGCCGCAACCGAAAAGTCTTGTCATTCCCTGGAAAATAGCGATCAGCAGTCAGCACTCAGCCATCAGCCTCGGATAAGGCATACGACCTGTCAGAGAAGCTGACCGCTGAAAGCTGACAGCTTTTCATGCCGCACAGGAACCTGTTTGACGAATCCGTTCCTTTGCGATACAATGTTGCGTATTCATGAGGTGATTGACTCGTGCCGTTGCAACTTGAAGCGCCACATCTGTTCGAACGGCCCCAGCAGGTCCGCAGCCGGTTGACCTTCAGGCTCTGACCTTTCTCGCGCCTCTCCACACTGGATTTCAGCGTAAAACATATTTCCGCGGTCGTGTCGCCTACCGCCGGTACGGCGCAATCGATAACCGCATCGAAAGGCTTTATGGTACAGCAGCGCACCGATCTCAGGAATCTGGCCATCATCGCGCACGTGGACCATGGCAAGACGACGCTCGTGGATGCCATGCTGAAGCAGAGTCACATCTTCAGAGACAATCAGGCGGTGATGGTGCGGGTCATGGATTCAAATCCTCTCGAGCGGGAGCGCGGCATCACTATCCTGGCCAAGAATACGGCCGTGACCTACGGAAGCGTGAAAATCAATATCGTAGATACGCCGGGACACGCCGACTTCGGGGGCGAGGTCGAGCGGGTTTTGAACATGGTGGACGGGGTGTTGCTGCTGGTGGATGCCGTAGAGGGGCCGATGCCCCAGACCCGGTTCGTTCTGCGCAAGGCCCTGGAGCTCCACCACAAGGTTGTTGTGGTTGTCAACAAGATCGACCGCGCGAACGCCAGAGTCGACTACGCGACCAACGCTACCTTCGATCTGTTCATCGATCTTGGCGCAACAGAAGAGCAGACGGATTTCCCGATCGTCTATACGGACGCCCTCCGTGGACAGGCCGGCCTCTCACCAACCTCACTGGCCCCTGACC
>DATMXF010000085.1:0-11428 GCA_035561835.1 Patescibacteria group bacterium
GACCAGTTCAACCCCTGCCTGTCGCTTTACGACATAGCCCCGCATACCGATCCGAAGCGCATGGAGGACGTAGTGGTCCTCTACGTGCATGGTCAGCAAGATCGGCTTCGTCCGGGGAGAGACGTGCAGGATCTCCTGGCCAGCCAATAGGCCGTTCAACAGCGGCATGGAGAGGTCGAGGACGGCCACGTCAGGACGGAGCGTTTGGGCAAGCAGCACCGCCTCGCGGCCGTCCGAGGCCTCGCCGATCACATCGAACCCTTCCCGCTCCAGAAGAGTCTTGACCCCCTCGCGAACAATCGGGTGGTCATCGGCAAGGAGAACCCGAATCGGCATCTTATGCTCTCAGAGGGAACGTGAAAAACCGACGGCTTGGCTATTTGCTATCATCCTGCTGATCTGCGTGGTCCACTTGTTGGGCGTGGGGGCCAAGAAGCAGATCGCGGTGCTCACAACCTCCTCGGACCGGAGACGTAATAATAAGCAACTTGCTCTCTACTTACAAGGAAAGTTAACGCCGCCGCAATGAGCGTGAGTGGCCCGACATCAATGAGGAGCGTCCAGTCGAAATGCGTTGGCGCATCCGTGGGACCGAGGCGGCGCTGCGAGAGAGGCTAACGCATGAGCTCGACTGCAATATTCGGGTTGAGTAAAGCAACCCTCGTGCCAGGTATGAGTCCTCACATTCTCAGTAGTTACGAGGGGATATTCCAGCGACTATGTAAATTTTCCCTCCAAAAGGAGGCAGGAGAATCGCGACGTCCTTGTGGAGCAACGCCTCGGAGAATTAGCAAAACTAATTTCGGGCTGCCGGAAGCGAACCTTCAGTGTGGTCGTACTGGAACCGGCCCTTTGGCATCTCCGGAAAAAGGACGTAGGCCCTGATAAGTGTGAAGGAGTTAGTGGAGGGAAGCGGGGAAAGACTGGGGTTGATCCTGCTGTTCGACGATCCGGTTGAGGACGAGTTGTAAGCGCCGACTAATCTTCAACTTACTGAAAATATTGCTCAAATGTGTCTTGACAGTCTTGTCACTGATCCCGAGCCGGTCGGCAATCTCCTTGTTTGTCATGCCCTGAATGACCCACCGCACGATCTCTCGCTGCCGCTCCGTTAGGGTCACTTGCATTTCTGGAAGGGAGGGATCCACCTCTTGCGTTTTCTTGCGTAACTTTTCCAGCATCTCGGCCAGGACTTTGCGCTCCGCCCAGATCTCTCCGGCATGGATGGCCCGCAACGCCCTGAGGACATCCTTGGACCCGAGGGATTTCGACAAATACCCTTTTGCGCCCAGTTGCAAGGCGTCACTTATCAACCCGTCTTCGGGAGATCCGGAGAGGATCAACACGTCTGTTTCTGGAGATTTCTTGCGGATCCGTGAGAGCGCCTCGAGGCTCCCAAGCCCAGGCAGTTGGGCATCCAGTAGCAGAATATCCGGTTGAAGGGCTTCCGCCATACTAATAGCCTGGAGACTATCCGCCGCCTCTCCAACGATCTGAATGTCATGCTGCTGTCCTAGGAGTAATCTGAGCCCCTCAAGAAAGAGGAGGTGATCACCGGTGATTAGGACTAATATGGGGCTCATGGGACCATCCTTTCGTTGGTCGTGGCCATTTCAATGATGCGCTCCGCCTGTCGGGCTTTGCGGCAGAGCCGTCGGAACTCGATCGCCCGTTGGATAGCCGCCTCCAGCAGGGCGACGTCGGGGAGCGGCTTGAGCAGGCAGTTGAACAGGAGCCCTTCCTGCATTGCCTGAACGCAGCCGTCCAATGCGGCTCGCTCAGTCAGGACGATGACGGGCAGATCGGGGTCAGCCTTGCGGAGCGCCCGAAGAAGTAGCAGGCCACCCAGCCCTGGCATGACCAGATCGATAATCACGACGTCCGGAGCCGCCCCTTTTACGAGCGTGATGGCCTCAAACCCATTCCCGGCCTGTTCCACCGCATACCCCAGTCGCTGCAGGCGGCGCGCCAGAAACCGGCGATCCTCTTCCGCGTCATTTGCGATTAGAATTCGTGACCCGCTCGCTATACCAACCATGTCATTCAACTCTCCTTCTCGTCCGCAATCAGCGTCCCGTCTTAGAATTTCGGAGAAAAAGTGGGCGCTCTATTTACCGTCATTCCCGCGCAAGCGGGAATCCAGAACTCCCGTTAATTCCTGGATTCCGGCTCGTGCCTGCTTTGCGGGCTTGGCCGGAATGACGTCGGGAAATATGCAACGAATCTCAGAGATACCACGCTCGGATCGCCCTTAAGAGACAGCCGAAAGTGATCCCTCCCACTCAGGCAGGGGCTGCGACGGTCGCCGAGCACCAAACCGGGCAATGTCCCGCCGAACTTGCTCGGGATTCCCCCAATCGTTCCAATAGATTCCCTGGACCCGAATGACCCCCAGGTGGTGTGAGCCGCGCGTCAGAATCTCCTGTGAGAAGTTGATCGGGGGCAAGCTGCGGTAGACCTCCTCTAAAGCCCGGGCCTCTTCAGCACGATCGAGGCTGGATCGGATCTGAGAGAGAGCGACGAAGAGCGCAGGCGTCAGCGTCGCAAAGAGCTTAAGCAGGGCGCCGGCCTGGCCGATGAGAACCATCGTATTCCACAGGCACCCGTTGAGATACAGGTCATTGGCTGTCTGGGGATCCGGCTTCTCCCAAAAGCGCCTGACCTGGTGCAGCTCCCTCCCCTGGTATCGCCCGATCACCTCACCTGCCTCGATCCAGCCGTACTCGATTTCCAGCCGATCCGGTTCCACCCCCAGGAGAATGGGTCGCTCGGGGCACGCGGCGACACAGGCGGCAGCCGCGTCAACGGCTGCCATGAATCGATCTTCCTCGCAGATGAAGTGATCGGACGGTAAAAGTGCGACCATCGCCTCCGGATTCCGTCGGTAGACATGAAGCAGAGGGAGCAGGATGCCGGGGCCGGTATCCCGGTTACTGGGCTGGACGATGACCGTAGACGATGGACGATCGTGCAGCTCCTCCCGCGCATAGGGGAGGTGATGGCGGGTCACGACAGTCAGCAGTCGTTCGGGCGGAATGAGCCGTTCCGCCCGGGCAATCGTGTGCCGGAGCATCGAACGGGTGCCGAGTAGGGCGCAGTATTGCTTGGGGCGGCCGGAGCCCAAGTGCGACCGGATGAACGGCTGCAGTCGTCGCCCCTCACCCCCAGCGAGGATAATGCCCCACAGATGATCGGTCATTGCCGACATGCTTGTTCCTCCTTATGGTTTATAGAAGCTCTTTTCGTTTTAACTCCTGGTCGTGGGATCAAGTAGTGCTAATAAACGTCACATCAGGGTATGACTAAGTACCACCAGACAGTTCAGCTACCCTCTGTAGACAGTAAGATAGACCATAGCGCATGATGAGAGCTATCGGGTAAATCCCTGAATGCTAAGTAGGAAATTCCTGAGAGGGATCATCGGACACCCGGGAGGGCTCCCAGAGAAAAACACAGAACGCTTCGCGCGTGAACGCCGGATTTATAAAGCACACCCCCGTTTGATGCGATGGTTAGGCCGGTCAGTTTTAAAGCTGACGCAAGAAGGCCACCAAGTCCTCTTTCTCCTGTTTGCTGAGCTTCGTGCCGAGGACCAGGTTGAAGAACTCGACCGAGTCCTCCAGGGTCATCAGCCGGTCGTCGTGCAGGTACGGAGGCGAATCCTTGATGCCGCGCAGGGGGAACGTCTTGATCGGGCCGTCCGCGGAGGCGAAACGGCCGTTGATCATCTGCGGCTTATAGAAGCGTTCGGTGCGCAGGTTGTGCATGAGGTTATCGGTATAGTACGGCGGCACATGGCAAGCCGCGCACTGACCCTTACCAAAGAACACCTCCTGCCCGCGCAGCTCGGCCTCGGTGGCCTTCGCAGGATCGAGTTTGCCGAGCACATTGAGCTTGGGCGCAGGCGGGAAGTCCAGTAGCTCCTGGACCTCGGCCATGAAGTGCACCTGACTGCCCCGCTCGAGGATGTTGACCCCCTTCTTGGTCGCGATCACCGGATCGCCGTCAAAGTACGCCGCGCGCTGCTCAAACTCCGTGAAGTCCTCGACGCTGCGCATCACCCGCTGCGAGCCGAACAGCCGCTGGACGTTCACGCCGCGCAGCGTCGGCGTATCGATCCGGTGCCGGAACTCCTGCGGCCGCACGTCGCCCGCCAGGTGGGTGGAGGCGTTGGTGTGGCCGTTGGCGTGGCACTCGAAGCACGCGACGCCGCGGCTCGGCGCTTCCGTACGCCGGTCCTCGGTCTGGTTGAACTGCTGTTGGGGGAAGGGCGTGACCAGGAGGCGCAAGCCCTCAAGCTGCTTGGGATTCAAGATGCCATTAAAGAGCTCGTAGTAGTTCATGATCGTAACGAGCTGCCCCTTCGACACATCCCCGAGGTCTGGCCGCGTGGTGAGAAAGATCGGTGGGGGAAATTCGGGCAGCAAGTGATCCGGGAGATCGAAGTCGAGATCGAACCGCGTGAGATCACGGCCTTCCTGCTTCTTGATCTCTTTGATATGGAATTCAGGAAAGACCATGCCGCCCTCGGCATGGTTGGGATGGGGCAGCGGGAAGAAGCCCTTGGGCCACAGCCCCTTCGCCTTGAGGTCATCGGGTGTCATCGCCGCGAGCTTGTCCCACGTCATCCCAGCGGGCAGCTTGACGCGCACGCCTTCCTGTACCGGCTTGCCGCCCGTCATGGTAAGGCCCTTGGCCGGCCGGTTGCTCACATCGTAGCGTTCTTCGAGCAACGCCTTCTGGCGCGCCATCACCTTGGGCTTTTCCGCCTTCATGCGGTTCAGGGTCGTTGTAAAATCCTCCTTGATGACTACCGGTGCATAGCTTGAGGGTTGTTCTCCTGCAGCGGTCGAAGTGGCCAACCCGAGAAGCGCCAGGCCCCCTATCACTGCTGCAAGCGACGGTGTTCTCATCGTCATTCCTCCTTTGATTGTTTGTCGGCTACACTTAGACAGTTTGGCCTCATCTGGCAGGAGCCCCATTCCCCCTGGGAGCCTATCGCCGCGTGGCTGCGGGGATTTTGGCGGCAAAGCGGCGGCATCGACACCCGTATTATCGAGACCAGCTTGGAGCATTAGCTGCCTCTCTGTGTCTTAAGCTAGGCCACCGTGCATGAGGAGCGCTATCGGGTAAATCCCTGAATGGGAGGCAGGAAATCCCTGAGGGGATCACAGGCCGAGGCGGTGGAGCCGGGTGCGACAAAATAAAAGGCACCCCGCGCATTGCGGAGTGCCTTTTGGTCCGTGTTCGAGCCCGAAGAACAAATCAGGGTTACTTCTTCTCTGGCTTCTCTTATGCAGGAGCTGGAGCCGGCATAGTCGGGCCATCTTCCTTCTTCTTAGCCGGCTTCTTCTTCGCCTTCTTCGGCTCCTCTTTCTTCATCTCCATCTCTTTCATTTCCTTGCCTTCATAAGGTTGCTTCGGCTCATCAGCAAAGCTGAGGCCAGCGACGGAGAAGCTGAAGAGTACCGCCATCAACACGACAACCAGTTTCTTCATCATCGGTTCGAATCACCACCTTCCTGGTTGTGACATCGCAGATGAACACGAAGAGCCAGAATATATCCATAACATCCCTTTCTCGTCATTCCGGGTTTGACAAGCCTGCCCCGTACTTGATACGGGGGAATCACATGGTGTTGGCTTACTGAGGTGTTCTCGCTTGCATGAGGGCTGCCAGACAAGCCCCGAAGACGTTCAGCAGATTCACAACTGGGATACGACCGGATCTCGGGTCATGCCCCTACCTGTGCATGTCCGCACGCAGACCGGCGAAATGACAATCAAAAGAAAAGGGACTACTGGTGCCCTACACTAGCACCCTGCCTCTTGTTGTCGAAATGGAAGAGGGCACCAGCGCCATTGATTGAGCACAGTTGAGCAACTCATTCATCTTGAGCGGCTTTAGCAGTACCCTGGTAATCCCGGCGCGCGCCACGGCCTCGGATTCGAGCGCGTAGGCGTCTCCCGTAATGAGGATGATCGGGATGGCGGGGTTGGTTTGCCGTATGACCGCTGCCATCTCGAGGCCGCTCATACCCGGCATCCGAAAATCCGAAAGGATGATATCGAAGTGGGACTCGTCCAAGGCCTTCAGTCCGGCGCGACCGTCCGGCGCTGTTTTAACCTCGAAGCCCGCCTGCTCAAGATAGTCTGCCAACAGCTCCCGAATACTAAGATCGTCATCCACAACCAGGATCTTCCGCCTCACATCAAGCAACATTTGCGCACTCACTGTCCTTTCTCCCGTTTTGCGCCAACAGAGGGGTAGGTGGCATACCAGAAATCCCGTCTCCATTCAGAACACCTGTAATCCTAACAACAGCCCGTGGAGTGAATCTAGGGAAGTCTGCCGCACTACACCAGGTATGGCCATCTGGGTTAACACTCCTCATATAGATCGTACAATAGGCCACATTGGCGACGATAGCTATCGGGTAAATACCCGAATTGCAAGTAGGAAATCCCTATGGGGAGCGTTATTTCCTTCACTGGCAGTGGTTGTTGTAGCCGGGCCCACCGAAGTAGAAGTAGCGCTCCCAGCTACCCGAACTACTGCTTGTATCGATGTCGTAGCAATTCGCGTCCGTGCGGCTTGTTGAGAGTGCGGGCCGGATGTTCCAGACATTGCCGGTAGTGATGGTACGGACACGTCGCTGATAGGCGGCATAACCAAAGCCGTCACCGGGGAAGTGGCCGCTACCCATATCAGTCCGCGTGTGCCGACCTTCGGGTTGATCGTCGATGATTTCACCGTAGAAGGAGGCTTTGCTGCCCTGGGGCCTGAGCCCATTATTGTCGAACAGGCTGGAAGGGTAGTAGCCGACCCAGGTGTCGCCGTACTTGAGCCACCAGTCCCCCGTCTCGTCGTGGCGCTGCCAACGTATAGTGAACTCCCAGGCGGTACCGGGGTGAGGATGAGTACTGATGTCGGTGAATCCCCCACCTATATACACGCTGTTATTGACCTGGACAAAAGCACCGCAGGTCAGGTTGTAGCACCCGCCAGAGCCGTAGTTATCGGGTGTAAAGTAGATGAAAAGGCGTGGTCGATAGTCGCCATACAGATCCCTATACTTCTGCCATCCCGTCTCGACCGTTTCCTTGTTATCCCCGGAACCACGTGTGACGGCGATCTGCGAGAGACTGAATTCGCTCGACCGCTCCGTGTAGGGGCTCCACACGTTGAGCGTCGACTGCGACCCCCAGTTGTCGACCAAGATGTAGGAATAGGCATATTGGTGGCTGCTTGTGGGTCCGGTCAGGGTGTGGGGAGGACGAGCCCGTAAGAAGTCCTCCAAGGTCTCGAAGTTATCCAGAATCTCCATGGTCAGGCGCCGGAGCGGCACGGTTCGTTCAGGGCAGGTCTTCACTCGGGTGCCATACTCCAATTGAGGAGTCGTTAGCCTGTCGGCCTGAACGGGGTCGCCCAACAAGATGCTCGAGATCTCCTCCGGTTCATCTTGGGGACTGGAAGGGGGTTCGAACCGCAACTTGTGTCCCCTCAGCTCCGGCCGTCGCAGGGCTGGTTGTTTGTCCAAGGCGACACAATCGATCAGCTCATATGGCGAGAGTTTAATGGTAGTTACAACGTCATCACGACTTACATACTCCGCAATGTAGCGCTCCATGCGAGCACGCTCCTTATCATTGCGGACCCGAATGGGCTCCTCGATGCTCTCGGGTGTGCTCTTGCCAATATCTGGCGCGTGAGGATGTGGACTCTCATGGTTACCGGTTTCGTCTATGTACGGATATCCCCTCAATGAAGCGCAACCGGTCACGAGGATGCCCGCAACAAGTACGCCTAGACAGCGTGAAACCCAATCCCATCGATTCGAATGATCAGTTAACATCTGCACCTCCTCTGACGTTGGTTGTGTGCTCTATACTCGGGGCACCCTCTCCTCTGGCTTTTCGGGAGGTGGGGTCAGATGATCGTCGCCGTTGCGGGCACGCTATCATCTGATAGAAACGCCGTATCGGGTTACGCCTGTAACCCTGCCGTCTTTGAACCAGACCTGCAGACCGGACGTCTCGTAGACATACACCAGCCTTAATCCGGTTACGTCCTCATCACGTACTTGGTCGAGATCGCGCAATACCTTACCAACAAGAATCGCTTTACGATCAGGCTCACCGAGTAGTTGAACCACTTCCACTTGCGACATACCCAGCCGCACCTCCTCGGCACTCGCACACGTGTAGGCAGAGAAAATGAACATGATAGCTACGCAGAGGCTGGTTAAATGTCTCGTTCTGTTAAGCGATGGCCATGAGTGGATACCCATGTGGTTCTCCTCAAAAATCGAGACCGACTTGGAACATCGGCTGCGCCCCTCGACGTCTTAAGCTAGGCCATAGCACATGACGAGTGCTATCGGGTCAGTCCTTGAAATGTAGGCGGGAAATCCCTGAGGGGGATTACGGGTGAGGCTTCACACGACCCCGTCACGGTGTAGCGCTGCAATGGCGCGGTCATCCAGCCCAAGCAGACGAGCGAGAATCATGTCGGTGTGTTTGCCCAACTGCCTGTGCGAGTCGGGCCCGACGCGGCGCGGATGAGGGCCACGAGTCAACGCTTGTCGATCTGACGCAGCGCCTGCTCGGCCGCCGTACGCAGCGGGGAAGCCTTGTCGGCAGCGATGCGCTGCAGTTCCGGCCGCGCATCCGTTCCGCCGGCGAGGCCGAGGCCGGCGACTGCGGCCGAGCGGTAGCCATCGCGAAAGCGTTCGATCTCGTCGGCTATGAAGGCCTCTCGCCGTACACGGAGCACCTCCTCAAGGACGCCTGTGTCGATCTCGCGTGCAGCCGGACTTTCAAGAAAGACGCGCCGGAGATCAAAACGCGCGCCTGCTGCGTGCTCGACCTCGAGAGCCAATTCTCGGTCCGGGCCATCACGCAGCGCCTCGAGCAACAGCGGCTGGAGTACGAGCCCCCGGCGAAGGAGTTCGACTTCGATCCTTTCGACATGCCCCAACCCGCAGTTGGTACGGAGCCACACGCGGACCAGTTCGCGGTCAGCGAGCTGCTCCAGGCGAAGACCCTGCGCAGCCACAGGCAGTGCAACGCACAGTCCGATCAGCACCGCACCGAGGACCAGCCACATCTTGGGCCGCCGCATGGGATGCTCTGTACGGCAAGCCGGAACGCTTATCTTAGGCATAGAACCCTCTCTCAGTTTGCCGGGAATGACCCGTCAGCCCAGATCCGGCGTATAAGCCCCGGGCAGGTATGCGTCGCATCGCCGTGCTGACAGTCGCGGGTCGGCTGGCCGGGACGCGCACCGAGCACGGCATTAACCGCCGACGCCGGCCGCAGATGCGCTCGGAACGTCTGAGCCTCGGTGACGAAGGCGCGGCTGTTGCTGGCGTCGTGCATGATATTCGTCTGGTCGAACCCCATCTGCGTGGTGGCACCGTTGTTGATATGCTCGAGCGCGAAGTTGTGGCCAAGCTCGTGAGCCAGCAGCTCCGTACCGACACTGCGGCCGAGTGCGATGAAGTTGCCCCCGATCTGGCAGGCTTGGCCGCGCGAGTTCACGCCGTCCACCGTGTCCACGAAGTACACGTTGATCCGCCCCTGGCGCGCGCCGATGTCACGCTGGAGACCGGTCATGTTCGCATTGTTCGTGCCGCAGGTGAAGGCGGCATAGGTCGCGCCGTCCGAATCGCCGGTGGCGTCCACCACCTCAATGTCGGTGAGCCCAAGGCCGGTACGTTCGTTCCAGTAGATCGACGCGGTCGTCGTCGCCGAGTTTAGCGCGAGTGTCCGCTGCTGATTGAAGGGACCGCGCACGACCCAGTAGGTGATCGGCACCCGGATCTGGTCACGGTATTGGACGTCGACCGTCTGGTCGCCGAACCATGTGAGCCAGCTCACCGGGGTGACCAGCGCCGTTGGACGGTATTTCGAGAACGCGACCACCTCGCCCCCGCCAGCCCTAGCGCCGACATTGATCGTGGGCGCCGCCGAGTGGTAGGCCCCGGCCCCCGACGCGTCGGTGCTGAAGCTGTCAGTAATGAATACGCCGCTTTCCTCACCGGGCGAGGCGCTGATCGGCCGGACATAGGCCGTGCCACACCCGGCGAGCGCCATGCACAACGCGGCCGTAACTCCGATCAATGCCCCCGCTTTGCCGGCTTTTGTGTACTTCAATATTTCGGCCCAGGTACGTGTATTGTAAATTCTCTTCCGAGGATTTTCGGGACATTGAGGATTTGCCATCGCCACCTCCGTGTAGAACAATGAATGTACAACATAGTGGTTGGGCAATATAGTCGTTACTCGCTGACAGGATTAAGATTAGTTCCTTTATCGAACGGTACAGGAGGAGAATGCTCCGTCAGCGGCGGCGAGATGATGAAGGTTGCGTCCTTCTTGAACAATTGACTTCCGTCAGACTTGGCTATCCAGAGTTCGAAGTTGGAATGCCGTATGTAGTGCTTGGGAAAATTGACAGACTCGAATGAGCGGCCATTGGAACTGGCTAGCCCCGATACGACACAGAATGTGGCGTCTTCCCTGAAAAGCTGGTCATTACTTCGCTGTGCCAACTTCAATCTGTAGTTCTGGTGCCGCAGAAAATGCCCCGGATAGTTGACCGATTCGAATGAACGGCATTTTCCGGCCAGCCCAGGAACAAGTCGAAACGTGGCATCTTTCCTTCCTAGTTTGTCGCTGGCGACGATTGAATCGATGTAACCCAAAGAGAGTCGATGGCGAATGTAATGATCGGGATAGTTCCACGATCGAAAGGAACTAGGCTCTTGGGCATAGCTCAACTGTGGCACCAGCAGTGCTAAGGACACTACCGAACCCGTAATCAGACCTTTTAGAACAGAGTTCAAATACATAACGCCTCCTTTTCACTGTCGCATAACCCCTCCCTATGTCTTAAGTTAGGCCATAGTATGAGGAGAGCTATCGGGTAAGTCCCTGAATGGGAGGCGGGAAATCCCTGAGGGGGGGGATTACAGGGGAGCGTCAGACAACCCCATCCCGGTGTAGGTTCGTCATAGTGCGATCGTCCAGCGCCAGCAGACGAGCGAGAATCACGGCTGACGTTCTCCTGAGTCATACCCTCTGCATCCAAGGCGTTTCTACTCCGCAGCAAGCCCTGCGCCGGCGTCTCGGAGAGGTTGAGCGGCGTACCGGCCAGCCGTACGGTCCCTAGCGTCGGGTGCGCCATCTGGACGATCATCCCTCGCGCATCCACCTGCGGGTCCGCGAAGACCGTAGAATTCCCCACACGACGTGTATCGATTTTCCGCCAGAATCATCCTGCAGTACAAGGACGCAAGGCCCCTTCGGATATTCCGGGTAATCTTCGACGACCGTGGTCTGTCGGACTCCAGAGAACACGTCTCTTACGACAATGTCGTCTTCCGTCAGTTCGTCGTAGCCGTGGTCAGACACTCGGGCTTCC
>DATMXF010000086.1:0-33580 GCA_035561835.1 Patescibacteria group bacterium
GTGTCCACCGTATACAGCAGTACCGATGCGCCCGATGCCGACGTTTGGGGCGACTATCTCCGGGTGCGTCCTTTCCATCCGTCTATGCTCAACTTCATAGGCTCGGGTTATCGCGTCACCTGCGGGGCCAGCAGCGGGTGCGCGTGGCCGAGCGGAGCGGTGTTTGGCCGCGAACGCGACCAAGGCTCTTGGGAGCGTTGGAACCTGAAGTAGCAGCCGTCTCACGACAATTTCTGGACATCTTGACGTTTTGGGCAGGGAGGTCGGTCTCCGGCCTCCCTGCTTTTCTTCCCCGGAGTGGGAATGGGGCCATTGGTCTGAGACAGGTCGACGCAGACGCATCACGCGCCCATAACGGACGCCGACGTCGAGCATGTGTTGCAATGGCCCGAGATCACGTCCGTTCCCTCCGGACTGGGTTAGGGATGCGTGCTGGAGGAGGAGTCTCAGCCATGGCGACCAGGCGGCGTGGTGGTGCAGCGTTGGCGTTGAGCGTCCTCCTGGGCACACTGCTCGGCGTGCTCCCGATGTACGGTTCTGATGTGGCGGCGTCGAACTTCGCGCTTGCCATCGGCGAGTCCGAAGGGTTCCCCCGCCTGGTGACGCTAGCGCCCCAGTCTGGTTCCCCGGGCACAGAGGTGGACATCACGGGGCACGGGTTCACCCGCTCAGGTAACACAGTTCGTTTTGGCCCTGGATACATTCACGATCTGGCATCCACGGACGGTCGCACCCTACAGTTCATCGTGCCTGACGGTCTCGACCTGTGTCCACCCGGGCCACGCACTCAGTGCCCCGATGGGTTCCCGCAGGTTGTACCGGGTCTGTACGAGGTTTCGGTGCTGACCAGCGAGGGGGAGAGTAACCGCCTGCAGTTCACGGTGACCGGCCGACCTCTCGATACTCGCTGACCCCTACACCGTACTCTTTGGCCAGGATGTGACGGCCCACATCAAACAGCACCTTCAGGTAACGACGGCAGCAGTCGGGGTCGGTTCGGGGTACCATCAGTGGGGCCTCCTTTCTGAGAGAATCCCCAGCCTACCTCGTCTTCCGTGACAGTGGACAGATCGCTTGCTACAGGAGGCGGACATGTCACATGCTACCAACAAATCCTTTCCCTAAAACAGCGATAGGAATGAACGAAAAACCTTGTGGGCCGCTCTGGGAGCGGATATAAAGGGGTGTGCGCAACACATTCCCTTTAACCCACAAGGTGAGGCCATGATACGACAAACGGTACTGCCCTTCAAGCTCGAACGAACGGACGACACCCTGACGGCCCATGGGGGCCTCGCCCTGCTCGCAGAGTACACCCACGCCCTGGGCCTGCAGGCGCTCGCTGATCGCGTGCTGCCTCAGCCTCGAAGTCACCGGGGCTACGCCCCCTCGGTCTTCGTCGAGACCATCATCCTGCTGCTGCAGGCCGGCGGCCGCACGCTCGAAGACCTCCGCGAGCTCACGCGTGAAGAGGCGCTCCTGACGCTGCTCGGCCAGGAGGCGATCCCCGATCCCGACACGGTGGGCGACTGGCTGAGAAGGATGGGGGACCCCCAGACCGGACAGGCCGGCCTCCACGGCCTCGGGCAGGTGCGGGACGCCCTCACCGCCCGCCTGCTCCGCCGGGATGGGGTGACCGAGTACACCCTCGACGTCGACGCCACCCTGATCGAAGCGGAGAAGCGCGAGGCCCAGTGGAGCTACCAAGGGGTCAAAGGGTACATGCCACTGCTGGGCTTCCTCTTCGAGACCCCGATCTGTCTCGTCGATGAGTTCCGCGAGGGCAACGTCTCTCCCGGCACCGGGCACCTCGCCTTCTACCGGCAGTGTCAGGCCCGGCTGCCGCACGGCAAGCGGATTGGGGCCTACCGCGCCGACAGCGCCTCCTATCAGGCGGAACTCCTCAACACCCTGGAGGCTGACGGCGTCTACTTCGCGATCACGGCCGATCAAGATGCCGCGGTCACGGGCCTCATCCAGGGGCTCCCTGAGGCGGCGTGGCAGGAACCCATTCCCGGCTGTGGCTACGAGGTCGCGGACACGGTCCACACCATGAACAAGAGTACGCACGCCTTTCGCCTCATCGTCAAACGCGCCCGGCGGCGCCAACCCGACCTCTTGGACCAGTCCGGCTACGTCTACCACGCGGTCGCCAGCAACTGGCCCAGCGAGGTGAAGACCGCGCACGCGGTCCTGTGCTGGCACAACCAGCGGGGACAGGCGGAGAACTTCCATAAGGAACTGAAGAGCGGCTTTGGCCTGGAGCGGATGCCGTGCGGGGACGTCGGGGCGAACGCGGTCTTCTTCCGGCTGGGCGTGCTCGCCTACAATCTGTTCATCGGGTTCCGGCGTCTCGCCTGTCCCGCGGCCTGGGCCGCGCACACGAAGCGACGGTCCGCTGGCGACTCATCCAGGTGGCCGGGCGCATCGTCTGTCATGCGGGACAGGTGATCCTGAAGCTGGTGGTCGAGGCCGAGCGGCTCGCCCTCTTGCGTAGCATCCGTCACCGGTGCTGGACGCTGAGCGGGGCACCCTGACGCTTTCAGGGAGTGAGAGGAGGGGCAGCGCATGACGTAGGGGGAGGAGTCTGTCTCAGGGCAGGTCACGCGGACCCCAGGAGGCCGCGGGAGCAGAGGTGCACCCCTGCCAAGCGCCTCTCCCGGGGCGAGCCATGCTGGTCACAGGGTCGTAAAACGGCGGTGATTGGCGTATAGCGGTATCTCAGCAATGGCGATCTCTGTTTTTAGGTCCTTTCCGTTGCATTGACAATGTTTCTGTTGTATGCTATGGACCATATGACGATAGGGGGATTCGCAAGCCCTGAGCCTACTGAACCGCTCGATGGACACTGACAAAGTATTGGTATTGAATAACTCCTTTGAGCCCCTCCACGTCTGCACCGCGCGAAGAGCCATTATTCTGCTGTATACCGGAAAGGCTGAACGGATCGAGGACAGTCCGCACATCATCCACTCCCCCTCGATCGTTTTTGTCATCCCTGCTGTGATCCGCCTCCATCGTTACGTGAAGCGCCCTATCATTCCCACGGTCTCCTTTAACAAGAAGAATATCCTGAAGCGGGACGCCTATACCTGTCAGTACTGTGGTCGAAACGGCGGAGAACGGATGACCATCGACCATGTGATCCCCAGATCGCTGGGCGGACGGACCGTCTGGGAGAATGTGGTGAGCGCCTGCCGTGCCTGCAATGTGAAGAAGGGAAGCAAGCCCCTGCACGAGGTCAGCATGAGCCTGCTCCGTCAGCCTGCCAAGCCGGTGTCTCTCGTGTATCTCGGTATTATGTTCTATTCCCCGCACGGGATCACATCCTGGAACAAGTACCTCCCCCGCGGAGCAGGTGGGGACCTGTCGAGTTCCCTTTCCTGACCACATTACCTCATGCCCAATTTCAAGCTCGTCTGCGACTATCAGCCAAAGGGCGATCAACCTCAGGCGATCAGCAAGCTGGTTGAGGGGTGCCTGCAGGGACGGCCCCACCAGGTGCTCCTAGGCGTGACCGGTTCGGGCAAGACCTTTACCATGGCGAATGTCATCGCGGCCATCGAGCGCCCCACGCTGATCATTGCGCACAACAAGACCCTGGCGGCCCAGCTCTTTGAAGAGTTCAAGGCGTTTTTCCCGCACAACGCCGTCGAATACTTCGTCAGCTACTACGACTACTATCAGCCGGAGGCATACCTGCCCGTCACCGATACCTTCATCGAGAAGGATTCGATGATCAACGATCAGATCGACAAGCTGCGCCATTCGGCCACTCGGTCGCTACTAGAGAGGCGCGACGTGGTTATCGTAGCCTCCGTCTCGTGCATCTACGGCCTGGGTTCCCCGGAAGCCTATTATGGGATGATGGTCTTCCTGGAGCGGGGCGGCTTGTGCGATCGGGAGCAGATGCTCCGGAAGCTGGTGGAGATCCAGTATCAGCGGAACGAATATGATCTGCACCGTGGAACGTTCAGGGTTCGAGGGGACGTGGTGGAGATCTTCCCCGCCTACGCCGACACGGTGGTTCGGGTCGAGCTGTTCGGTGACGAGGTGGAAGGGCTGTGGGAGGTCGATCCGGTCACGGGTGAGCGGATCCAGGAACTCCATCGGGTTCCGATCTATCCGGCCACGCACTATGTTACCCCACGCGACCGTCGAGAGGCGGCCTTTGCGGCGATCCTCGAGGAGCTGCATGAGCAGGTCGCGTCGTTTGAGCAGGCCGGGAAGCTCCTTGAGGCGCAGCGGCTGAAGCAGCGCACCGCCTTCGACCTGGAGATGATGCGGGAGATCGGCACTTGCAAGGGGGTCGAGAACTACTCGCGCCACCTGTCGGGTCGGGCCATTGGCGAGGCGCCCCCCACGCTGATGGATTACCTGCCGAGGGATGCCCTGGTCATCATCGACGAATCGCATCAAACGATCCCGCAGATCCGCGGCATGTATCACGGCGACCGCTCCCGCAAGGGGACGCTGGTCGAGTACGGGTTCCGCCTTCCGTCCGCCATGGACAATCGACCGTTTACCTTTGAAGAGTTTGAGCGGGCTGTGCACCAGGTCATCTACGTATCGGCAACGCCGGGCCCCTACGAACTGACAAAGGTCAAAGGGGAGATCGTGGAGCAGATCATCCGCCCCACCGGACTGATCGATCCTGAGATCCAGGTCAGGCCGATTCGCGGGCAGATCGATGACCTGATCGGCGAGGTCCGGGCGATCACCGCGAGAGGCCATCGTATCTTGATCACAACGCTGACCAAGCGGATGGCCGAGAACCTGACCGACTACCTCGCCGAGGTCGGGATTAAGGTCCGCTATCTGCACTCCGATATCGATACGCTCGAGCGGAGTGAGATCATCCGCGAGCTGAGACTTGGAAAGTTCGATGTACTAGTCGGGATCAACCTGCTGCGGGAAGGACTGGATATTCCCGAGGTGGCGCTGGTGGCCATCCTGGATGCCGACAAGGAGGGGTTCCTGCGCTCCTCCGGGTCTCTTATCCAGACCATCGGCCGCGCCGCCAGAAACGTCGAGGGACGGGTGGTGCTGTATGCCGATACCATCACCGACTCGATGAGGCGCGCCATGGAGGAGACCGAGCGGCGACGTGAGCGTCAGATGGCCTATAACTGTGAACACGGTATCACGCCGGAAAGCATCAAGAAGTCGATCTCTGATGTCCTCTCGAGCGTCACCGAGAAGGACTACTATACTGTCCCAGCCGCGCCCGACGTTGAGGATGCCGGCCGTGTCGCGCAAGAAGAGCTGCCGGCCTATATCGAGCAGTTGGAGAAAGAGATGCGGGCGGCAGCGAAGCGGCTCGAGTTTGAGCGAGCGGCGGAGCTTCGAGATCGAATCCGGAAGATGGAGAAGCGTAGCCTCGGCATCGTCGAGGGTTAGAGAGAGCTGGAGAAGGATCCCTGCCTACAATGGGTAGGGCGTCGAAAGACTGTAGGTTCCTAAGACTAGAGGAGGATGCGAGCATGAAAGGCACAGTGAAGTGGTTCAACGTGACGAAGCGGTTTGGGTTCATCGTGCGGGAAGATGGTGGGCAGGATGCGTTTGTCCATGCCAGCGACGTAGAAGGGGGCGCCACCCTGAGGGAAAACGATGCGGTCGAGTTTGACCTGGGCCAGGACGATCGCGGCCGCGCAAAGGCGGTCCGGGTCCGAATCCTTCACGGGTAATCACACAGACTACACCTGGCTGGACGTGCATTCGCTCTGATTGAGCCGGGAGGATCGACGAGAGTGGATCGCTCCATTGCGCACTATACGTCTCTCCTCAGTGGTGTCCGAGGCGCTGTTATGTGAAGTCTTGCCGTGAACTCTGCCGGTGTGGGGCCTCGAATGCCATCCAGACATCGGCCTCCGCACCTCAGATCCCCCACTTTCCTTTTGACTCCTTGCCCCCCCTGTGCCAAAATTCGACAGATAACAGCTCACCAGGAGAGTGCTGCATGCATCATTTCCAGTATCGTGGCGATCAGCTTCTGTGCGAAGAGCTGCCGATCGAGCGGATCGCTGCGGAGGTCGGCACGCCGTTCTATCTGTATAGTCACGCCACGCTCACGCACCATTTCCGGACCTTTGACCAGGCATTTGCCGATATTCCCCACCTGGTCTGTTTTGCGATCAAGGCCAACTCCAACGGCGCAACCTTGAAGCTCTTTGCCGGCCTTGGCGGCGGCGCCGACGTCGTATCGGGCGGGGAGTTGTATCGTGCCATGAGGGCCGGCATTCCGCCCAGTCGGATCGTCTTTGCGGGGGTCGGGAAGACCCGTAAGGAGATGGAGTTCGCCCTGAAGTCTGACATCCTGATGTTTAACGTGGAGTCGCCTCAAGAGCTCCGCCTGCTGAACGACGTGGCCGGAGCCATGGGGACGAAGGCAAGGGTGGCGTTGCGGATCAACCCGGACGTCGATCCTAAAACACATCCGTATATTTCGACCGGGCTGAAGAAGAGTAAGTTCGGCATCGACATCTCCCTGGCGATGGAAGAGTACCGAGTCGCCAGGGAGCTGTCACATATCGAGGTTGTTGGCGTTCATCAGCATATCGGGTCCCAGATTACTGAGATCGCGCCATTTGTAGACAGCCTGGTCAAGGTTACGGGTCTGATCGCCGAGCTTCGGCAACATGGCTTCGCGATCCAATATCTGGATGTCGGTGGCGGGCTCGGGATTACCTACAAGGATGAAGATCCGCCTGTGCCACGGGTCTTCGCGGAAGCCATGATTGCCGTCATTAAGGATCTCGGTTGCACCATCGTACTGGAGCCCGGACGGGTGATTGTCGGAAATGCGGGGGTTCTGGTGACGAAGGTGCTCTACGACAAGCGCACGCCCGCCAAGCACTTCATCGTAGTTGATGCCGGGATGAACGACCTGGTCCGCCCGAGCCTGTACGGTTCTTTCCACTCCATCCTCCCCGCGCGGCGTCAGAAAGGTCGGGAGGAGGTGATGGCTGACGTGGTGGGCCCTGTCTGCGAGTCGGGAGATTTTCTGGCCAAGGACCGGCTTATGCCGCTTCCTGAGCCAGGGGAGTTGTTGGTGGTGATGAGTGCCGGCGCCTATGGTTACACGATGTCATCCAGCTATAATAGCCGACCCCGGCTGCCGGAGATCCTGGTGAAAGGAGACCGCTGGTTCACGATCCGCGAGCGGGAAAGCTACGAGGATCTGATCCGCGGCGAGCGGATCCCGGAGGAGCTGTGACCATCGTGGATAGCTCAAGGGGCATTGGGGTGCTGCTGCCTGCGATCGGTACGAGGCAAATGGTGTATGTTCTATCCCTTACCCTATACCCTGAACCCTATACCCTGGTTTTATAGATGGACAAGCTGATCTTCATGAAGATGAGTGGGAGCGGGAACGATTTTATCATGGTCGATAACCGCGACGGCCGTCTTGACATAGAGCCAAGGACGTTGGCCGAACGGATCTGTCGGCGGCGGATATCGGTTGGAGCCGATGGCCTGATTCTGGTCGAAGCCTCTTCGAAGGCGGATTTTCGCATGCGAATCTTGAATGCCGACGGCAGCGAGGCGGAGATGTGCGGTAATGGCGCGCGCTGTGTAGCCAGGTTCGTCGAGATGCTGGGGATCGCCGGACCCCACATGGCCTTTGAAACGCTGGCTGGAATAATCAGGGCGTGGGTAGACGGTTCCAGCGTCAAGCTCCAGACAAGTCGGCCACAGGGAATGCGCCTTCACCAGTCGATCGAGGTGGATGGTGTCGCGCATGAGGTCCACAGTATCAATACAGGGGTGCCGCATGCCGTCCTCTTCTATACCGACCTGGAGGCGGTTCCGATCCGAACGCTGGGACGCTCGATCAGATTTCATCCGGCCTTTCAACCGGCGGGAACCAACGTCAATTGTGTGACCGTTCTTGACGGGCATACATTGGCCATCCGGACCTATGAGCGTGGTGTCGAGGACGAGACGCTGGCCTGTGGTACAGGGACCATCGCCTCGGTGCTGGTTGCAGCCACATTGGGGTTGGTCTCTTCCCCGGTACAGGTCAAGGTCAGGAGTGGAGAGACGCTTACAGTATCCTTTACCGGAAATGGACCGGAATACGAGGAGGTTTTTTTCGAGGGAGAGGTCCGGCTGGTCTACCAGGGCGAACTGATGCCGGATGCCCTGAAATAAAAGTTTCGGGTTTCGCGTTCCGAGTTTCGAGGGCTGCTAACTCACAACTCGAAACTCAAAACCCGAAACTGCGGCAGCAGGAGATTACATGAAACGAATGTTTCAGGGTTCGATGGTGGCGTTAGTGACTCCCTTCCAAGGCGGACGGGTCGATGAGCCGATGCTCCGTGAGCTGGTAGAGTTTCACATCAAAAACGGCACCAATGCCCTGATTCCTTGCGGGACCACAGGAGAGTCCCCCACGCTCAGCCATGATGAGCACAGACGTGTCATCGAGCTCACGGTCGAGGCGGCGAACAGGCGTGTCGCGGTTATCGCCGGGACCGGGTCGAATAGCACAGATGAAGCGATCGATCTGACCCGCTTTGCCAGGCAAGCCGGAGCCGACGGCGCCCTCCTGGTCCTCCCCTATTACAACAAGCCGACACAGGCGGGTCTCATCGCGCACTGCCGCGCTGTTGCCGATGCCGCGGAGTTGCCGTTGATTCTCTATAACATCCCGGGAAGGACGGGGATCAACATGCTGCCGGAGACGCTGGCGGCGCTGGCAGATCATCCGTATATCGTCGGCATGAAGGAGGCGACCGGCAACCTTGAACAGATGACCCATGACATCGTCCTGTGCGGGGACAAGCTCTCGTTTCTGTCGGGGGATGATACGCTCACGCTACCGCTTCTGGCGGTGGGAGGGCGAGGCGTGATATCGGTGATCGCCAACATCGTGCCGCGTGATGTGGCTGACTTGACTCATGCGTTCCTTGGCGGCGACTGGAAGCGCGCCAGGGAGATACACCTGAAGCTCTTCCCGCTCTGCCAGGCGATGTTCTACGAGACCAACCCGATCCCGGTGAAGACCGCCATGGCGCTTTTGGGGATGATCGGCGGCGAGCTCCGCCTGCCGCTCTGCCCGATGAGCGAGCCTAATTTGAACCGACTCAAAACCGCCATGCGCGCCTACGGTCTGATCCCGTGAGTGTTCCTTCAGCCTTCAGTCTTCAGCCTTCAGCCTTATTCGGTGGCCTTCGATGATACGCGCTGTTGTCTGTGGTGCGGCTGGACGAATGGGCGGACGAATCATCGCCATGATCCGCGAAGCGAGCGACCTTATCCTGGCGGGAGCCGTCGAACAACCGAACAGTGCAAGCATCGGGCATGATGCTGGTGAGGTGGCGGGCATCGGTACGCTGGGCGTACCGATTGTCGGTGACCTGGGTGCGGTTGTAAGCGAAGGACAGGTGGTGATCGACTTCACCGCCCCGCAGGCTGCCATGATCCATCTGGCCATCGCCGCCCAGGCGAAGGCGCCTGTCGTGGTTGGGACCACGGGGTTCAGCGCCGCCGATCTGAACAGAATCAGGGAACTCGGCGCGGCTGTTCCCTGCGTGCTCTCGCCCAATATGAGTATCGGGGTCAACGTCTTGTTCAAGGTCCTTGCTCAGGTGGCCTCTGCTCTTGGAGAGGAGTACGACGTCGAAATTGTTGAGACACACCATCGCTTTAAGAAGGACGCTCCAAGTGGGACTGCGTTGAGAATGGCGCAGGTAGTTGCGGAGGCGCTGGGCCGGGAACTGGACAAGACGGGAATCTATGGTCGGCAGGGATTGGTCGGAGAACGCGGCAAAGAGGAGATCGCCATCCATGCGCTGCGAGCCGGCGATGTGGTCGGAGATCATACAGTGATCTTCGGGGGCATGGGGGAGCGGATTGAGGTGACGCATCGGGCCCACAGTCGGGATAATTTTGCTCGTGGCGCGTTGCGCGCTGCCCATTGGGTTATCGGCCGCCCGCCCGGCCTATACGATATGCAGGATGTGTTGGGATTAAAAAACCGAACATGAATCAGGAGTAGTGTGGTCATTGCGAGCGACTGAAAGGAGCGCGGCAATCTCACCGCACTTTCCTGGCGAGATTGCTTCGTCGCTTCGCTTCTCGCAATGACAGACGCGAGGAAGTGTTTCCAAGCAATGATCCTTTGGTGTCATGGAGTTAACGAATGCGGATTGTGCGATTCGTCACCGGCAAGCAACCACGATACGGTATCGTAGAGGACGGTGTCGTCCGGGAGATCCAGGGCGACATCTTCGGCAAATTTGTCGTGACGGACCGGACGCATTCGCTGAAGCGGATCAGGTTCCTTGCGCCGACTGAACCCTCCAAGATCGTAGGAGTCGGCCTGAACTATCGCGATCATGCCGAAGAGATGAAGCTGCAGACCCCAGACGAGCCGATTATCTTCTTAAAGCCGTCGAGCGCGTCGTTTCCCCATCGCGGCCGGATTATCTATCCGAAGTCGTGCGGTCGGCTGGATTATGAGGCGGAGCTGGGAATCGTCGTGAAGAGGACCGCGAGGGCCGTACCGGTCGAGAAGGCACATCGCTATATCCTGGGGTATGTCTGCTTTAATGATGTGACAGCGAGAGACCTGCAACGTCAAGACGGACAGTGGACTCGAGCAAAATCGTTCGATACCTTCGCGCCGTTCGGCCCTTGGGTTGAAACGGATCTGGATCTCTCCGACGCCCCCATCCGGGCGTTCCTGAACGGTGTGGTCCGACAGGAGTCCAACATCAATAATCTGATCTTTGAGGTGCCGTACCTGCTGCATTTTGTCTCTACAGTCATGACCCTCTATCCGGGTGATGTCATTACTACCGGCACCCCTTCGGGGATCGGTCCAATGCGGCCCGGCGATACGATTGAGATCGAGGTGGAAGGGATCGGCCGACTGAGTAACACGATTGTTGCTCAAAGCTGACGGCCGAAAGCCGACAGAGAATCCAGGAGGAGAAGAAAGGCATGGGAGAACTCTTTAGTGTGGCGCAGCGGCTGTCAAAGCTGCCGCCGTATCTCTTTGCTGAAATTGACCGCTTGAAACAGGACGCGATCCGTCGCGGCATGGATATCATCAACCTGGGAGTCGGCGACCCTGATCTGCCGACACCGTCGCACATCATCGCAAGGATGCAGCAGGCTTCGGCCGATTCGCGGAACCACCAGTACCCTTCATACGAGGGGATGCTGAGCTTTCGACAGGCCGTAGCCGACTGGTACAGTAAACGGTTCGGCGTGACGCTTGACCCGCAGACCGAGGTGCTGAGTCTTATCGGATCGAAAGAGGGGATCGGCCACATCCCTCTCGCGTTTATCGATCCGGGTGACGTTGTCCTGGTTCCCGATCCCGGCTATCCGGTTTATCAGGCAGGAACTGTCTTTGCCGACGGGATCCCGTACTTTATGCCGCTCACGCGGGAACGATCGTTCCTGCCGGATCTTGAAGCGATTCCATCGGAGGTTCTGAAGAAGGCTCGGATCATGTTCCTGAACTACCCCAATAACCCGACGGCTGCTGTGGCGTCCGGAGCCTTTTTTGCTGAGGCGGTCGCCTTTGCGCGCAGGCACCGGCTGATTCTCTGCCACGATGCAGCCTATTCCGAGATGGCGTACGACGGGTACCTTCCGGAGAGCCTCTTGGCGGTGGAGGGGGCGAAAGACGTGGCCATTGAGTACCATTCGCTTTCCAAGACGTACAACATGACCGGATGGCGGATTGGATTTGCGGTCGGCTGCCGTGAGGTGCTGTCCGGCCTTGGCCGGATCAAGACGAACCTGGACTCCGGGGTCTTCCAGGCGGTGCAGGAGGCTGCCATCGCGGCGCTGAACGGCCCGCAGGAGTGTGTTGAGGCGATGAGGGCCGTCTACAAAGAGAGGCGCGATGCGCTGGTCGATGGCCTGTCGGCGCTCGGGTTTGTGGTGGACAGACCGCAAGCGACCTTCTACGTCTGGATCGGTGTTCCGAGGGAGCATACCTCCGCCTCCTTCGCCTCTGCGCTACTTTCTGATGTCGGTATCGTCATGACCCCGGGGACAGGATTTGGTCGAAGCGGTGAAGGGTACATTCGAGCGGCCCTGACGGTGGATGTCTCCCGGATTAAGGAGGCGGTCGAGCGGATTGCCGCCTCGAATCTCAAGCCCAGATAGTTTCAGAAGGCGGGCCCGTGTCTTGTTATACCCTACACCCTGTACCCTATGCCCTCGATGATGAGCGATCGCGCGTATATCGGGATCGGATCCAATCTGGGCGACCGAATCGAACGCTGTCAGGCAGCTATCAGGGCCATATCGGAGATTGCGTGGGTCGCAGTGATACGCGCCTCATCGCTCTATGAGACCGCGCCGGTTCCTCCCGCTACTGGCGGCTGGTTTGTCAACGGAGTAGTCTTGGTACAGGCTGAGCTTACGCCGGGAGCGTTGCTCCTCGAACTACAGCGGATCGAACGGAGCATGGGTCGCGCAGCAGAGCGAGCGCAAGGTGTGGATCGGAGCATCGATCTCGACCTGTTGCTCATGGGTTCACAGATCGTGGAGCAACCGGACCTGATCCTCCCCCATCCGCGGCTGCATCAGCGGCGTTTTGTCCTGACACCGCTCTGCGAACTTGATCCGGCTCTCCGCCATCCTGTCTTTGGCGTCACCATGCGGCAGTTGCTCGATCGTCTCGACGATTCGTCGCGCGTCCGGCTGTTGGCTCCGGCAGCCTGATGTGCGGGGTCCGGGGAGGATGCGTAGAATGACAGGCCGCGCACTCAAACCTCGTTACATAGTGGTCGAAGGGCCGATCGGTGTCGGCAAGACGAGCCTCGCCGAATTGCTGGCGGAACGGCTTCAAGCCGGTAAGTTGTTGGAAGGTCCCGATGAGAATCCATTTATTACGCAATTCTACACTGACATGCGTCGGTATGCCTTTCAGACTCAGCTCTATTTCCTGTTGAACAGATTCCGCCAACAGCAGGAACTGGCCCAATTCGATCTTTTCAAACAGTCGCTGGTGAGCGACTATCTGTTTGTCAAAGACAAGATCTTCGCGTACCTGACGCTCGACGACAACGAGCTGGCTCTTTACGAGCGGTTGCAGCCGCTTCTGGAGACGCGCGTCGTCAAGCCCGACCTCGTCCTGTATCTGCAGGCCGGTACCGATGTCCTGATCCGACGGATTCAGTCGCGGGCGAGGGCGTCCGAGCACGAACTGGAGCGGTCCTACCTGGAGGACGTGAACGCCGCCTACAACCATTTTTTCTTTCACTACTCAGCGACGCCGCTACTGGTCGTCAATACCAACGAGATCGACTTTGTCAGGCACAAGGAGGATTTTGAAGATCTGGTTAAACAGATCGAGACGGTTCGGCCAGGCACCCAATACTATGTGCCGCTCGGATCCCGCAAGTAGAGCCGATCGTAACTACAAGGCGTTTAGGCTGTAGGCTGAAGACTGAAGGTTCTAAATTATCTCGCAAGGCACGAATCAAGCCATTCAAGACCTTTTCGGAGTTTTGTATGATCACGTATGACTTACCCCTAAAAGCCTCCAGCCTCCAGCCTATCTACCTGAGTAGCTACGATCGATCATGACCAGTCAGACGGTCAGGACGGTCACGCTGCAGCAAATGAAGCGCGAAGGGCGGAAGATCACCATGCTGACGGCGTATGATTATCCGATGGCGTTGCTTGTTGATCGCGCCGGGATCGATCTGATCCTGGTGGGTGACTCCGGCGGGATGACCGTCCTGGGATATGAGACGACGATCCCGGTCACCATGGACGAGATGCTCATGATGACTAAGGCGGTGACCCGCGCCGTCAAACGAGCCATGATCATTGCCGACATGCCGTTCATGTCGTATGAGGCCGAACCGGCCGATGCAATCAGAAACGCCGGGCGGTTCATAAAAGAGGGCCTGGCTCACGCCGTCAAGGTCGAGCGAGGGTGGCCTTCGCTGCCATGTGTAAGGGCGATTGTGGAGGCGGGGATTCCGGTCATGGGACATGTCGGGCTGACCCCACAAACGGCGGTTTTGCAGGAAGGGTTGAAGGTTCAGGGGAAAGGGTTCGACGCCGCCCGCCGCATCCTTGAGGATGCCCTGGCGCTTGAGAAGGCGGGGGTCTTCGCGATCGTACTTGAGGCGATTCCCGGCGCGCTCGCCAGGGTCATCACCAATAGGTTGACGGTGCCTACCATTGGGATCGGCGCCGGGCCTCACTGTGACGGTCAGGTGCTGGTCCTTCACGATCTGCTTGGGCTCTTCGATCGTTTTGTCCCAAGGTTCACGAAGCAGTACGCGAATCTCGCCGGGATCATCGGCGATGCTGTGGGCCGGTTCCGGCAGGACGTGATCGATTGCCGATTCCCCGACGCCGAGCATACATATCCGATCGATCAGGAGACCGAGAAAGCATTGCTGGAGTTGTGAGGAACTGCCATGCAGGTCATTGATGAGCCGTCTGCGGTCCAGCGCCGGTGCATGTCGCTTCGGCGCGAAGGGAAGACCATCGGACTTGTGCCGACAATGGGTGCCTTTCACGAGGGACACCTGTCGCTTATGCGGAGAGCGCGCGCAGACAACGATATCGTCGTGGTGAGTATCTTTGTGAATCCGATCCAGTTCGGGCGAGGCGAGGATTTTGACAGCTATCCGCGTGACCTGCAGAGCGATCTGGCTCAGGCGGAGCAGGTGGGAGTCGATCTGGCGTTTACGCCGTCCGCAGAGGCGATCTATCCGAAGGGCTTCCAGGCATACGTTGATGTGACCGAGATCACCGAGGGGTTGTGCGGCGCATCGCGTCCGGGCCACTTTCGTGGCGTGACTACGGTGGTCGCGAAGCTGTTCAATCTTATCAGGCCGAACCAGGCCTACTTCGGACAGAAGGACTATCAGCAATCGGTGGTGGTTCGGCGCTTGGTAGCGGATCTTCACTTTGACCTTGATGTCGTGGTGCTGCCAACCGTGCGTGAGGCCGACGGCCTCGCGATGAGCTCTCGGAACGCTCGGTTGACGCCGTCGCAGCGACGGGCGGCCGCTGTCCTCTATGCGTCGCTCAGCCGTGCGGAAGAGCGGGTGAAGATTGGGGAGTGCAGCGCCAAGGCCATCGTTGATGCGGTGCGAGCGATAATCGAGGGTGAACCGTTGGCGCGGATCGATTATGTGGCTCTCTGCCACCCGGAAACACTACAGCCGCTCGATCGCATTGATGGCCCCACGCTGTTGGCCCTCGCCGTGCGATTCGGAGAGACGCGACTCATCGATAACTGTATCATCACGCCTGCCTGAAATTCGTCCTGCCAGCCGTCATCTATCAGCACCCAGCATGGTATCGTTCGAATGCCGACTATGAGCCATCAGCGGATCGTTGTCCCTGAACGCTGACAGCTAATAGTTGATCGCCGATTTCCCATCACATTTTTCTTGACAAGGCAAACGGGGGAGAATATCGTGGCGACACAGTGGGATGAGGTGGGATGAAATGGTATAGACTGCCATAGAGAAGCGGTGCGATCCCATGTTCCGCGGAAGCTTTGAACACGCCATCGACGACAAGGGACGGCTCAGCATTCCGGCCAGATACCGCGAGATTCTCAAGCGGCGCCGAGAGCGTGAGCTGATCCTCGTTGATCCGCTTTTTGACGCCTGCATCGTCGCCTACCCGATCAAAGCCTGGCAGCAGATCGAGCAGAATCTTCTGAGTCATGGAAACTCGGATAAGAAGTTCCGGGAGTATGCTCGCCTCATCTCGGCTCATGCGGTTGAGTCGACTGTTGACAGTCAGGGGCGAATCCTGATCTCTCCGCAACTCAGGGAAAAGGCAGATCTGCGACGGGATGTCGTGATTGTTGGTGTGTTGGACAAGATCGAAATCTGGAGCAGAGAGCGCTGGGCGTCCTTTTGCGCACAGGAACGTGACCCTGAGGATTACGCCGGTAAGCTGGCGGAGCTGGGGATTCGGGTATAGGTGCAAGGTGTGGGGGCGCTTTGGAAGGAGACGTAACCATCGAGGGTCGGCATCTCCCAGTCTTGCTGGAGGAGACGGTAGCCATCCTGCAGCCTCGGGCTGGTGGTCGCTACCTGGATGCGACTGTGGGATTGGGAGGGCACGCGGAAGCCATCCTGATCGAGAGCGCACCGGCTGGACACCTGTACGGGATTGATCGCGATGCCGAGGCCCTGGTCTTGGCGAAGGGGCGTCTCAGGCAGTTTGAGGATCGGGTGGAGTTGTTTCAGGGTGACTTCGCCATGCTGGGCGCCATCGCCGCCGAGAACGGATGGGCCCCTTTCGATGGCATCCTGTTTGATCTTGGTTTTTCATCATTCCAAATGGACAACGTCTCCAGGGGATTCAGTTTTATGAGGGACGGGCCGCTGGACATGCGGATGGATCGTCAGGGATGTGACAAGTCGGCGGCAGAACTGCTCGCTCGGATTCCTGAGCGCGAACTCGTCAGGCTGTTGCAAGACTACGGCGAAGAGCGTTGGGCGAGGCGGATTGCGGCGCGGATCGTAGAAGCGCGGCGGACGCAGCCGCTTACCACCACCGCCCAGCTCGCACGTCTGGTGGCTGCGGCGGTGCCACGGCGCGCCTGGCCGCGGCGAATCCATGTCGCGACACGAACCTTCCAAGCGTTACGCATTGCCGTGAACGATGAGCTGGCCAAGCTGCGTCGCGGTATACAGGATGCCGTCGAACTGCTTGCCGTTGAGGGAAGGATCTGCGTCATAAGTTTTCACTCCCTCGAGGATCGGATTGTAAAGGAGATGTTTCGGGGGTGGGCACGTTCGGAACCGCCGCGTGTTCATCTTCTGACTAAGCGGCCGGTTGTCCCAACGGAACGGGAGAGTGAGACCAATCCACGTGCCCGTAGCGCAAAGCTTCGGGCCGCAGAACGGTGCTAGAGGAGGGGTCGGGATGAGAGCTCAAAGTATTGCCGCGTGGACATCGGTTGGACGAGATCGGGCAAGCAGTTTGCTGAAACCGCGGATCGATCAGATTCGAAGGTTCGATCTGCTCCAGTCGCTGGTGCTGGGAGGTGCCGTCTTGGTTGTGGTGCTGTTTTACGTCTGGCAGCACGTTCAGGTCGTTCGACTGGGGTACGAGGTAGAATACCTCGCGGGGGAGCGCGCCGCCATCATTCAGCAGCAGAAAGAGCTGCGCCTTGAGGTGGCCCGGCTCATGTCGCTCCGCCGCGTGGAGGAGATTGCCCGCGGCCAGCTTGGTCTCACGAGCCCGAAGTCAGGTCAAGTGATCGTACTCGAGTAATCTTCTGAGGATCGGTATACGGATGCAACGTCGTGCTCGCGGAAAATCATCCGACAAAGGAGAGGCCACGCCCGCACCGGTGAAGCGCAGCCTGCTGCGACGCCGCGTCATCATCCTATTCTGCTCGCTCGCGGCAGCCCTCACCATTATTTCCGGCCAACTCTTTTCTCTCCAGGTATTTCGATACTCTGAGCTGGTGAAGGTTGCCGATGGACAGACCTCGAGGCGCGTCCCATCGGTGTCCAGACGCGGAACGATTTACGATCGCAACGGTCGGGAGCTGGCTATCAGCCTCGCAACCTCTTCGATCTTCGCTCGACCCTCCCAAATAGAGAATCCGGAGCGCGCCTCCGCAGCCCTATCTGCCGCGCTTAGCCTGCCTGCCGAGAAGATCATGGAACGATTGCGCGCAGGAAAGTCGTTTGTCTACATCAAACGATCAGCCTCCGCCGAGGAGGCGGAGGCGGTGGAGCGCCTTATGCTGAAGGGGATCGGATCCGATGTGCAGGGTAAGCGATTTTATCCGAAGGCGCAACAGGCGGCCCACCTGTTGGGATTCGTCGGGCAGGACGATCAGGGGCTGGAAGGACTTGAACTGCAATACGATACCTACCTGGCCGGTAAGCGCCAGTGGGTTATGCGGCAACAGGATGCCAAGCGTCGGCCGATCTTCAGAGAGGAAGCCGGCGAGGCGCAGGGGTCGGATCTGCATCTGACGATTGATGAGGTGATCCAGTATATCACTGAGCGGGAGCTGGAGGCTGCGGTGAGCCAATCCGGCGCGCTCAGCGGCAGCGCCATTGTGATGGATCCTTCCAGTGGCGAGATCCTGGCCCTTGCCAACTATCCGACGTTTGACCCTAATGTGCATGCCGAGGCATCGGCGTTCGCCCGGCGGAATCGTGCGGTGGCCGATTACTACGAGCCGGGGTCGGCCTTTAAGGCGATCGTGGGCGCCGGTGCCCTGGAGGAGAGGCTTGTGCGGCCCGAAGATCGGTTCAACGGTGAGGGGGGCGCCATCGAGGTGGGCGGAGTCACGATTCGGGACCACGAACGGTTTGAGACCCTCACGTTTGCCGAGGTGATGGCTCACTCCAGTAATGTGGGGGCTATTAAGGTCGGCCAGCGGCTAGGCAAAAGTCACTACTACGATTACATCAGCGGGTTCGGGTTCGGAAATCTTACCAAGATCGATCTGCCGGGAGAGACGCCCGGTTTGATCAGACGCCCGAAGGAGTGGTCGGCCCTCTCGCTCGCATCGCTCTCCATTGGGCAGGAGATCTCCGTAAGTCCGCTGCAGATGTTAACAGCAATGAGCGCTATCGCGAACGGCGGCAACCTGGTTCGTCCATACGTTGCGAAATCGATCGTCGCGGCGGACGGCCAAGTTGTCCTCGAGAACGCACCAATGCAGGTCAGACGAGTCATCTCGGAAGATACTGCGAGAACCCTTGCGACCATTCTTAAGGGAGTCGTGACGGAAGGGACGGGAAAGGCCGCAGCCGTGGAGGGATTCGAAGTTGCAGGCAAGACCGGAACCTCTCAGAAGGTAGATCGAGCTACCGGCCGTTACTCTCGACATAAGGTGGTCGCATCATTTGTCGGGTTTGTCCCGGTAGAGCAGCCTCGACTGGCTATTATCGTCATCATCGATGAGCCGACCACACTCCGTTGGGGCGGATCGATTGCGGCGCCGACGTTCCGGGAGATCGCTCGTGAGTCCCTGAAGCATCTCAGGAAGACCCCGGTTGACCGAGAGCCGTTCCGGCTGGCGGAAGGGATCCGCAATGCAGCTTTTCGACTTAATTAATGGGACCGAGTACCAGGTCCTCCGCGGGTCCGTCGATCTGGAGGTTCATGAGATCCGGTACGATTCCAGACAGGTAAGGCCCGGCGATCTGTTCGTATGTATCGGAGGGTTCAGGCGGAATGGTCACGATTTCATTCGGGCCGCCTGGGCAGCGGGCGCTGTTGCAGTCCTGGTAGAGCGAACTGATCTGCCGGAGACGGCGCTGCAGGGCGGAACGGTGGTGAAGGTGGCGAATGCCCGGCAAAGTCTTGCCGCCGTTGCGTGTCGATTCTACGGTCATCCCTCGCGGAAGCTTTCCATGGTGGGAGTGACCGGGACCAACGGCAAGACCACCACGACCTACATGGTCGAGTCGGTGCTGCGGCGCGCGGGTCATCAGGTCGGACTGATCGGCACGATCGGGTATCGCTGTAACGAGCTGGAGATAGAGGCGGCGCGGACCACACCGGAATCCTGCGATCTGCAAGCGCTCCTCGAACGGATGGCGCGTCTGCATGCCGACAGTGTGGTCATGGAGGTCTCATCCCACGCTCTGGCCCTGCATCGCGTGGATGGCTGCGAGTTTGACGTAGCCGTGTTCACGAACCTGACACAGGACCATCTGGACTTTCATGGCACCATGGAGGCCTACCGGAACGCAAAGCTGTCCCTGTTTGAGGGACTGGGCGTCGGGTCAACGAAAACGACGGAGAAGGCGGCGGTCGTCAATCTGGATGACCCGGCCGCAGATCTCTTTCTCGGGGCGACGCGAGTGAGGCGGTATAGCTACAGCGTGGAGGGACCGGCGGATCTGTCGGTCACCGATGTCAAGATGGGGCCGGACGGAATCCGGTGCCGATTGCAGACCCCGTGGGGGACGACGGCGATTCGCTCTCCGCTGGTGGGACGCTACAACCTGTCCAACATCCTGGCGGCTGCCGCCACAGGGTTGCATCTGGGTGTGGATTTGCCTGCGGTGGCAGACGGGATCGCAGCGCTCCACCACGTTCCAGGTCGATGTGAGCGGGTGGAGGCTGGGCAGGCGTTCAGCGTGATGGTCGATTATGCGCATACCCCGGACGCGCTACAACGTGTCCTCCGCATGGCGCGGCAGTGCTGTTCTGGACGTCTGATCGTCCTGTTTGGGTGTGGGGGAGAGCGCGATCGGGGGAAGCGCCCGCTTATGGGAGAAGCGGCTCTGCAGTTAGCCGACTTCACGGTCATCACCTCCGACAATCCTCGCGGCGAGGATCCTCATCAGATCATCGATGAGGTTGAAAGCGGGGCGAAAAAGGTGTGGGGTCAGGGTAAGGGCTATGTTACAATTTTAGATCGAGAGATGGCGATTCGAGAGGCCCTCTCGCTGGCGGGTAGAGGTGACATAGTGGTGATCGCGGGGAAGGGACACGAGACCTATCAGATTCTTGGCGATCGCACGATCCCTTTTGATGACCGACTGGTGGCGCGAGAGGCGCTTCGCGAGTTGGGGTTCGGCTGAGAGCAAAAAGACAGGGCATAGGGTATGGGGCTGAGAAAACTCTTAAGAAATTCTTTACTAAAACCTACACCCTATACCCCGAATCCTGTTCTTAAACCCTATACCCTACACCCTATACCCTGTATTTAGTGGTACTGATGTGCTGATTCGTGTCGGTGACCTGGACACCCACTTTATTGTGTGGGGAGAGGGAAGACCGGTGGTTCTCCTGCATGGATGGGGCACCTCGGCCGAGTCGTTGAGTGTCGTTGCCAAGGCCTTAGAGGATCGATGTCGGGTGTACGCTCTTGACCTGCCCGGTTTTGGCTGGACCCCATTTGCTGCCACGACGTGGGGGACATGGGAGTATGCGTCCTATGTCGAGGCGTTTATGGATCGCGTGGGTATCCCGACGGCCGACCTGATTGGTCATTCATTTGGAGGCCGAATCGCGCTTGTTTTAGCCGCTCAAAGGGCCGACAGGGTTCGAAGTCTTATTCTGGTGGCCAGCGCGGGGATCCGCCCGAGACGAGGGCTTTTGCATCGCATCAAGGTCGGCTCCGTGAAGCTGGCGAAACGGCTGTTTTCGTTGCCTGTATGGGGTAGGCCGGGCGAGCGGATTGTGGCCGAACTCTATCGACGGATAGGATCGCGGGACTATCGGAACGCCGGACCTATGCGCGCTACGCTGGTTAAGGTCGTCGGCGAAGATCTTCGAAGGGTCTTGTCGTCTATTCGTGTGCCTACGCTGATCATCTGGGGAGATCGGGATCAGGAGGTGCCTTTTTCTTCGATGGAGATCATGGCGCGCGGTATACAGGGCTCGCGGTTGGAGGTGTTCGAAGGGGCCGGCCATTTCCCGTTTGTCGATCAACCGGACCGTTTTGGCCAGGTGGTGAGGGAGTTCTTATGGCAGGACAGCCGGTGATGCGATCGGATACGACGCTTGGACCTTCATTCGCAGGCCGGGCCGTCACCGGTCTATTGCCGTATGTGGCGGTCGCAGTGGCGCGTCATCTGGACCTGATCTACCTTGCCCAGTTAGAGCGTTACAACAGCGCGCGCCTGCGGGGCTGGATCGTCAGGCACTGGGGCATCGTTCTGGACGGCCGAGGGGCCCTCGTCCAGGTGGCCGTTCTGGGGGCCGGGATCGTCCTTACGTGGGCGTCTCTGGCTGCCGTTCCCGGTTTACGGTATGCCGGGATAGGCATGTTGTATATCGTCTGGCTGGCCGCCGGGATCTGGTTGAGAACCCGGTATACCTCGCTTCAGGTCAGCCAGCGATTGCAGTGGACGCCCCGAACGGTGCGCCTGGCAGCGGTCACGTCCGTTCTGGCGGTGGCGGTCCTGCTGATCATCTCCTGGTCGAGTGTGGCCGTGTTGTCCAGGCTTACGGCGGCTCCTCGCGCCCTCCTTGTCGGCATCGGCCTGGTCGCCGGCTTGTTTGCGGTGTTCGAGGGCGCAGCAGGCACGATCCTCACGGCAAATCTGAGTCTCGCCCCGCTGGAGCGGGCAATCAATCGGCGTTTCTATGCGCAGGCAACGGCGCGCATGCGGCACTATCCCGGGGAGGTTGTCGGGATTACAGGGAGCTACGGCAAGACCACGACCAAGTTTATTACTGCCGCGTTGCTTCAGGGGCGCTACTCGGTCTTCAAGACACCGGACGGGGTCAATACCACTATGGGTATCGTTCGGGTCGTTCGCGAGGGGCTGCGGGACGATCACCGCTTCTTTGTCGTTGAGGTGGCGGCGTACGGCCCTGGTGAGATCAGGGAGGTATGCGAGGTCCTGCGGCCTCGGATCGGTATCCTCACGGCGGTCGGGGTCCAGCACCTCGAGCGATTCGGTACGCCGGAGCGGATCGCTGAGGCGAAGTATGAACTGATCGATTCACTCCCACCGGATGGCTTGGCGATCGTGAACGCCGACGATCCGATCTGTCTGCGATTGGCCGAGCGCGCGAGACGGGAAGGTCGGCGCGTGCTCTTGTATGGGATCGGCGAGGACGAGAGGGCGCTGGGCGTCCGCGGGAAAGATGTCAAGCTCTCCAGTAAGGGTTCGGCCTTTCGCGTGGAGACCGAGCAAGGCGTCGCCATGTTCGAGACCAGGCTGCTTGGCGGCTGGAATATCGGTAATATCCTGGGGGCAACGGCTGCAGCGTTGGAGTGCGGCGTGCCCCTGGAGGAGATTGCCGACGGCGTCAGGGTGCTTGCGCCGGCCCCGAAGCGCCTGGAGATTCGCGAAGAAGGCGGGGTCATTAAGCTGATCGATGTGGCCAACGCCAACCCGCGTGGGGCGCAGATGGCCTTGGAGGTTCTCAGCCAGTTTGAGGGAGGCTCGAAAATTCTGATTACCCCGGGACTGGTGGAATTGGGTCAGATCGAGGCGGAGGAGAATCGCCGCTTGGGCCGGGCGGCGGCTGCGGTGTGCGATTATGTGGTGTTGGTCGGGCCACAGCAGACACAACCGCTGCGGGAGGGGCTTCGCGAGGCCGGTTTTTCCGGAAGTCGAGTCCTGATAGCCAGACACGCGGATGAAGTAGCCGACTGTCTCAAGGCGATCGTCTGCGAAGGCGATGTTCTGCTGTATGAGAATCGGCTACCGGATACCTACTTGGAGTTCGCATGAACGGCAGTCTGACACGCATTGGGCTGATCTTTGGAAGCCGCTCGGTAGAGCGTGAGATTTCGATTATGACCGCCGGTAAGGTCTATGAGGTCTTGCTGTCGCTGCATGACCGGTTCGAGACACTGCCGATCTTTCTGACGGCGGAGGGTACGTGGCTCACCGGCGAGGCGGTTCGAGATCTGTTGACGGTCGATGCTGAAATACGAAAGCTGGCGGAACGTGGCGCCATGGCCGGACCGGATGAGCGAGTGAAGCTTGATGCCGAAAAGTTGCGACTGAATCGCGAACGATACGCGCCGCAGCTTGAGAATCTCGATCGGGGCGTGAACGCAACGGGGGTTGAGCCGCTCTTTCTGTCGCCGGATCCATCGGTCGGCGGGTTGATGCCACAACAGGAACGGAAGGGCTGGCTTCGTAAGACGCTCCATCCCACCATCGACGTGGCCTTCCCGGTCATTCACGGGACGCATGGCGAGGATGGAACGATTCAGGGTCTGTGTGAACTGGCCAACCTGCCATATGTCGGGGCCGGGGTCGCCGCCTCGGCGGTGGGAATGGATAAGATTATTTCCAAGCTTGTTTTTCAAGGCGCAGGTCTTCCCGTTGTCGAGGGGATCGGCGTGACCCGGCGCGACCTGTTGGAAGATGAGGCGGCCGTCGTGCGGGCGCTTGAGCGCACACTGAGCTATCCGGTGGTGGTCAAGCCTGCCGTGGCAGGTTCCAGCGTTGGTATCGGTGTGGCGCATAATGCGATTGAAGCGCTGAGCTTGGCGAAGCGCGCGATGCGCTTTAGCGGCCGCGTGTTGGTCGAGCGAGCCGTGCAGCAGCGGATCGAGGTGCAATGCGGCGTCATCGGGAATCACGCATTGACCGTCTCGGAATGTGAGGAACTTATCAGCTCGGGTGAGGTTGTGGGTTACCGCGACAAGTATCCCGAGAATAAGAAGCCGGGGAGCGCAGACCTGGCGCCGAGCATTATCCCCGCCAGAATTCCCCAGGCGCTTTCTGATGAGATGCGATCCATCGCGGCAGCGGCCTTCAAGTCGATCGATTCGCGCGGGATCTCCCGGGTTGATTTCCTCGTCGATTCAGCCGCTATGAAGCCGTACGTCAACGAGATCAATACCATGCCTGGATCGCTGTCCCTTACCCTCTGGGAGCGAAGCGGGGTGAAGCCGGCGGAGTTGATCGTTCGCCTGGTGGAATTGGCGCTTGAGGCCGATCGGGATAAGCGGTCAACTCAGTTCAAATCGACAGAGGGCAAGGCGTTGGTAGATCGGCGGCATCTGGTGACTCCGGGCAAATAAAGAACAGAGTATAGGGTTTAGGGTGAAGGGTAGAGGGCAGAGCATGAAAGGCGTACTGATTAGAGAGTCATTTGCATTTAACTATACCCTAGACCCTATACCCTATACCCTTAGCGCTGACAGGGGACGTGCGTCCTGATGCTGTATCATCTGCTTTACCCATGGCACGAAAGCTACGCGGTCTTAAACGTCTTCCGGTACGTGACCTTTCGTACGGCCGGGGCCATCCTCACCGCGCTGCTGATCAGTCTGTTGTTGGGGCCTGCGTTGATCCGCAGGCTTCAGGCATTACAGATCGGCCAAAGCATCAGGGACGACGGTCCCTCGGGTCATCTGCAGAAGGCCGGGACGCCCACGATGGGCGGGCTCCTGATTCTGGCCTCCGTACTCATCGCCACGTTGCTCTGGGCGAACCTGATCAACCGGTTCGTGTGGCTTGCCCTGTTCAGCACGATCTGGATGGGAGCGGTGGGGTTCATCGACGACTACCGAAAGGTCGTGGCCAAGAACAGCAAGGGACTTTCAGCCAAAACAAAACTGTTGTGGCAGGTGATTCCCAGCATGCTTGTCGGGCTCTGCCTGTACGTCAACCCCGTCGATGCCTACACCACAAGGCTGGCTATCCCCTTCTTCAAGCATTGGATGCCAGATCTGGGCTGGGGCTACATCCTGTTCGTCACGCTGGTCATTGTCGGCGCGTCGAATGCGGTAAACCTGACCGATGGTCTGGATGGGTTGGCCATCGGCCCGACCCTGATGACCGCCGCGGCGTATACGGTGCTGGCGTACATTGCGGGGCATGCCAGCATCGCGCACTACCTGCAGGTTGTCTTTGTGAGAGGGAGCTCGGAACTCACGGTGTTCGGCGGCGCCATCGTCGGGGCGGCTATGGGATTCCTCTGGTATAACGCGTACCCCGCGCAGCTTTTTATGGGCGACACCGGCTCGTTGGCGCTCGGGGCCGCCGTGGCTACGCTCGCTATCCTGGTCAAGAGCGAACTGCTCCTGCTCATCGTCGGAGGGGTGTTTGTCGCAGAGGCCGTCTCAGTAATCCTGCAGGTCTTCTCCTACCGGACGACCGGGCGACGGATCTTCCGGATGGCGCCGATCCATCATCACTACGAGTTGAACGGGATGGCGGAGCCGAAGATCATTGTCCGGTTCTGGATCATCTCCTTTATCCTGGCCCTGCTCTCGCTCACGACGTTGAAATTGAGGTGAAGGCGTTGAGAAAGGTTTCGAGTTTCGAGTTTCGAGTTTCGAGTGCCACATGCCAGGTTTCACGTTACGAGTTTGGCTTACTCGAAACCCGGAACCCGGAACCCGGAACTGCATGGTGGTAACCATGCTGGATCTGGCCGGCAAACGTGTGGTGGTTATCGGGTTAGCGCGATCGGGAGAGGCGGCCTGCCGCCTGTTGCTCAAACAGGGTGCTGCCGTCGTCGGTACCGATCGCAGGGGTGAGCGCGAGGTCGGCGCCGACCTCAGTAGCCTGGAGCAGGACGGCGTCAGCCTTGAGCTGGGCGAGCAGTATCTGCGCTCGTTGCCATCGGCCGATCTCGTCGTTGTCAGTCCGGGGATCGATCTGCGTGAGCCGCCGCTTCAGCGGGTTCGTGAGGCGGGCATCCCGCTTATCGGCGAGGTCGAACTGGCCTACCGGTGTAGTGAGGCCACGTTCATCGGGATTACCGGGACCAACGGCAAAAGCACCACCACAACCCTGATTGGCGCCATGCTGAAGCAGGCCGGCCTGCCCTCGTATGTGGCCGGCAACATCGGCACCCCCCTCTGCCGAGTGGCGCCTTGCCTTGCTGCAGGAGAGTATGTGGTCACAGAGCTATCGAGCTTTCAATTGGAAACGATCGAAGAGTTCAGGCCGCGTGTGGCGTTACTGCTGAATCTTGCCCCTGATCATCTTGATCGCTACGATCAGGTCGAAGACTATTACCGGGCCAAGGCTCGCATCTTCGAGAACCAACGGCCGTCCGACTTTGCCGTCATCAATGCGGACGATCCGCTGGTTCTTCAGGTGTCGGCACAGGCCCGAGGACGGAGGATCGCATTCAGCCGGACTAGACGGCTCGATACGGGGGCGTATGTTGAAGGCGATCAGCTCATGCTGGCCCTTGACGGGATGCGAGAGGTCATCTGCCGGATATCCGAATTAAAGATTCAGGGTGTGCATAATCTGGAGAATGCGCTGGCCGCCGGCCTGGCGGCGGCGGTAGCCGGCGCCCCCACGACCGCGATCCGGATAGCGCTTACCAGTTTCGAGGGGCTGGAACATCGTCTGGAGTTTGTCATCGAGATCGGTGGCGTTCGCTACGTCAACGACTCCAAAGGGACCAATGTTGGGGCAGTCGTCCGATCGCTGGAGAGTTTTACGAACCCCGTTGTGCTCATCGCCGGCGGCAGGGACAAGCATGGCGATTTCGCGCAGCTCATCCCCTTGGTCCGCGAGCGGGTCAAACGGCTGATCCTGATCGGTGAGGCGGCTGAGACGCTGCGGTGCGTGCTCGCGTCTGTCTGTCCGACAGAGGAGGCGTCGAGTCTTGAGGAGGCAGTGCAGCGCGCTGCGGCTGCCGCATCGCCTGGAGAGGTTGTCTTGCTGTCGCCGGCATGCGCCAGCTTCGATATGTTTACTGATTTTGAGGATCGTGGACGCGTCTTCAAGGCGGCGGTCCGGGGGCTTGTGTCCCCCGCTGACAGCATACGGGGGCCGGCGTGACCGATAAGCGTCTCTCCTACGACAGGCTGCTGTACAGCGTCTCGCTGTTGCTGGTTGGGGTTGGTATCATCATGGTCTATAGCGCGGGCGCCATTAAGGCCGGGGAGAAATACGACGACCCGTTCTTTTTCCTGAAAAAGCAGCTCCTCTGGGCCCTGATCGGGTTCGTGGTCATGGTCTGGGCCATGAACCGCGATTACCGTACCTTCCAGCGGTATGCGCCGCTATTGTTCTTTGTCTCACTATTCCTCCTCGTTCTGGTGCTGATCCCTGGAGTAGGGGCCAAGGTCAACAACGCCAGGCGGTGGATCCGGCTGTTCGGGATCTCCTTTCAACCGTCCGAACTGGCCAAGCTCTCCATTGTCCTCCTCATGGCCAGGCTCCTCGCCAAAAGGGCCGATCAGGAGGAGCAGTTCGTCAAACGCTTTTTCTTGCCGCTCATCCTCTCCGGACTCGTGTGCGGTCTGATTGTTTTACAGCCCCACTTTGGGATGGTGGGGATCCTGCTGTGTGCAGTCGTGGCGCTCTGTTTCGTCGCAGGTGTCCGCCTGATCCACCTGGGCGCCGTGGTTCTCGTCGTTGCGGCGTCCGCCATCGTGCTTGTCGTGACTCACCCGTACGCGCTCACGCGAGTGATGACGGTGCTGGACCCTACTCACGCCTCCTCCAAAGCCATACACCAGACCAACCAGTCGATCTACGCATTGGGGCCTGGTGGACTGCTGGGGCGGGGGCTCGGCGACAGCTATGGGAAGCTGGGCTATCTGCCGGAGTCCCATACCGAGTTCATCTTTGCCGTTGTCGGGGAGGAGGCAGGGCTCGTGGGGACGCTGCTAGTGGTCTTTCTCTTCGGTATTCTCCTGTGGCGCGGGACTCGGATCGCACTCCGGGCGCCCGACCGGTTCGGCGCCTACACGGCGATGGGCATTACCTTTATCATCGTGGCCCAGGCCGCCATCAATCTTGGGGTGGTTGTCGGACTGCTGCCTATTACGGGTTTGCCGTTGCCGTTGGTCAGCTTCGGCGGCACATCCCTGGTTATCACCTTGTTCTGTATCGGCATCCTGCTCAGTATCTCGCGTTACCAGACGGCGAGAGGACGATTCGCATGAAGGCCATCATTGCAGGGGGCGGGACGGGCGGTCACCTCTTTCCCGCCATTGCGCTGGCTGAGGAGCTCAGGTCACGAACGACCGATCTACCGCTCCTGTTTGTCGGCGTCGAGGGAGGGGTTGAGGCATCGCTGCTGGCGAGGAGAGGGTGGGACTTTGAAGGGATCAGGGCCTCCGGTTTGCAGGGCAAGCGGTTCCTGTCGCGGCTTCGGAGTCTCACGCTGATCCCCTCAGGTCTCATTCGGTCTCTATCAATCCTTCGACAGTTCCGTCCCGATGTCGTGGTCGGATTTGGCGGTTACGCCTCGGTCGCCGTCGTACTGTCGGCCGTGCTTGCGAGAGTCCCGACTGTTATCCATGAGCAGAACGCCTTACCGGGGCTTGCCAACCGATGGTTGGGGAAGATCGTTGATCGCGTCGCAGTGACCTTCGAGGGGGCATCCGATTTTTTCCCCAAGAGTAAGGTGCGGGTGACCGGCAATCCGGTCCGAGCGGAGCTCTTCGGTGTGAGTAGGGCAGAGGCAGTCACCCGCCTGGATCTCGATCCTGATCGGCTGACCGTTCTGATCTTCGGCGGCAGCCAGGGGGCTCACCGGCTGAACCAGGCGGTTATGGAGGCGCTCCCCATGCTTACAGACGAACGAGAGCAGATCCAGTTCATCCATGCCACCGGTCCGCGCGATCTTGCTGTCGTCCGACAAGGATATGAGGCGGGGGGGTATCGATCGGTGGTGGAGCCGTTCTTCCAGGCGATGGCTGCTGCGTATGCCGCTGCCGATCTCTGCGTCTGTCGGGCCGGCGCCGGTACCGTGGTAGAGCTCTGCGCTTTGGGCAAACCGTCGGTGCTCGTTCCGTTCCCCTTTGCCGCCAACGATCACCAGCGATACAACGCTGAAGCGGTGGTCGCCTCAGGCGGCGCCCGAATGGTCCTGGACCGCGAGTTGAGCGGCACCACGGTGGCCGAGATCATACGGACGTGTCTCCGCGACCGGGAGGGGCTTGAGGTGATGGCGCGCAGGGCGAAGGCCATGGCGAAGCCGGATGCGGCGATTCGCCTGGCCGATCTCGTCACACAGACTGCACGCCGGGCTCCTCGCGCCAAGGTCCACGTCTGGTTCCAGGCTTCACATACCAAGCGTTACGTAAACGATCCGAAATCAGGAACTCGAAACTTGAAACTCAAAACTCGAAACTACACCCATGTTTAAGAAGATCCGGCACATCCACTTCGTTGGGATCGGAGGGGTCGGGATGAGCGGGATTGCCGAGGTCCTCCACAATCTTGGCTATCAGGTCAGCGGCTCCGATCTGAAGGTGTCAGAGCATGCCCTCCGCCTTCAGTCGCTGGGGATTACCGTTCAGATCGGTCACGATCCCGCTCACGTGCAGGAGGCCGATGTCGTCGTCCGATCTTCGGCGGTCTCTCCGGAGAATCCCGAGATTATCGCGGCGAAGGCGCATGCCATTCCGGTTATTCAGCGAGCGGAGATGCTGGCTGAGCTGATGCGGATGAAGTACGGCGTGGCCGTTGCCGGCACCCATGGAAAGACTACCACTACCTCCATGGTGGCGACGGTCCTGGCCAAGGCGGGTCTTGATCCCACCGTGGTCATCGGAGGCAGGCTGGATGCGCTTGGCAGCAATGCGAAGCTCGGGCGGGGCGAGTTCATGGTTGCGGAGGCCGACGAGAGCGACGGCTCGTTTCTCAAGCTGGCGCCCACTATTGCCGTGGTGACGACCATCGATGCCGAGCACCTCGATTACTATCGCGATCTTCAGCAGATCAAGGAGACGTTTCTGGAGTTTATCAATAAAGTCCCGTTCTATGGCTCCGCGATTCTCTGCCTCGATCAGGAACAGATTCAAGACCTGTTGCCCAGGGTACAGAAACGTGTTGTCTCGTATGGCTGTCACGCGCAGGCCGATTTGACGGCGGAGGGAGTGTCGCTCACCGGACTCAACTCCACCTTCAAGGTGAGGTTCAAGGGGGAGCCGCTGGGGGAGGTGCAACTCAGGGTTCCTGGAATGCACAATGTGTCGAATGCATTGGCGGCCATGGCAGTGGGTCTTGAGCTGGACATCGAATTTGCCGCAATCCGGACAGCGCTCGGGGAGTTCTCCGGTGTCGTCCGACGTTTTCAGGTGAAGGGGAGTCCCCAGGATATCATGGTGGTGGACGACTACGCTCATCACCCGGCGGAGATCCAGGCCACACTCAAAGCGGCCAGAGATGGATTCGGACGGCGGCTGATCGCCATTTTTCAGCCGCATCGGTACAGCAGGACGCAGCGGTTGCTCCCCGAGTTCGCCTCGGCCTTTGACGTCGCCGATCAGGTGATCATCACCGGGATCTATCCGGCAGGAGAGGCGCCGATTGCCGGGGTCTCCGGTCGGCAGATTGCTGACGGAGTTGTCGGCCGGAAAGGACCGAATGTTCTGTACGTGGAACGCAAGGAGGAGATCCCGGACCTAGTCGTCGAACTGGCCCGTCCGGGAGACATGGTCATCACGATGGGCGCGGGCGATATCTGGAAGGCCGGTGAGCAGATTATCAGCCGACTGCAGGATAGGGTATAGGGTGGAGGGTATAGGGTTTAGGAAAAGCTCTGATGCTGAAGTCTATACCCTATACCCTAACCCCTAAACCCTTTCTTGGAGAGCGGCGAGATGCTGATGGGACAGCTCGATTTGAGGGAACGATTTCAGGGCTGCATCAGAGGAGAAGTGCTCATCGAAGAGCCGCTCTCCCTGCACACCTATTTTCGGATCGGCGGCCCAGCCGAGGTGATGGTCTATCCCGCCGGTCTTGAAGATGTGAAGGCCGTGCTCAAGGTGGCGCGGGATGAGACGATCCCCGTTCTGATCCTCGGCAGCGGCAGTAACATGCTGGCGCTGGATGGGGGGTTCAGGGGTCTGGTCATGAATCTCTCGCAAACCTTCCTGGAACTTGAGGTCTCCGGCGAACAGATCAGGTGCGGGGCCGGCGTGCGGACAAGCCGTTTGCTGGCCCTCTCTGCGATGAGAAGCCTGACGGGTCTCGAAGGGCTGACGGGCGTGCCGGGAACTGTTGGAGGGGCGATCAAGGGGAATGCCGGGACGTCCTTAAGCGCTATTGTTGATCACCTTGACTGGATTCGCCTTGTGGATTGCCTGGGCGAGGAGCGGTATCTCGCGCGGGCGGAGATCGACGCGGGTTATAGACACTGTATCCTTCCGACGGGTTCAGTGATCGTTGAAGCCTGCTTCACCCTCCGGCGCGCAGAGGCGGAAGAGATCAGGGGAACGATCTCGGCGTTGCTGGTGAGGAGAAATCTGACGCAGCCCGTGGAGATCAGGTCGGCAGGGTGCATCTTCAAGAACCCTTCCGGCGACTTCGCGGGGCGTCTGGTGGAGCATGCGGGGCTCAAGGGGCTGCGGCGAGGAGGAGCGCAGATCTCTGAGAAACATGGTAACTTCATCGTAAACCTTGGTGGGGCTACGGCCGCAGAGGTACTCTGGCTGATCGAGCGAGCCAGAGCCGAGGTGATGGTGAAGACAGGAGTGGCGCTTGAACTGGAGATTCAGGTCGTCGGCTCGCCCATCGCGGGTTGAGGATAGCGCCGGGTTTCGCCCGAATCGCCGCTTCCTGAGATTGGAATCGACGGGGTCAGGATGGCAGCGCCAGAGCGTGACTCGCAGGGGCTCGCGATTTGGTGTACGCCTGAGACGAGGCGTGCGTGCGACCATTCTTTCCGTGTTGCTGGTTGGCCTGGGATGGCTGGCTTGGCAGCAGGTTCCGCGCTCCATGCCGATACGCTATTTCCAGATCAGCGATTTGCTCGTGGAAGGCAATCACCGAGTATCAACTGCGGCGATTGTTGAGAGCTTGGGCCTGGCGCCTGATGCGAGCATTTTTGAGGTCGATTTGCGGGCGCTCGCGGCGACTGTCGCGCGGAATCCCTGGATCAAAACGGCCAGGGTGAGCTGGCGCCTTCCGGCAACCTTGCAAGTTCACGTGTCGGAGCGCGCACCACACGCCGTGGTGGTCGCCGATCGCGCCTACCTTATCAGCGAGGATGGACTGATCCTGCAGGAGGCTTTACCGGCGGAGATGTCGGACCTTCCGCTCTTGAGGCTTCACACCGACCACCCGCTTGGGACGGGGGAGCGGATCGATCCTGCTCGCGTCGAACAGGGGGCGCGTCTATGGCAGCGGTTTCATCAGGGAGTGTTGGGACCGGATGTGCAGGCGAGGGAGATCCAACTAAAAGGCGACGGAAGCTACACGGTGTTGCTGGGCCAGGGGTTGCCCTCCCTGCATTTCGGAGAGGAGGAAGGCGTGCAGCAGCAGTTAGATCGATTAGTGCGGGTCCTTGAGATACGCGGGACCGCCCTGCGCGAGTTGGAATATGCCGATTTCCGGTTCGCCGATAAGGTGATCGTCAAGCCGCTTGCGAAGGAGGGCGCATGACCCGAAAGGGCGAGATCGTGACGGGACTCGACATCGGTACGACGAAGATCTGCGTCATCGTTGCGGAGGTGACGGGGAATGAGGTCGAAATCGTCGGATGTGGAATCAGCCCATCGCAGGGTCTGAAGAAGGGTGTCGTCGTCAATATCGATGTGACCGTTGAGTCGATCAGGCAAGCGATTGAGGCAGCGGAGGCGATGGCGGGAGTCACCCTGGATTCCGCATTTGTGGGGATTGCCGGGAGTCACATTAAGGGGATCAACAGCAGGGGGGTGATCGCTATCTCCGGCAAAAACCATGAGGTCACGCAGAGCGATGTCGATCGGGTGATGGAGGCCGCCAAGGCCATTACACTGCCTGCCGATCGCCGGGTCATTCACACGATTCCTCAAGAGTTCATCATTGACGATCAGGGGGGAGTAAAAGAACCGGTCGGGATGAGCGGGTGCCGCCTCGAGGCCGAGGTCCATATCGTGACGGGCGCCATTGCCTCGGCAGAAAACATCGTCAAGTGTGCGAACAGGGCCGGGTTGGAGGTACGGGATATCGTGCTGCAGCCGTTGGCCTCCAGTGAAGCGACACTGACCGCAGACGAGAAAGATCTTGGGGTGATTCTGATCGATATCGGCGGGGGAACCTCGGATATTGCCGTCTTTATCGATGGGAGCATCCGTCACACGGCGGTGCTGCCGTTGGGCGGTGATCATCTGACCCATGACATTGCCATCGGACTCAGGACGCCCCCGCAGTGCGCCGAGGAGATCAAGCGCCAGTATGGTTGCGCGCTGGCCTCTCTGACAGGAGGCGAGGAGGTAGTGGAGGTCCCCAGCGTCGGCGGTCGCAAACCC
>DATMXF010000087.1:0-5708 GCA_035561835.1 Patescibacteria group bacterium
GTCGTCAGGGAGCTGTTCGAAGCGATCGAGCACGAGGAGCTGCGCCGAATGATCCTGGAGGAGGGGAGGCGGGCGGATGGGCGATCGCTCGAGGAAGTCCGGCCGATCACGGCTGAGGTCGGGGTCCTGCCAAGGACTCACGGATCGGCCCTCTTTACCAGGGGTCAGACCCAGGCGCTCGTGACTACTACGCTCGGCACCTCCGAAGATGAACAGCGCCTGGATGATCTCGAGGGAGAGGGTACCAAGCGGTTCATGCTTCATTACAACTTTCCACCGTTCAGCGTGGGTGAGGTCAGATTCATGCGCGGTCCGGGTCGGCGCGAAATCGGGCATGGGGCGCTTGCCGAGCGGGCCCTTCTCGCGGCGTTACCGCCGAAGGAGGAGTTCTCGTATACTCTTCGGATCGTTTCGGATATCCTCGAATCGAACGGTTCATCGTCTATGGCCACGGTGTGCGGAGCCAGTCTCAGCCTGATGGATGCCGGGGTACCGATTCGATCGGCGGTGGCCGGGGTGGCGATGGGGCTGGTTGTGGAGGATGAGCGGACAGCGATACTCACCGATATTATCGGACTCGAGGATCACCTTGGCGACATGGACTTCAAGGTGGCCGGTACCCGGAAAGGGATTACGGCGCTGCAACTGGATATCAAGACCCAAGGGATCGCGCCGAGCCTCATGCCGAAGGCGCTAGGTCAGGCCAGGCGCGCCCGCCTGCATATCCTGGATCAGATGGACCGCGCCCTTACAGAGCCGAGATCCAACATCTCGGTGTATGCCCCGCGTATCATCACGATAATGATCCCCGTGGATAAGATTCGTGATGTCATCGGCCCGGGCGGCAAGGTGATCCGCGGGATTGTCGCGGACTCCGGGGCGAAGATCGATGTCTCGGACGACGGACGGATCGAGATCGCGTCGGTCGATGGAGAGGCGGCGCAGAGGGCGTTGTCGATTATCAGTAAGATCGTCGAGGTTCCCGAGGTAGGCAAGGTCTATCAGGGGAAGGTCGTCAAGATTATGGACTTCGGCGCCTTCGTTCAGATTCTTCCCGGCACCGATGGCCTGCTGCATATCTCTCAGATTGCCGAACACCGGGTAAAAAGGGTCGAGGATGTCTTGTCGGAAGGGGACGAGGTCATGGTGAAGGTGATCGATGTTGACAAGAATGGGAAGATCCGGTTGAGTCGGAAAGAGGTGTCGCAGGCTGAGGCGCAGTAGAGGTCATCCTGAATCATGAGCCGTCTCTCCTTTCATCGCGAAGTGTTGCCGAACGGGGTGGTCGTGCTCAGCGAACAGATGCCGGCCGTCAAGTCGGCCACGATCGGCGTCTGGGTACGGGTCGGATCGCGGGACGAGGCTGGAGAAGTCGCCGGCATCTCGCACTTTATCGAGCACATGCTCTTCAAGGGGACCCAGCGGCGGAGCGCGCAGGAGATTGCCCGGACGATTGACGCCGTTGGCGGCACGCTTGACGCCTTCACGAGCCGCGAGACCACCTGTTTCTATGCCAAGGTCCTTGGTGAGCACCTGCCTCTGGCCGTCGATATCCTGGCTGATACCTTTCTCCACTCCAATCTGGACACCAAAGATATTGAGCGGGAGCAAGAGGTGGTGCTCCAGGAGATCAAGATGGTGGAGGATACTCCCGATGATCTGGTCCATGACCTCTTTGCGGAGGCGATCTGGAGCGATCATCCGGTGGCCAGACCGATCCTGGGGCGCAAGGAAACGGTGCGCGCCTTTACGCAAGACGACGTCCGCCGTCACATGGATCGCTTCTACCGTCCTGATCGGACCGTGGTGGCGGCAGCGGGCGATCTGGAGCACGGGCGGCTGGTGGATTTGGTGGCGCAGGCATTCAACGGTTTTGAAGGCCGATCCGTTCACGCCGACGTTCCACCACCAAGCTGTACGGCAGCGGTCAGAGTAGAGGAGCGCGATACGGCTCAGCTCCACCTGTGCCTCGGCATGGATGGCCTGCCGCACGCGCACCAGGATCGCTATGCCCTCTACCTGTTAAACGCCATGCTGGGCGGCAGCATGAGCTCTCGGCTCTTTCAGGAGGTTCGTGAAAAACGAGGTCTGGTCTATTCGATCTACTCCTACCAGGCCTCATATCGTGATTGTGGTCTGCTGGTTATTTACGCCGGAACCAATCCGGAGTCGTCAGGCCAGGTCGTGGAGCTGATCCGGGCTGAGTGCGCCAGTCTGCGGAATCAACCGGTCGATCCCGGTGATCTCCAACGGGCGAAGGATCAGCTTAAAGGCAATCTGCTCCTCGGTCTCGAAGGGACCAGCAGTCGGATGACTCGCATGGCCAAGACAGAGATCTATTTCGAGGGGACCTATGGTCTCGACGAAATCATTGCCGGGATCGATTCGGTATCCGTCGATCAATTTGAGTCGCTGACCAGAAGGATCCTGCGCGACGAGACGTTCGCCATCACCACTATTGGCCCTGTTGCCCAGGCGGCCCTACTCTCATAACAACAGGGTATAGGGTGTAGGGTACAAAAGCCAAGAATTGGCCGCAATTACTCACGACTAACCACTAAATACTGACCACTGACTCAAATGATCCCTCGCTACGCGCTTCCCCGGATGGTCTCTGTATGGGAACCGCAGAGTCGCTACGCGATCTGGTTGCGGATCGAGCTGTTGGCCTGCGAGGCGTGGGCCGAGCTGGGTACGGTTCCGCGCGAGGCGTTGGCCGTGATCCAGGCGCGGGCCGCCTACGACCTTAACCGCATCCAGGAGATCGAGCGGGAAGTTCGCCACGATGTCATTGCCTTTGTGTCCGCCGTGGCGGAGCGGGTCGGCCCGGAGGCGCGCTACCTGCATTTCGGGCTGACGTCCTATGATGTCGTGGACACGGCCTTGGCCGTACAACTGCAGCAGGCCGCCGGCATTCTGCTGGAAGATTTAGAAGCGCTCCTGCTGACGCTCGCCGACCTCGCCAGACGCCATAAGCGTACGATGATGATCGGGCGGACGCATGGGATCCATGCCGAACCCACAACCTTCGGCTTAAAGCTGGCGCTCTGGTATTGCGAGGTAGAGCGTAATATCGACCGCCTCCGCCGGGCCATGGAGACCGTTTCATACGGCAAGCTCTCCGGCGCTGTCGGGACCTTTGCCCATCTCCCGCTGTCTGTCGAGCAGTTTGTCTGCGCCAGGCTCGGACTGAAGCCGGCGCCGATTTCCAGCCAGATTCTCTCGAGAGATCGACATGCCGAATTCCTGCTGACGCTTGCGCTGATCGGGACCTCGCTCGATAAGTTCGCGACCGAGATCCGTCACCTGCAGCGGACCGAGGTGCGTGAGGTCGAGGAACCGTTTGTCGAAGGGCAGAAGGGATCGTCGGCCATGCCTCACAAGCGGAACCCGGTCGCCTGTGAACAGGTCTCCGGGTTGGCGAGGCTGCTGAGAAGTTACGCCCAGTCGAGCCTGGAGAACGTGCCGCTATGGCACGAGCGCGATATCAGCCACTCATCCGTGGAACGGGTGATTCTGCCCGATGCCACCATCCTGCTTGACTACCTGCTGGTCCGGTTCCGGGAGGTGTTGGAGGGTCTTCGGGTCTATCCGGATCGAATGCGTCACAACCTGGAGCTGACCGGAGGGCTGGTATTTTCTGAGGCGGTATTGCTGGCGCTGGTAGGTAAAGGGCTGACCCGGGAAGAAGGCTATCGGCTGGTGCAGCGACACGCCATGCACGCGTGGGAGTCGGGTGAACCGTTCAAGCCGCTTTTGCTGGCCGATCCGGACATTTGCCGGCATCTCTCGCCTGACGAGGTTGAAAGCTGCTTTGACGTGGGCTATCATCTGCGGCATCTGGATGACATCTTCGCTCGCGTGGGTCTCTAACGACGTCGGGCGCCTACACTGAACACTAAAAACTGAGAGCTGAAAACTCAAAGATGCTGACCGCGAAGATCTATGTGACCTTAAAGCCGGGTGTCCTTGACGCCCAGGGGGATACCGTGCGATCGGCCCTTGAGACGCTGGGGTTTACGGGGCTGACGGACGTGCGGGTCGGAAAGTTCATGGTGCTGACGCTGAACAGTCCCACGAAGGAGCAAGCTGCGGCGCAGGTCGATGAGATGTGCAAGCGGCTGCTCGCCAACCCGGTGATTGAAAACTACCGCTTCGAGATAGAGGGGGCCGCGGGGTGAAGTTCGGCATTGTGGTCTTTCCCGGCTCCTGGAGCCATCAGGACTTTCACCATGTCATTGTGAAGATCCTGAAGGAGGAGGCCTGCTACCTCTGGCATAAGGAGGCTGATCTTCACGGTGTAGATTGCGTGATCCTCCCGGGCGGATTCGCCCATGGCGACTATCTGCGGTCCGGCGCGATCGCGCGACTGTCCCCTGTCATGCGGGCGGTGGCGGCCTTTGCGGACGCCGGCGGCCTGGTCCTCGGGAGTTGCAACGGGTTTCAGATCCTGACTGAGGCAGGACTGCTGCCGGGCGCGCTCTTGCCTAACGACTGCTTACATTACCGATGCCGATGGACCCACCTGAGGGTAGAGAGCCGACAGACCCCCTTCACAACCGCCATGCAGTCCGGACAGGTGGTACGGATGCCGATTTCGCATGGCGACGGGCGATACTATATCGACCAGGCCGGCTGGAAAAAGCTGGTAGAGGGTGACCAGATCATCTTTCGCTATTGTGATGCCAAGGGGACGCTCGCGAAGGACGCGAACCCGAACGGGTCGCTTGATCATATCGCCGGTATCTGCAACGAGCGCCGCAACATCCTTGGATTAATGCCGCATCCGGAGCGGGCCGCCGAGCCGATCCTGGGTTCCGAGGACGGTTGCCTGATGTTTGCGTCGATCCTTGACAGCTTCGGCCGCTCCCCGCTGACGACATGCGGGGACAGGGCCTGAGGCGTACGCGATGACCGTATCGGTGGTGTCTCCGGATCTGATCGCGTCACACGGCCTGACGGCTGACGAATACGCCAGGATCGTCGCGATTATCGGTCGTGAACCGAACCTGGTCGAGCTTGGGATGTTTGGCGCGATGTGGTCGGAACACTGCAGCTATAAAAGCTCGCGGGTTCATCTGGCCGGCCTCCCGACGGAGGGCCCACGTATCCTCCAGGGGCCGGGGGAGAACGCGGGCGTGCTCGAGATCGGGGATGGTCTGGCGCTGGTCTTCAAGATGGAAAGTCACAACCACCCTTCTTTCATTGAGCCGTATCAGGGGGCTGCCACAGGCGTAGGGGGGATCATCCGGGATATCTTCACCATGGGTGCAAGACCGTTCGCGTTGTGTGATTCGCTCCGTTTCGGGCCGTTGACCGATCCGAAAAACCGCTACCTGTTCAGCCGCGTGGTCGCCGGCATCGCAGGGTACGGGAATGCGGTGGGCGTACCGACGGTGGGCGGCGAGGCGTACTTCGCCGAGCCGTATAGCGGCAACCCGCTGGTGAATGTGCTGTGCGTCGGGGTCGCCAGGAAGGATCGGCTCTTCTTCTCCAAGGCCGGCGGGATCGATAACCCGGTGATCTATGTCGGGGCCAAGACCGGACGCGACGGTATCCATGGCGCCACGATGGCCTCCGGCGTCTTCGATGAGGGGGCTGAGGCAAGGCGGCCGACCGTCCAGGTTGGCGACCCGTTTCGTGAAAAGCTGCTGATCGAGGCCTGCCTTGAGTTGATGGAGGGGGACGATCTGGTCGCGGTTCAGGAT
>DATMXF010000088.1:0-5253 GCA_035561835.1 Patescibacteria group bacterium
ACGGGCGCTCAAGGCATTGTGGTTCGACCGGCTTCTGCGCCGTGGACGCCATAAGTCGCCTATTGAGGTTCGGTCATCATAGGGAGGGGATTCACATCCCCTCCCTATTTTATTTCAAATTTGACAAGGCGAGCCTCCTTCCGTACAATTCCTTCCATCTTGCAAGATGTGTTGAATCTTCCCGCCTATTCGGACTCCGATAGCGACAGGCCGCTGTGTGCGTCACCCGATGAGATGAGGGCGTACTGATGAGCACAGTCGAGGACAGATCGTGAAAGCGCTGATCTTGAGCGGAGGCAAGGGAACCCGCCTGCGCCCGATTACCCATACCAGCGCCAAGCAACTCGTACCGATCGCCAACAAACCGATCCTCTTCTATGCGCTCGAAGCCATGGCGGAGGCCAAGATCCAGGATGTCGGGATTGTGGTAGGTGACACGAAGCGCGAGATTCAGGAGGCGGTGGGGGACGGCGCGCAATGGGGTCTCCAGATCTCGTATATCGAGCAAGACGCGCCACTGGGGCTGGCCCATGCCGTGAAGATCGCTGGGCCGTTTCTGAGGAATCAGCCCTTTGTGATGTACCTCGGAGACAACCTGATCAAGGACGGAATCGGCTCCCTCGTGGAAGAGTTCAACCAGTTGGGCGCCAATTCTCAGATCCTCCTGGCGAGGGTTCGCGACCCACAACGATTTGGCGTGGCGGAGTTACGAGACGGACGGGTCATCTCTCTGGAGGAGAAGCCGGCGCACCCTAAAAGCGACCTGGCGCTCGTCGGCGTCTATATGTTCGACCACACGATCCTTGAAGCGGTGGAGGCCATTCAGCCGTCGCAGCGCGGTGAGTTGGAGATTACCGATGCCATCCAGTACCTGATTGACAACGGCTATCAGGTCCATCCTCATGTGATCGGCGGCTGGTGGAAGGATACCGGGAAGCTTGAGGATATGCTCGAGGCTAACCGGATCATGTTGGAGGCGATTACCCCCAGAGTGGACGGGACGGTGGATGAGGCCTCACACCTGATCGGCAAGGTGGTCGTAGAGGAGGGGGCGCGCGTGATGGCCAGCACGATTCGAGGTCCGGTCATCATCGGCAAGCGCTGTCACATTCTCAACTCCTACATTGGGCCCTTTACCTCCATCTATCATGATACGCGTGTCTGCAATAGCGAGATTGAGCACAGCATCATCCTCGACCAGTGCCGGATTACCGATATCGGCGGACGGTTGGAGGATAGCCTCATCGGGAAGAATGTCGAGGTGTTCCGATCCGATGGGAAACCGAAGGCCTACCGCCTGATGCTCGGGGACAGCAGTCAAGTCGGGTTAGTATAAACAGTTCAACGTTCAAAGTGCAACGGGCGAGGCATAGGGTTCATCCCCACCCTACACCCTTTACCCTGTTGTTGAGGCGCGATGACCCTTATAGATGGCGTGAAAACCAGACAGTTACGCAGAATCCCGGATGAGCGCGGCTTCCTCACAGAGATGCTACGTAGCGATTGGGAGGAGTTCGAAAGGTTCGGACAGGCCTATATCACCGCCGCCTATCCGGGGGTCGTGAAGGGGTGGCACTATCACAAGAAACAGACCGACCACTTTGTCGGGATCATCGGAATGTCCAAAGTCGTCCTGTTCGATCCCCGCGACCACTCTCCCACCAAAGGCCTGATTAATGAGTTCTTTATTGGTGAGCAGAATCCGATGTTGGTGAAGATCCCGCCGTTGGTGATCCACGGGTATAAGGCGGTGGGCGACCGGATGTCGGCGATTGTGAATATGCCGACCGAGCTGTACAATTATCAGGAACCCGATGAGTTCCGGATCCCGTACGACACTCCCGATATCCCCTACGACTGGGCGCTGAAGATAGGATAGTGGCGACGCTAATGCGGATCCTCGTCACCGGCGGGGCTGGATTTATCGGGTCGAATTTCATTCGCCATCTGTTGGCGACAGAGCCGGCGTGCCGGATCGTCAACCTCGACAAGCTGACCTATGCCGGGAACCTCGAAAACCTGACGGACGTTGAACGCGATTCCCGGTACCGATTTGTCAAGGGAAGTATCTGCGACGCTCCGCTGGTGGATGAACTGTTGAAAGAAGGGTTCGACGCGCTGATCAACTTTGCGGCTGAATCGCACGTCGATCGAAGCATCAAGGATTCGAGAGCGTTTACGGAGACTAATGTACTTGGGACACAGGTGATGTTGGAGGCGTGTCGCCGACATCATGTCCCAAGGATGGTGCAGGTCTCGACGGATGAGGTCTATGGGTCTCTTGGGCCATCCGGTTGTTTTACGGAGGAGAGCCCCCTCCATCCGAACAGTCCCTATGCGGCCAGTAAGGCTGCGGGGGACCTTCTGGCCTTGGCCTACTTTCGCACCTACGGGTTGCCGGTCATTATCACCCGGAGTTCCAACAACTATGGTCCGTACCAGTTCCCGGAGAAGGCGATTCCGCTCTTCATCACGAACGCGCTCGCCGATGAACCTCTCCCGCTCTACGGCGACGGTCTGCAGGTCCGCGATTGGCTGTACGTGCGGGACCATTGCGAGGCGTTGGCGCTGATCCTGTGGAGCGGAGTGCCCGGAGAGGTTTACAATATCGGCGGTCGCTGCGAACGGGCCAATATCGATGTTGCGCGGTTCATTCTGAGTGCGCTTGACAAGCCCGAGGCGTTGATCACGTACGTGAAGGACCGGCTCGGACATGATCGGCGATACGCCCTCGACACGTCGAAGGTTCAGAGGGCGCTGGGTTGGCAACCCCGTATGGCGTTTGAGGCCGGATTGGAGGACACAGTCCGCTGGTACGAGGGCCACGCAACCTGGTGGAGGCGCATCAAGGCGGGGCAGTATCGGGAGTATTACCGAGAGACATACGGGGACCTTTCGCACGTATCTCCGCGATGTCATTGAGTTGGTGGTAGCTGGTCACTGATGGATAGCAACCAGTCTTTCGCTCCTTGCCGCTAGAGGTTGGTGGAGCCTAAAGAGATGCCATGCTCACAGCGCTGACCGGAATACGGCCCTGGGGATGCTGGACAGTCCTTGGGGAGGGGGAAGGGTATAAGGTCAAACGGATTGAGGTCAACTCGGGGCATCGGCTAAGTCTGCAGCGCCACACTCATCGAAGCGAGCATTGGATTGTCGTGGCCGGTATGGCCCGGATCATCATTGGGGACCGGACCTCGTTGGTTCACACTCAGGAATCGACATTCGTACCGGCAGGAACGGCCCACCGGATTGAGAATCCCGGTCCGCACCCGCTGATCATTATCGAGATTCAAAACGGCCTCTATCTCGGAGAAGATGACATTGTCCGACTTCAAGACGACTACGGGCGGAGCGACGGATAGGGGCGAACGTTATGTCGCCCCAGCCGTTTATGCCGTGGTACTCGCCGGCGGGAGGGGCGAGCGCTTCTGGCCGGTCAGCACCGACGCGCAACCGAAGGCCTTCCTCCGTTTGGTTGGGAGCGAGTCGCTCCTGCAGGCGACGGTCCGGCGGACGCGACTCCTGTTGCCTTGGACACAGATTATCGTAGCAGTTAGCCGGACGCACGCCGAACTCGTTCGAGAGCAACTCCCGGAGCTTCCCGCTGCGAATCTCCTGCTCGAGCCGCACGGCAGGGACACCGCAGCAGCCATCGGCCTGGCCTCACTGCACATCGAGCGGCTTGATCCCCACGCGATGATGATCGTCATGCCGGCTGACCATTATGTCCCCGACGGCGACGCGTTGGTGACAGTCTTGCGACGGGCTCTTGAACTGTGTGCCTCACACACGGACTGGGTTGTCACGGTTGGAATCCCCCCGACCCGGCCGGAGACCGGCTACGGGTACCTGGAGGTCGATAAACCGCTTGCCCAGCCTCCTGGCGCCTTCTACGTCCATCGATTTTTGGAGAAACCGGATCGGCAGACGGCCGAGCGTCTGGCAACAGACGGACGGCACTATTGGAACAGCGGGATCTTTCTTTGGAGCAACAGCATGATCCAGCGCTTGCTGGCTCAGCATATGCGAGATGTATGGGCAGGCCTGTGTCGTATTCGCGAGGCGTGGGGGGTGCAGGACGTGCTGATCTGTGAGTATAATGCGTTTCAAAAGCAGTCGGTGGACTATGGGGTGTTGGAACGGATGGAGAGAGGGGTTGCGATGGTCAGGGGTGATTTCATCTGGGACGATCTCGGGTCCTGGGATGCATTAGCTCGAGTGCAGCCGGTAGACGATGGCGGGAATGTTATCATCGGTGACGCGCAACTCTTCGATGCTAATCGATCGGTTGTTGTGTCGACGGGACCGCGGGTAGCTGTTGTCGGGCTGTCTGAGATCATTGTGGTAGCAACCAAAGATGGCGTACTGGTCTGCCCCAAGGGGCGGGCTCAAGAGGTCAGAAGGCTTGCGCGGAACTTCTCATGACTGCGCGGCGGGCGAGCGCCGAGCCGCGTGATCGGATCGCGCACCTGTGTGAAATCGGAGTCGGGCAGGTTCTCGACCGGAAACCCGACGCCCATAGCTCGGAGGGGGGGGTAAGTGATGCCGCGTACGCTGATTACCGGTGGCGCCGGGTTCCTTGGCTCTCACCTGTGCGACCGATTGATTAAGGAAGGGCATCAGGTCATCTGCCTTGATAACCTGATCACCGGTATGGTGGAGAATGTCGCCCACCTGATCGGGCATGATGCGTTTCGGTTCATTAAGCTGGATGTTACCGAGTACCTGTACATCGAGGGCCCGCTGGACTATGTGCTCCATTTCGCCTCTCCAGCCAGTCCCATTGATTACCAGCGCCTCCCGATCCAGACGCTGAAGGTGGGGTCCCTTGGAACTCACAAGGCCTTGGGCTTGGCCAAGGCGAAGGGCGCGCGCTTCCTGCTTGCCTCGACCTCAGAGGTCTACGGCGACCCCACCATTCACCCGCAGCGGGAGGAGTACTGGGGCAACGTGAATCCGGTGGGTCCACGCGGGGTATATGATGAGGCGAAGCGGTTCGCTGAGGCGATGACCATGGCCTATCACCGGTACCATGGGCTCAGTACTCGAATTGCTCGGATCTTTAATACGTATGGACCCCGAATGCGGCCGAACGACGGCCGGGTTGTATCTAATTTCATCAACCAGGCATTACGCGGGGAGCCCTTAACGGTGTATGGCGACGGATCACAGACCCGAAGCTTTTGTTACGTCTCCGATTTGGTTGAGGGGCTGTACCGTCTGTTGATGTCTGGAGAGGTCAATCCGGTGAAC
>DATMXF010000089.1:0-4556 GCA_035561835.1 Patescibacteria group bacterium
ATAGACCATCTTGGGTCTCTTCCGTCTTTCTCGTTACTGACCAGATAGATCAAACAGACCAGACGACCAGATAGACGCACATCTGCTTTATTCTATCGATATAACATTAATATTGACTGGAATGATTCACACATGGTAAAAGAACAACCAGCTTATAAGACCTTACCTCTCTCTAACCCTGGAAGAGGACTAGCGACTCGGATGTCCGCCCTCGGCGCATCAGAGTCGGCGCAAGCCCATCGCCAAGCCGGCGCTGTAAGTGAGAGGGCGAGAGCCTATCCGGCCCACACGCCATGAACGCAATAGTCTCCCTCGTCTCGCCTTTCCCGCTCGTCGCGCTCGTCCCGCAGCCCCAATCGACCAAATGAGCCATGAAACTCACCCGCTTCGAAGACTTGGCCGTATGGCAGCGCGCGATGTCCTCAGCCGCAGAGATCTATGCTGCGTCGAAGGATGGAGAATTCGGTCGCGACTTTGGTTTGCGCGATCAGATACGAAGGGCGGCAGTGTCGATTGCGTCCAACGTGGCTGAGGGCAAGGAGAGGGAGACGGTGCCCGAGCTGATCAGACACTTGTATATTGCCAAAAGGATCTGCGGGCGAACTCAAGACCCAGTTGATGCTCGCCGAGCGGATCGGATACCTACACGCGGAGCAGGCCAGGAGCCTGGTGAACGATGTGGCGAGCATCAGCGCGATGCTTGGTGCGTTGATCCGAGGCCTGAAAGGACAGTCTCGACAGTCTGACTAGCCTCGCTCGTCTCGCCTTTCCCGCGCGTCGCGCTCGTCCCGCAGCCCCAATGAACGCTATCGACACAATAGTCTCGCTCGCGTATGGAGCTGAGGAGTTGGCTTGAGGAAGTCTTTACGGTATGATCGCCATGCAATCTCATTCTTCCCTGGAACCTTAAGGACGAGATCATCGAGCAGATGGGGTACATCAGGAGTGGGGAGGAAGGTTCGTGACCCCGATACCAGCGGTGGAGGTGGTGTGAATGGGTTGCTGGAGCGAATGAACTCATGAAGGTGAGGTTTCACCCCCATGCTGTAGAGCGAATGCAAGAGAGGGGAACGACGGAGAAAGAAGTCAAGAGGGCCGTGGAAAACGGTGAACGCTTTGCGGCAAAGCATGGCCGAACGGGATTCCGACGAAACTTCCCGTATGGCGGCATGTGGCATGACAAGACGTACTCAACCAAGCAAGTTGAAGCGTACGCCATAGAGGAAGACGGATGGCTCGTCCTTACGGTCATCGTCAAGTTCTTCTAAGATCGGAGGAGACATGAAACTCAGCTATGATCCGAAGTACAACATCGCGTACCTGAGAATTCACGAGAAGGTCGGACAAGTCACGACGATCAAGCTCAGTGATGAAATGAACATCGATATCGCTCCAGATGGAACAGTCTACGGAATTGAGTTCCTGAATGCCAATGATCAACTGACCGAAGACCGGGGTGCTCTCGTCGTCGAGCTGGAGGGCAAGAGGCACGAGATCAAGCTAGTGGCATGAAGTTCGCGAGACCCGCCTTTATGCTTTCTCCTTATTTGCACACCTTTCGAATATACCTCCCATCAACGCGATAGACGTCGCACGCCATGAACGCAATCGTCTCGCTCATCTCGCCTTTCTCGCTCATCTCGCCTTTCCCGCTCGTCGCGCTTCTCTCGCCGCGCTGACGCCATAGACGCCATGAACGCAATAGTCTCCCTCGTCCCGCCTTTCCCGCTCGTCGCGCGAGTCACGCAGCCCCAATCGCCGTACATCTGCTTTATTCTATCGATATAACATTAGCATTGACTTATGTGATTCACGCATGGTAAAAGAACAACCAGCTTATAAGATCTTACCTCTCTCCAATCCCGGAAGAGGACTAGTGACTCGGATGTCCGCCCTCGGCGCTTCAGGTCGGCGCAAGCCCATCGCCAAGCCGGCCCTGTAAGTGAGAGGGCGAGAGCCCATCCGGACAATGACCAGATTCGAAGACGTGATCGTTTGTCTAGTCTCGCTCGTCTCGCTTTTCCCGCGCGTCGCGCTTCTCTCGCCGCGCTGACGCCATAGACGCCATGAACGCAACGAACGCAATAAACGCCATCGTCTCGCCTTTCCCGCTCGTCTCGCTGGCCCGCGCACGCAATAAACGCAATCGATACCATAGATGCAATCGACGCACCCATGTGGGTTAGCTTGAAAAGGTGTTATAATGTGCGAGAAGCTGAACTAAGGAGGTGTCGGCATGTTATTGCAGTACATTCAGACCGCATTGGAATGCGCACATTATGAAATTATTGATGATGAAGAACCGTTCTATGGCCAGGTACCGCCGTTAGCCGGAATCTGGGCGACAGGCAAGACCCTGGAGGAATGTCGCCACAACCTGGCCGAGGCAATTGAGGACTGGGTGCTGTTTAGCATTGCGAAAGGACTATCGATCCCCGCTTTGGGACAGGTAGCCATCCACCTACCGGAGAAAGTACCAGCCTAAATGGCACATCTCCCGCCTGTTTCACGACGCGAACTGATTGAGCGTTTAAACAGGTTGGGGTTTGAAGGTCCCTACACAGGTGGCCGGCACCAGTTTATGCTCCGAGGCGACCGCCGACTGATCCTGCCCAACCCGCATCGGGACGACATTAGCGTAGACCTATTGGTTCGGCTTCTGCGACAATCCGGTGTCACACGAGAAGAATGGCGATCCTCGATGTGAGGCATCTCTGAGCGACGTCGGCCGTCGAATTGAAAACCTGCCCAAGCTCTCCCGCATCGGCACGGGGCGAGCGCTACAAGTCCGCCGCAACCAACGCCATAAACGCAATAGACGCAATAGTCTCGCTCATCTCGCCTTTCCCGCGCGTCGCGCGAGCCCTGCAAACCAAATAGACGAAATGACGAAATGACCAAACAGACCAGATCGACGCAAAGACCCTCTGTGTCAATATAAGTGAGACACCTGCCCCCCTTTAAATTAGAGTAGAGGGCGGGGAGGAGAACACATCATGAGAGCTGAAACGATCAACGCACCACAGGACATCGCAGTCGCCCGCCGAGCCCCTGCACGTCCGTGGGTCGGAACCTCATGCACAGCCGATCTGCAAAGGGTCGCTCCAGCAGCCGCGCCCGATCCCGAGGTGCCGGCCAAGGCCGCCAGGCGACGCTTTACCGCAGACGACAAGCTGCGCATCTTGACGCTCGCCGATGCCTGCACCGTGCCGGGGAGCCTGGGGGCGCTCCTACGCAGGGAGGGGCTGTATGCCTCGAACCTTACCACCTGGCGACGCCAGCGGGACGCAGGCACCCTGTCCGCTCTGATGCCCAAGCAGCGGGGCCGCAAGGCACAAGGCCGGGATCCGCTGCGGCGCGAGAATGAACAGCTCCGCAAGGAAAACGAGCGGCTGGCCAGGCGCCTCAGACAGGCCGAACTCATCATCGACGTTCAAAAAAAAGTCTCGCAGATGTTGGGGATCTCGCTTGTGACCGCCGAGGAAGGAGGCAGCGACTGATGGACGCCGCGCGTACCTTTTCCTCCGAGGTGGGCATCAAGCCGGCCTGCGACGCGCTCGCCATTCCCCGTTCCGGGTTCTATCGCCGGGAGGCACGAACGCACGCGCCGGTGGGGGATCCGAAGATGCGCCACAGTCCTGCGCGCGCCCTGTCTGCCGATGAACGGCAGGATGTGCTCGACCTCCTCCACTCCGACCGGTTTGCGGACCAGGCGCCCCATGAGGTCTATGCGACCTTGCTGGATGAAGGCGACTACCGCTGCTCCATCCGGACCATGTATCGTATCCTCGACGCCCAGATAGAGGTCAAGGAGCGTCGGAACCAGCTCCGCCACCCGGTGTATCAGAAGCCCGAGCTGCTGGCCACGGCCCCGAACCAGGTCTGGTCGTGGGACATTACGAAGCTCCTCGGCCCAGTGACGTGGTCATATTTCTACCTCTATGTCATCCTCGACATCTTCAGCCGCTACGTGGTGGGCTGGATGATCGCCCCGGCGGAATCGGCGGCCCTGGCCGAGACGCTGATCCGGGAGACCTGCGACAAGCAGTCCATCGAGAAAGGCCGCCTGACGCTTCACGCGGATCGGGGCTCCTCCATGAAATCTAAGCCCGTGGCGTTGCTGTTGTCCGACCTCGGGGTCACCAAGACCCACAGCAGGCCCCATACGAGTGATGACAACCCGTACTCGGAAAGCCAGTTCAAGACCCTCAAGTACCGGCCGGACTTCCCGGAGCGGTTCGGGTGCATCGCGGATGCGCGGAGCTTGTGCCAGGACTTCTTCCGCTGGTATAACACCGCGCATCGGCATACCGGCATCGGCCTGCTCACGCCGGAGACTCTGCACTACGGCTTGGCGGACGAGGTCCGTGCGGCCCGCGCCGCGGTGCTGAAGGCCGCCTATGCGGCCCATCCGGAGCGGTTTGTCCGACAGATGCCCGTCCCTCCGATCGTTCCGGAGGCCGCATGGATCAACAAGCCGAAGCCGGCGTCCGTGAGTGAGGAGGCGCGACACTAAATTCGGACACCAGGTGTCTCAAAGTCATTGACACATTCCG
>DATMXF010000090.1:0-6119 GCA_035561835.1 Patescibacteria group bacterium
TCTTGTGGGGTCGTTGTTGACATTTGAGCTGCTGGTTGAGGAATGATGGTTCATACCCTGAACCCTAGACCCTATACCCTGTTTTTAAGGTGCGAAGTGCGATGATCGGACGGGGTTGTGAGCGGGCGCTGGGCATCCTGACAGTCATTGGCCTCGCGATCGGGCTCTACATTGCGTTCGTCTATGCGCCGCCTGATGCGGTCCAGGGAGAGGTACAGCGGCTGATGTACCTGCACGTTCCATTGATCCTTATCAGCTACCTGGCCTTTTTTGTCGTATTCGTTACGAGTATTCTGTATCTGTGGCGCCGCGACCGACAGTATGACGCAATCGCGCACTCATCCGTCGAAATCGGAGTGCTCTTTACCACCCTGGCTATCGCGGTAGGCTCGATATGGGGCCGACCGACATGGGGAGTCTGGTGGACGTGGGACGCGCGGCTGACCACGACCGCCATCCTGCTGTTGATGTTCCTCGGCTATCTGATGCTTCGAGTGCTGGTGGAAGATCCGTTGCGAGGGGCGACCTTCTGCGCGGTCCTTGGGATTATCGGCTTTCTCGATGTGCCGATCATCCATATGTCGGTCGCATGGTGGCGCACCCTGCACCAGCCTGCGTCGATGCTGAGGCCCGGTCCGTCAACCGTAGCCCTGGACATGCAGGTGGCGATTTACGCAAATCTTGTTGGTTTTGGGTTACTATACGTCTATCTCCTGATCAAGCGATTTCAGATCGAGAGGGCGAGGGAAGAGTTGCTCAGGCTGCAAATGGAATTACTGGGGTGAATCCATGGTCCTATGTTCTGGCTGGGTATCTACTGACCGCTGCGAGTGTCCTCGTCTATCTCGTATCGCTGTACTGGCGGAAGAGGACGGTGAGCGTCCAGAGTGACGCCCTCAGGCGGCAACGGAAGGATACGGTGGGATGACGAAGAAGACTAAACTACTGTTGGGCGGAGGTCTCATAGTGGCGGCCCTTGCATACTTGATCAACAGCGGGATCCGAGAGGCTGCCGTGTATTACATGACGCCGTCTGAGTTGAAGGCGAAGGGCGATGCAGTCTCGGATCGATCATTGCGCGTGGGTGGGATGGTGGTACCGGGATCGCTCCACTGGGAGCCGCAGACGCTGAAACTGACGTTCCGTTTGACTGACGGGAAGGAAGAGGTAGCGGTCGAACACACAGGCTCCCCGCCTGACCTCTTTAAAGAGGGCGCCGGCGCGGTGGTCGAGGGGAGGTGCGTGAGCGGCGGTACGTTTCAGTCAAGTATGATTATGGCCAAGCATTCCGAGGAGTACAAGTCCCCGGAAAAAGGAGGGGCGTCCGCCGAGCATATCCACCAGACGTTGGTGCAGCCCCAGCGCACACAATAATGATCGCGACGCTTGGCCGGTTCAGCCTTTGGTTGGCCCTCGCCGTTGCCGTCTATGGCGCGTTCGCATCCTTCCTTGGAGCGCGGCGAGGCCGGCCGGCTCTCATCGAGAGCGGACAAGGGGCGGTCGTCTCGATCTTTGGCCTGAGTAGTTTCGCGGTTCTGCTGATGGAGGCTGGGCTGGTCGGCCATGACTTCAGCATTGAGTACGTGGCCCGGAACGGCAGTCTCGATACGCCGCTGTTCTATACCATTATCGCGCTGTGGGGGGCGCTCGAGGGCTCAATCCTGCTCTGGGTCTGGCTGCTGGCCCTGATGACCTTACTCACGGTGATATTCGAGAGGAAGCGGCAGCGTGAGTTAATCCCGTACGTCACTACTGTCTTACTGTGTATCGCGGCGTTTTTCCTCTTTCTGGTAGTCTTTCCGGCTAGTCCCTTTACCACGATATTCCCGGCGCCGGCTGACGGACGCGGGCCGAATCCGCTCCTGCAAAACCATCCGCTGATGGCTGTTCATCCGCCCGGCCTGTATGCCGGCTATGTCGGGTGGTCGATTCCGTATGCCTTCGGCATGGCCGCGCTGATCACCGGTCGGCTCGGTGAGGCCTGGATCAGAACCGTACGCCGCTGGTCGATCGCGTCTTGGGGCTTTCTGACGGTCGGCATCATCGTTGGTGGACGGTGGTCCTACGAGGTGCTGGGGTGGGGCGGCTACTGGGCGTGGGACCCGGTGGAGAACGCCTCGCTGCTGCCATGGCTGACCGGCACCGCGTTTCTCCATACGATTATGATCCAGGAACGACGCAAGATGCTGAAGTTCTGGAATGTGGCGCTGGTCATCATTACCTTTGCGCTGACGATCTTCGGTACCTTTCTCACGCGAAGCGGTATCCTGTCGTCTGTTCACGCTTTCTCCGATTCGGCGGTCGGGCCGCTATTCCTGGCCTTCATCGGCGTGATCCTGTTTCTCTCATTCAGCCTCCTTGTCTATCGGAGCGACAGATTACAGGCGGAGGGCGACCTCGACTCATTGGTGTCCAGAGAGAGCGCATTCCTGGTGAACAATCTGCTGCTCCTGGGGTTCGCGTTTGCGGTCCTCCTTGGCACGCTGTTTCCCCTTCTGTCGGAGGCGGTTCGTGGGGTCAAGGTGAGCGTGGGCGAACCGTTTTTCAATACGGTGAACGTTCCCATCGGCCTGGGTCTGATCTTCCTGATGGCCGTTGGGCCGCTGATCGCCTGGCGACATGCCTCGGTTGAGAGCCTACGCCGCACCTTTGCCGGCCCCTTGTGTCTCAGCACCGTGGGCACAGGCATCTGCTGGTTCCTTGGGGTGCGGGGGTTGTATCCGCTGCTGGCCTTCGGCCTCAGTCTGTTGACCGCGATTACGGTGTTTCAGGAGTTTGCCCGTGGCGCCATGGTACGGCGCCGGAACACGGGAGAAGGGTATCTGACCGCCCTTTCAAAACTGACCAGCCGTGGACGGCGGCGCTATGGCGGCCTCATTGTCCACCTTGGAGTGGCGTTCATCGTCATCGGGATCACTGCTTCGTCAATCTTCAAGCTGGAGCAGGAGGTCACGCTGAAGCCGGGCGAGTCGCTCCAGCTTGGCCGGTATCAGGTGCGTTTTGACGAGCTCAGCGCCTGGCAAGAGCCGCATCGCTTTGTGGTACAGGGGAACTTTACAATCTTCAACTCGAACCAGAAGGTCGCCGAGATGCGGCCCGCCAAGCGGTTCTACCCTGCCGAGCAGCAGCCGATCGGCACTGTTGATGTCCGTTCGACCATGCGGGAGGACCTCTACCTGGTCCTCTCGTCGTTTGCGAAGGATGGAACCTCCGCTACCGTGAAGGCGCTGGTTCGCCCGCTGATGATGTGGATCTGGGTCGGCGGGTGGGTGATGGTCCTCGGCTCGCTGATCGCGATCTGGCCGGACCGACGACGGGCTGTTGCTGCCGATGTGGTGGAGGAGTATGTGGCATGGCAACCTGGAAGAAGCTAAGCCTGCTCCTCAGCATTATCCCGATCCTCCTGCTTCTGGCCTACGGCTTCAAAACCAACCCGAGGGAGGTGCCGTCACCGCTGGTGGGGCACCAGGCGCCTCCGTTCGCCCTTACCATGTTTGACGGGAGCGGTAATAGCTTGGAGCAGCTCCGCGGAAAGCCAGTGGTCCTGAACTTCTGGGCCTCGTGGTGTTTCCCGGCATGTTACGAGGAGGCGCCGCACCTGGAGGCTGCCTGGCAAACCTACCGGGATCGTGGGCTGATAGTGATCGGGGTCGATATACAGGATCGGGATGCTGACGCGAAGGCGTTTATTGAACGGTTCAAGCTTAGCTTTCCAAACGGTCCTGACCCTCAGGGAAAGATCACGATTGACTATGGCGTCTATGGTGTGCCGGAGACCTTTTTCATCAAGCGAGATGGTACGATTCATTACAAGCATGTCGGCGCGCTCGACGCGAAAGTACTCAAGGCAAAGATCGATGAGATGCTGTGAAGGACAGGGTACAGGGTTTAGGGGATAGGGTGTGAGGGTGCAAATGCAGAACGTGAATGGCGGACGGTCGTACGATAATTACGGCCGTAGGGGCAGGGTCATCCTACCCCTACTTCTGGCGATTGTACTCTGGGCATGGCCGTCTGCAGCGCTCGCGGGCAGCCTGGAGGAGCAGACGCTTCGGTTGGCCGCTGAGCTGCGTTGTCCGGTGTGTCAGAACCTTTCGGTGGCCGACTCGCCATCAGAGATGGCCACTCAGATGCGCGAGCTGATCCACGAGAAGCTGAAGAACGGTGAAAGCCCGGAGCAGATCCGTAGCTACTTTGTCAGCCGGTATGGCGAGTGGGTTCTGCTCGCGCCCACGCGCCAGGGATTTAACTGGCTCGCCTGGCTGCTGCCGTTTGTCGCCATCCTGGGCGGAGGTGGGATCATCGTTGTCACGATCCGGCGCTCGATCCGGAGAGGTCAGAAGTCGAACGCGGATGCATCGCGCCCCCTTGATCCTCGCTACACCAGTCGGCTCGACGCGGAACTCAAGGAATCGGAACGCTGACGAGCAATGCTCATCCTGATTATCATCCTACTTGTTTTTCTCGCTCTCTTACCGGTACTCATTCCATTCTTCAGATCGTCTGAGGAATCACCACCGGGTTTAGAGCAGACCGCGTTGCAGGAGCTCCTGGACGAGAAGCAGACGGTATACGCCGCAATCAAGGAGCTTGAGTTCGATCACCAGGCCGGGAAGCTCAGCCTCGAAGACTATGGACAGGCCCGCCACAGCTATGAACTGAGAGCCATCGCCATCCTCCAAGAGATCGACCGGCTGGGTAGTCAACGGGAAAGTCAGGACATAGGATCCGGAGGACAACGGAACCGATGAGTCGCCTGATGGAGTCCAGGCTGACGGCCTCAGGCCTGGATAAGATCTATCGGAAGATCCTGGATGGTGTTCGCCTGGACTTTTGTGACGGACTGGCGCTCTATCAGACGCATGACCTGACCTCGGTGGCATTTCTCGCTAACCTGGTCCGCGAACGCCTGAACGGCAACCTCACCTATTTTGTCCGCAATCTGCACATCAATTATACGAATATCTGCAATAAAGGGTGTAAGTTTTGCTCGTTTTACGCCCCGCCCAGCGACTCACGAGGGTATGTGCTGAGCATGCAGGATATCCAGGATCAGATCCGTAAGCATGACGACGTTCCCATCCGTGAGATCCACATTGTGGCCGGGATTAACCCGAAGCTCCCATACCAGTACTATCTGGACCTCATTCGAGCAGTGAAGGATGTCAGGCCTAGCGTCCAGGTCAAGGCCTTTACAATGATCGAGCTGGCGCAGATCCGGCGAATGGCCAATAAACCGATGGAAGAGGTGCTGGCCGACCTGAAGGCGGCTGGACTCGATTGTTGTCCGGGCGGTGGAGCGGAGGTGTTCAGTGACCGGGTCCACGAGGAACTGTTCAGAGCCAAGCTCGATAATGAGGAATGGTTCGACGTAGCCAGAGCTGTTCACCGGGCCGGTATACGCTCGAATGTGACGATGCTCTATGGCCACATCGAGACGGTGGAGGAAAAGGTCACGCATCTACTCCATATTCGCGATTTGCAGGACGAAACGGGCGGCTTCATGTGCTTTGTCCCGCTGGCATTCGATCCGACGGGCACCGAGCTGAGCCATCTGCCGATGACGACCGGATATGCCAACCTGCGCGAGATCGCGATCGCCCGGCTGCTCCTTGATAATATTCCTCACGTCAAGGCCTTCTGGATCATGACCACTCCGGCTGTGGCGCAGCTCGCGCTCTGGTACGGGGCTGACGACCTCGATGGGACTGTTACGCATTATGAGATTACGCACGCGCTGGGTGACAACTCCCACCACCAGGAACTCCGCCATGATCAGCTTCTCGCCATGATCCACGAGGCAGGCCGCCAGCCCGTCGAGCGCGACGCGCTCTACAACCCCGTTACCCCCATTCCGCTCGTCACTTCTGGCAGAGGGTAAGGGTGCTATACTGGCGAGTGCTGCAGAGTTTCACGAGTCTAGAGATATAAGGTATTCCGGGTAAGGCAAGGGAATCGAAATGAATTCCCCTACCCTTCACCATACGGTGAAACATCGCGTGATTGCGCTAGCGGAGCTTGTATGGTAACCTGAACGTTACCTTAGACGATGGCGACCACCCGAATTCTGGAGTATCTCGATCCCGACGGCCGCTCGCCGTATGCCGTCTGGTTTGAAG
>DATMXF010000091.1:0-29315 GCA_035561835.1 Patescibacteria group bacterium
AAGGATGGCAAACCACTTCCGCCACCGACGTCTGGTCGCGATTTCGCCAACAGGATGCAGAACGTCGCATAACGGCGCGTTCCGCGCCGAAGGTCATGCGCTCCGTCAGACCGTTGCCCCCGGCCTGGTTCTTGGGGACGAACGAAAGCAAGCGTGATGGCTTTCGAGCCATGCCAACTGCCCCGCGAGCTGGACCCTATCGTCTCACCTTATACTCTTATCCTTACGACAGCGGCAAGCAGCGAGAAGGATTCTTAGCGCTCTGCCCATCCCCGTGAAGCCGAGGAACGGTCGCTTCGCTCTCCAATCCATAGGCCTTCCTTGTTCGAGTTTTCGAACAGTGTAGAGACCCAGAGCATCTGAAGGAAGGCGAATCGGATAATCCAGGCGCTCTAATTCAGACAGCAAACGCATCATTTTTTTGCGCTTCTCTTGACGTGACTTTATCTGCGACCTATGGTCAAAACGAGAGGAGGTGAATGTCCATGCGGCGAAAAGCGGTCGTCGCCCTTGGTGCAATGCTGTTGGTCCTTTCCTTGGCTAGCGTGGCCTCTGCGCTACATATGATCACCGGTGAGGTGATCTCGGTAAACCCTTCCTGGCAGGAACTGACGATAAATGTTTCGGGGTTTCCGGTGACCTTCACTGCCATAGACCGGGCTGCAATGGCTTTGGATACTCTTAAGCCAGGTGATATGGTGACAGTAGCGACAGGCAGTTACCTAAGTGATTTCTCGCCTGTTAATTATCACGAGGGTGCTGGCTGGAAGGCTTTCGCTGAGTCCGTCGCGAAGCTTCCCGCCGGCGGCTAAGTCGAGGCGAAAAGGGTCGGGAAGGGCGGCTCTCGTTACGAAAGCCGCCCTTTGCTCTTATGATGAATGCTATTGAAGGAGCAATCACAGCGAATCGCTGAAATCGAGCAACGGCTCTAAGAAACACAAAAATCAGGGTCGCAACCCTGAAGCATGTAACTCTTACAAGCCACTGCTGAGATCTTCCATGCCTATCTATGAAGAGACGACCAGTTGTCCAAAGCTCGCCCCAAAACGTTACCAAAACAGGTTCTTAAAAATCAGGAAGTTGACCACAATGAGCGGTGAGCCTCCCGAGTTTGGTATGGACCTTGCGTTACCTACAAGTGAAGGGAGGTGGCCTTGTATGTCGAAAAAAGTAGCAGTCACCCTTGTCGCCATCCTGGTGGCTCTTGCGTTCTTTACCGGTTTGGCCTTTGCTGCGGCGAAGACGATCACCGGTGAGGTGGTTTCGGTGGAGCCTTCTGAAAAGGCCCTGGTGATCAATGCTCAGGGAAAGGAGCTAATCTTTCGTGTGGCAGAAAAGGCCGCAAGGCTGGTTGGCTATCTGTTCACCGGCTTCCTGGAAGAGCAGGAGATGACATTCAATGAGGTGGAGAAGGCTGCAAAGGCTCCAGCGGCTGAGCTTAAGCCAGGCGATAAGGTGACAGTGAGTTACTTCGAGGCCGACGGGAAGCTTTACGCTCAGTCCGTTACAAAGGACTGAACCGATCCAAGCCGTGAGAGGCATCTTTTCTCCTTATTGCCCCGCGGCCCGTAACTGGTCGACAGTTTATCCCTGGCGGTCCTGCCTCCGCCGTCCGTGAATTCCTCTGGACCAAGCAGACGACGCTCGACGCATAAGACCGCCGCAATATAATAAATAGCAGAGGGGATTTTGGATAATGGAAGTTGACCACTCTGAGCGGTGAGCCTCCCGAGTGTGGCATGGAGTTTGTGGCACAAACTCCATGTGAAAGGAGGCGATTCTTCCATGCGGAGAAAAGCAGCAGTAACCTTTGTTGCCATCATGGTCACGCTGTCCTTGGCTGGAGTGGCGTTTGCGACGCATCTGATCACCGGCGAGGTGATCTTGGCAGACCCTTCCGCGGAGACCCTGGTGATAAATGTTCAGGGGCATGAGATGACTTTCAGCGTGGTGAATGACAATGCTGTAAAGGATTTGGCTAACCTCAAACCAGGCGCCAAGGTAGCAGTTGGTTATACGATAGGCAATGAGAACCGACCTCGATGCCACCATGTGTTCCCTTGGCCGGTTGGAGGGTAACAGTCAGTTACACCGAGGCCGACGGGAAGCTTACCGCTCAGTCCGTCACAAAGGACTGAACCGATCCGAAACAGTCCCAAAAGGCGGCTCGCATTTACGCGAGTCGCTTTTTCTCTTTGTGATGGTTGCCTATCACACTGAAAGATCAGCGATTGAAATGAAGGTGAGGATGGTGTTATCTTTGGGACCATGTTGTGCAAGATTACAGGAGATTACATAAATGCCGTCTACCCTTGCCGCTGAGGTGATCGAGGCGATCGTCCGGGGTGAGCACGGCGATCCGTTCGCTGTGCTGGGCCCGCATGAGGTGTATGCTGCCACAGAGCTATGCGTCGCCGTGCGCGCCTTCCTCCCGGATGCCCGCGAGGCGACGCTTGTGGTCGTCCATGCTGATGGCGTGAACGAGGACCGGCCCATGGAACCGGTACACCCGGATGGTCTCTTTGAGGTCATCGTTCCGACGCGGGACGGTCTCTTTCCCTATCGACTGCGTGTGGTAGATCGGCAGGGACAGGGATGCGAGATCGAGGACCCGTACCGTTTTCCCCCGACCTTGAGCGACTATGACCTGTACCTGATGGGCGAGGGCAGCCACCTCAGAAACTATGAAAAGTTGGGAGCCCACCTGATGACCCTCGGCGGCATACCCGGGGTCTGCTTTGCGGTCTGGGCCCCCAACGCCAAAAGAGTCAGCGTCGTCGGGGACTTCAATCGCTGGAACGGCCGGTGTCATCCGATGCGAAACCATCCCGGCAACGGCATATGGGATCTCTTTATCCCAGGGCTTACAGAGGGTGCGCTGTACAAATTCGAGATCAAATCGCAATCCGGCGAGCCGCTCGCCCTCAAAGCCGACCCGTTTGCCTTCGCCTTCGAGCCACCACCGCGAACCGCCTCGCGTGTGTTCAGCATCGATGCCTACCAGTGGGGGGATGCGCCGTGGATGGAAGCGCGAATTCACCACAATATGCTGGAGCGGCCGGTAGCGATCTATGAGGTACATCTTGGCTCCTGGATGCGGCCGCCTGAGGAGGGGAGTAGTTTTCTGTCATACCGGGAGTTGGCGTATCGACTTGCCGATTACGCGACCGAGATGGGGTACACCCACGTCGAACTACTCCCGATCACGGAGCATCCGTTCTATGGCTCATGGGGGTACCAGGCAATCGGCTACTTCGCGCCAACCTGCCGGTATGGAACGCCCACTGACTTTATGTACTTCGTGGATTACCTGCACCAGCGCGGGATCGGCGTGATCCTTGACTGGGTCCCGTCCCATTTCCCTCGCGACCCGCACGGGTTGGTCTACTTCGACGGGACCTACCTGTATGAGCATGAAGATCCTCGTAAGGGTGAACATCGCGAGTGGGGTACGCTCATCTTCAATTACGGCCGAAAGGAAGTGGACAACTTCCTGCTGGGCAATGCGCTCTTCTGGCTTGAGCGCTATCACCTGGATGGCCTGCGGGTGGACGCGGTCGCCTCGATGCTCTATCTGGACTACTCGCGTCAGCCCGGCGAGTGGCTTCCAAACGTTTATGGGGGACACGAGAACCTGGAGGCGGTCGCCTTCCTCAGACGCTTCAATGAACTGATCTACGAGCGCCATCCCGGTGTGATGACGATTGCCGAAGAATCGACTGCATGGCCCCAGGTCTCGTGCCCAACCTACGTGGGCGGACTCGGCTTTGGGTTGAAGTGGAACATGGGGTGGATGCATGACATGCTCGGGTACATGGCGCTCGATCCTATCCATCGAGGCTACCACCATAACAGCCTGACCTTTGGTCTGCTCTATGCTTTCAGTGAGAACTTTGTCCTGCCCCTTTCCCACGACGAGGTAGTGCATGGGAAAGGCTCACTGCTCGGCAAGATGTCGGGTGATAACTGGCAGAAGTTCGCGAACCTGCGTTGCTTCTATGTCTTCATGTATGGGCATCCGGGGAAGAAGCTCCTGTTTATGGGAGGAGAGTTCGGTCAATGGCGCGAGTGGGATCACGACCGGAGCCTGGACTGGCAGCTCCTCACAGAAGGCCCCCCCCACAAGGGGGTGCAGAGGCTCGTACGGGACCTGAACCAGCTCTACCGATGCCGGCCCGCTCTACACGAGGTCGATTTCGATCCGCATGGATTCGAGTGGATCGACTGCCATGACTGGCAAGGGAGCATTGTCTCTTTCCTGCGGCGCGCCAGGAATCCGGACGACTTCATGATCGTAGTCTGTAACTTTACCCCCGTGCCCCGGCACGGCTATCGCATCGGCGTACCGACCGGGGGCTACTATGTGGAGCTACTGAACTCAGACGCAGAGATCTACGGTGGCAGCAACCTCGGGAATGGTGGCGGCATTGCGGCAGAGCCGATCCCGGAACATGGACGGCCGTTCTCATTGCTCCTCACCCTTCCTCCATTGGCCGGGTTGATCCTCAAGCCTGCTACAGGTGCCGCGCTATGACAGACCGACCCGCTGAGCAGTCCCCTTCGACTGGACTCAGGGCAGGCTTCGATCCCTCGACAATGCTCGGGACAGGCTCCGATCAGGACAAGCTCCGTTTTCTTCTTGTCCTGCACAATCATCAGCCTCTAGGCAATTTTGATGAGGTGATCCAGGCACTGACGGACAGGGCCTACCGACCCCTCCTTCAGGCCATCCACGCCAGACCGGCGCTCAAGTTTACGCTGCACATGAGCGGTCCGCTGCTGCTGTGGCTGGAGCAACGAGATCCGGATTACCTCGATCTCATCGGCGAACTGGTCCAGCGCGGCCGGCTGGAGCTCCTGTCAGGAGGGTTATATGAGCCGATCCTGGCGGCCATCCCGCACGAGGACCGAATCGCCCAGATCACGCTGATGAGCGAGCGCCTTCGGTCCCGTTTCGGTGTGCGGCCGCGCGGCCTGTGGCTGACGGAGCGGATCTGGGACAGTGCAATCATCCCGTCTCTTGTGGAGGCGGGGATCGCCTATGTCTTGATGGATGACCGCGCCTTCCTCACGTCAGGATTTGAGGCCGAGCGACTGCACGACTACTACCTCACCGAAGCGGAGGGCGAGTCGCTGGCTATCTTCCCAATCGATAAGACGCTCCGATACCTGATCCCGTTTCGCCCGCCGACCGAGATCGAGGCGCACCTGCGCTGGATCGCGCGGATGGGCGGGCGGCTGGCCATAGCTGCCGACGACGGCGAAAAGTTCGGCGGCTGGCCTGGGACGGCAAAATGGGTCTACAACGACGGATGGCTGAAGGGGTTCCTGGACCTGCTCGAAGGTGCAGGCGATTGGCTCGTGTCGCAAACGGTGAGCGAGGCGCTGGATGGTGTTCGCCCCGCCGGACTCTGTTACCTTCCTACCTGCTCATATATCGAGATGGAGGAATGGTCCCTCGGACCGGATGGGGGGCGTCGGTTTGAAGAGCTCAAGGGTCGTCTCGGCTCCGATGTCGATCGATTTATGCCGCATCTGCGCGGAGGGCATTGGAAGCATTTCCTGGTCCGATATCCCGAGGCGAACCGAGCCCACAAGAAGGGTCTGGCGCTTGGTCGACTGCTCCCGGTAGGGCGCGGAGCCCAACAGGCCAGGCTTGAGCTCCTCGCGGCTCAGTGTAACGACAGCTACTGGCACGGGATATTTGGCGGCCTGTATCTTCCCCATTTGCGACACGAGATCTGGCGACATCTGGCGCGCGCTGAGGCCTGCATCCGTCGCCGCCAGACGCTCAAGGTGGAGGCGACCGATCTCGATTGCGACGGGGCGCCGGAGGTCTGGGTCCACGGCCGCCGCTTCTCGGCCCAGATACAGCCGCATCGCGGCGGTCGGCTGGTGGAGTGGACAGACTTCGCCGGCGAGGTCAACCTCCTCAACACCCTCACTCGCCGCCCGGAGGCTTATCACGATGCGATCAGGCGCGCGGCAGCGCAACCGGAAGGGCAGGCACACGAGGGGATCCCTGGGATTCACGACCTGCAGCGGGCGACACCGGCTGATCTTGTGAACGGACTCTGCTACGATCAATGGGAACGCACAGCGTTCCTCGACCACTTTTTTATTGAGCCCCATCCCCTGTCTGCCTGGGTCTCAGGCTGCCTGGACGAACGGGGAGATTTCGTCGAGGCCCTCTGGAGCTCCAAGCCGACATCCGGCGGCGTAGTCCTTGAACGATTGGGACAGGTTCGAACTGAGCCCGATCGCAGCCATCCGCTTCATCTGCGGAAGGAATATGCCTTCACGGACAATCGGAGCCTTACTGTCCTATACCGGATGCAGAATCCGGGAAGCGATCGCCTGAACATCCGCTTCGGGGTGGAGCTGAACTTTTTCCTGCCCGGCCTCGCCTTGGGTACCTCTTTCATCACTATCGGTCATCAGCGCGCCTCGCTTGCTACCCCGACTTTTACGGCCGGGGTCGAAGACTTTACCTTGTCCACACTGGGGCCAAGCCCACAGCTTCGCGTCGAGCTCGACCATCCCGTCACCCTGCACAGCCACCTGGTAGCAACGGTCTCGCAATCGGAGGATGGGTACGAACGAACCGTACAAGGGGTGGCTGCCATGCCGACCTGGGACCTTCATCTCGATCCCGGTCAGGAGTGGGAAGGACAGGTGAGGGTAACGCTGTCGGAATGAACGCGCAGGCATTTGAAGAGACCTTCCATTGGCTGCGGACCGGCGGAGTGCGTCTCGCGATTATCGTGGCGGGGGGTCTGGTGCTGGTTCGCCTCCTGAAGCTGGCCTCGGATCGCGTTGCCCGAGCCGTAGCGGTGGAAGGGGCTGACCAGGTCAGTGAGCGGGAAAAGCGCGCTCTGACGCTGGCCGGCATCGTCAAGACCGTCGGGACGACGGTCATCGTCATTATTGCTACGATGATGGGACTTGGAGAGATCGGGCTGGACATCACGCCCATCATCGCCGGTGCGGGTGTGGTGGGACTGGCCGTCGGCTTCGGCGCCCAGAGCCTGATCAAGGATGTCATCGCCGGCTTCTTTATCATCCTTGAGGGCCAGTTTGCGGTGGGCGACGTGATCAAGACGGGAGAGATCGGCGGTCGGGTAGAGCAACTCAATCTGCGCGTGACGATCTTGCGGGATTTCAGCAGTGGTGCGGTGCACTTTATCCCCAACAGCGAGCTCAAGGTCGTTTCGAACCTGACGAAGGAGTGGTCGCGGGTAGCCCTGGACATCGGCGTCGCCTACCACGAGGATATTGATCGGGTAGTCGGGGTGTTGCAACGGATCGGGCAGGATCTGGCAAGAGATGAGCAGATGGGTCCGCTGATCCTGGAACCGCCGGAAGTTCTCGGTATCGAGTCCTTCGGCGAATCCCGGGTTACCATCAAGGTGTTGGTGAAGACCCTGCCTCAGCGACAATGGGAGGTGGCTCGGGAGTTAAGAAGGCGAATTAAAGCGACCTTTGAGAAGGAGGGAATCGAGATCCCCTTTCCCACACGAGTACACCTGACACGAATCGAGAGCCTGCCCCCAGAAGAGCAGCTATAAGCTGATAGCGCATATTGGCAAGCTGTTTTTGAAAGTATCTTGACCTCCGCTTCAGACCGGCAGTAAGATAAGGACACGGTTGCCCTGGTTGCTTCCGCGAGGGAGGAGGTCCGGATGCAAGACGAACCGATCCCAACAGTCCTTGAGGCGTATCGTCAGGCCATCGAGCAGGACCCTGAGAACATCGAGGCCCGGTATCAGCTTGCGCTGGAGTATCACCAGGCAAGGCGGGTGAAGGAAGCGATTGGCGAGATGCAACGGGTGATCATGCTGGACCCCAAGCGCCTCGATGCTCACTTTCAACTCAGCCTCTGGTATTACGGACGATGTATGTTTCACGCCGCCATTGACGCCGCCAAAAAGGTCTTAGCCCTGGACCCCACTCACCCTTGGGCTCACTATCGGATGGCGGTGTCCTACTTCCATCTGGGCAAGCTGGACCTGGCTATACAAAGTTTCGGGAAGGTGCTGGACGCGGACCCCACGCATATCATGGTGCATTATCATCTCGGCATCATCTATGAGCGGAAACGGATGTGGCAAGACGCGATCCGGGAATTCTCACAGTTGGTATCCGAGAATCCTGAGGCTGCCTCCTCTCACTTTCACCTGGGACTTGCCTACAAGCGGCTGGGAATGAGCGATCTGGCCATCGGGGAGTTTATGGCGGCCTTGAGCCTCGACGGCGAAGACAACGCATCGCTCGAACAGTTGCACACCCTCCAAGGATAATCTCAGCCTTCGGCCAGATCGGCCCCACGCTCAAGGGTTTTCTTCCGCAGGTACCTTCCCTCCCTGGGTATTCACGCACCCTCATTCGTCATGGGCCCAAGATTTCCACCTTGCCTTTCCGCTTCTTCCTTCCGTCAGAACGGCACAGGACACCGCGTAAGAACCGTTTTGTCCCGTGTGTGGCTTAGACTATAATAGCGCTGATACCATTGAAAGCGATGAAAGGTGCAGAATGGCTTAACGCGACCGTTGGGCCATATATCGTAACGTTCTACCATCTTTATCGTCTTTATGGTGAGGTCAATCCCCATGCTGGCTCTTGACAATACTAACGCATATCGTTAGTATGTGCGTATGCCGATTCGGTCATTCAAGTGCGCCGATACGCAAAGCCTGTTTGGCGGCAAACGGGTCAAGCGGTTCATGCATATCGAATCCGTTGCCATGCGCAAGCTGGCAATACTGAACCGGGTCGGAAGCCTCGATGACCTGCGCGTACCGCCTGGCAACCGGCTGGAGGCCTTAAAAGGCGACCGCGTCGGGCAGCATAGCATCCGTGTCAACGATCAGTTCCGTGTGTGCTTCGTGTGGACGACGGAAGGCCCGCAGGACCTTGAGATCGTGGACTATCACTGACGAGAGAGACTTTATGCGCAAAGTTCCCTATCCGCACCCTGGTGAAATTCTGCTGGAAGAATTCCTAAAACCGATGGGCATCACGCAATACCGGTTGGCCAAGGAGATCGGCGTACCGCAACGGCGCATCGGTGAAATCGTAGCCGGCGCGCGCGCCATCACCGTCGATACGGGCCTGCGTCTATCGAGGTTTTTCGGCATGTCCGAGGATTTCTGGATCGGCTTACAGATGGACTACGACGCAGCCAAGGCCAAGGATTCCCTTGCCAAGACGCTGGCAAAGATCAAGCCATGGACCCTGGGCGAGGTTCATTCGGGTACCCCGGCTTAACCAAAGCACGGGAGTCAACCGGCAACACCCTTGCATTGCGGGGAAGCTCGGGGAGCGGCGACTCAGCTTCTGGACTAGCGGCTTCCCGGGAGAAGAGTGTGAGCGCCACGACGGGAAGAGGGCAGGAAGAAGCTGAAAGCTGACGGCTGAGAGCTGAACGCTGCTTATGAAAATCTATACGCGGAAGGGCGATAAGGGCGAGACCGGGCTGATCGGCGGGACGCGGGTGTTCAAAGCCGCCCTTCGAGTCGAGGCGTGCGGTGAGGTAGACGAACTGAACGCCGTCCTGGGTTGGATTGGAACCAAGCTGGCGGACGAGACGATCAGGAAAGACCTGTTGCAGATCCAGCGCGATCTCTTCGCCGTCGGCGCGCAACTCGCCGATCCGACCGGCCATGTGGAGCAGAAGGCCGAGAAGGCTGGCCTGCACGAGGGAAGGGTTCGAGAGCTGGAAGGGATCATCGACCGGCATGATGCCGTACTGAGCCCGCTGCGCGCCTTTATCCTGCCAAGCGGCTCAGAGGGCGGCACGTTGCTTCACCTGGCCAGGGCTGTTTGTCGAAGGGCAGAGCGGCGGATGGTCGCATTGTCCAGGGATGAGCCGCTCTCACCTGTTCTCATTGCCTATATCAATCGGCTCTCAGATCTCCTCTTCACCTTGGCCAGGGCGGTCAATCGTGATGCAGGGATCGAAGAGATTCCGTGGTAGATAGGGAGGGGGCGGATTGGCGATTTTGAAGGTCGCGCGTCTGGGGCATCCGGTCTTACGTCAGGTTGCGCCGCCCGTCAGACCGGAGACGATTCGAGAGGCCGAGATCCAGCGCCTTATCGATGATATGATCGAGACGATGCGGGAATACGAAGGCGTCGGGATCGCCGCACCACAGGTTCATGTCTCCAAACAGGTCGCCGTGATTGAGTCGAAGGGGAACACACGCTACCCTGACGCCCCGGAGATTCCGCTTACGGTCCTGATCAATCTTGAGGTTACGCCGCTCGCTCCCGAGTTAGAGGACGACTGGGAGGGGTGTCTTAGTCTGATCGATTTCCGAGGCCAGACGCCGCGATACCAACAGGTGCGGGCGAAGGCGCTCGATCGGGAGGGCCGGTCGTGTGAATGTGTTGCGACCGGGTTCCATGCGCGGGTACTTCAACATGAGCGTGACCACTTGTTGGGTAAGCTGTTTATCGACCGGATGAAAAGCCTTGAGACGCTGTCCTACCTTCCCGAGTACAGTCGTCACTGGAGGCGCTAAACGATGATCTGCCGACCCGAGGCGATCTGATGCACCAGCGGCAGGTCGGCAGGAGGAAACGGGTAGGCGCTGATCTCGACCGGGGTAATCCACCGATAGGCTTGGCACCCGAGGGGGCTGGGTTCACCGGCCAGGACGGTGCATCGGTAAAAACGGAGCCGGATATGGCGCCCAGCGTCGTGGTGCTCGGCGGAGAAGACCTGTTCGTGAACCGCAATGGTCAGCCCAAGTTCTTCCATGACCTCTCTTTTCAAGCAAGCCTCGAAACTCTCACCGGGCTGCCGCTTGCCGCCGGGAAACTCCCACAGCCCGCCCAGATGGGTGTTGTCCGGACGCTGAGCGATGAGGATCTTCCCGGCCCTGACGATAAGGCCGGCCGCTACCTCGACGGTCGGCGCGGCTTCGGGCATGGCGTGTGGTCCTTATCTCGTGGGTAGGAGTGGCAGAGCGGCCGCATAGGGCAGATTGGGCAGTTGGGCTTCCGGGCAGTACAGATGAGCGCGCCGAAGTCCATCATGGCCTGGTTAAAGTCGTACGCTTTACCCCTGGGGATCAAGGCGGTTGAGAGGTCCCAGAGATGTTTTACCGACTTGGAGCTCTTGCCATTCATCGAGCCAAGAAAGACCCGCTGCAGTAGCCTTTTCACGTTGGTATCGAGGATCGGGGCGTCTTTGCGGAAGGCAAAGCTCATCACTGCGCCGGCGGTGTAGCGGCCAATCCCCTTGAATGCCTGGAGCTCCTCCAATGAGTTCGGGATCTTGCCGCCGTGTTGGTGAACAGCCTGTTGCGCGATGGCGTGCAAGCGGATCGGTCGAATATTGTAGCCGAGCGGGCGCCACGAGGCTTCGACGTCACTGACCGAAGCGCCGGCCAACTCTTGCAGCGTGGGATATTTGCGGACGAACTCGTGATATTTGGGGACGACCCGATCAACCTGGGTCTGTTGCAGCATCACCTCCGAGACCAGGATCTTGTACGGGTCAGAGGTCTTTCGCCAGGGCAGGTCGCGCCGGTGACGTGCATACCAGCGCAGGAGTCGCTGCTGGAATTTTCGCCTGATGGCGGGTTCCGGGAAGTGATTGTTGACGGGGGGCATGGGCGGTAGTATAAAAAGTTGTACGGTCGATTTCAATAACATTCAGGCATAAACCATCAGCAAGCTGAGCTGATTGCTGATCGCTGGCCGCTTAAGAGAGAGTGAGGACTGGATGACGATACACCCGATAAAACCGGAGCGGTTTTTCCTGGAGAAGTTCGGATTGACGGAGCGACACCTCGAGCAGGGATTGGGCGCCGCCCTGGGCAGCCAGATCGATGACGCCGACCTGTACTTCGAGTACCGAGTCAGCGAGTCCCTGGCGCTCGAAGAGGGGATAATCAAACAGGCGACGAAGCATATCAACCAGGGGGTCGGGGTCCGGGCCCTCGCTCACGAGAAGACCGGATATGCATTTTCCGATGAGATCAGCGTGGAGAACCTGAAACTCGCCGGCTCACGGGCTAAGGGGATCGCTGAGCGGGCAGGCGTCGGTACGCCTCCTCCGGTGAAGGTCGGCAGCGCGCCGTCCCATGATTTGTACCCGATTCGCGTCCAGCCGGTAGAGATTCCGCTGGAGAAAAAGATCGATCTGCTCCACCGAATCGACGCCATCGTCAGGAAAGAAGACCCCCGGATCGTCCAGGTGATGGCATCATTTGCCTGCGAGTCCAAGATTGTCTTGATCGCGACCTCGGCCGGCGTCATGGTCGGCGACATCCAGCCGCTCTCACGCCTGAGCATCACCTGCATCGCCCAAGATGGCGAGAACAGGCAAATAGGGAGCTGGGGCGGCGGCGGCAGGGCCGAGTTCGAGTTCTTCCTGGAGGGGGGCCGCTTCGAGCGTTATGCCAAGGAGGCCGCCCGCCTGGCCATCATGAACCTCACCGCAGCCGATGCCCCTGCCGGGATGATGGACGTTGTCCTTGGCTCCGGATGGCCTGGGATCTTGCTGCACGAGGCGATCGGTCACGGTCTTGAAGGCGACTTCAACCGAAAAAAGACCTCGGCCTTCTCTGACCGGATCGGGCAACGGGTGGCCTCCGAGCTTGTTACCGTGGTGGACGATGGCACGATCCCCGGACGCCGTGGCTCGCTGAATGTCGATGACGAGGGAACGCCGACCAGCCGTACCGTCCTGATCGAGTACGGGATCCTGCGCGGCTATCTGCAGGACCGACTGAATGCGCGCCTCATGGGAATGGAGCCGACAGGCAACGGCCGACGCGAAAGTTACGCCCACCAACCGCTTCCACGCATGACCAATACCTTCATGCTGCCCGGCGACTCGACCCCTGAAGAGATCATCGGATCCGTCAAGCACGGGCTGTATGCGGTGACCTTCGGTGGCGGCCAGGTGGACATCACCAGCGGCAAGTTCGTTTTTTCGGCCAGCGAGGCCTACCTCATCGAAGACGGAAAGATCACAAGGCCGGTCAAGGGCGCTACGCTGATCGGCCACGGTCCTGAAGTCCTGACCCGAGTGACCATGGTGGGTAATGATCTGAAGCTGGATGAGGGGATCGGGACGTGCGGGAAGGACGGTCAAAGTGTTCCCGTGGGCGTGGGGCTGCCGACCATCAAGATCGAGGGGCTGACCGTGGGCGGGACCCTCGGCATGCCGAAAGGGGGGAGCGCTCAATGATCAGCCGACAGATCGTCGAGGAAGTGTTGCAGGAGGCGAAGCGAAAAGGGGCCACCGAGGCCGACTTGGTTCTGACTGAGAACGAGCTTGTCACCACCCAGGTCAGGCTGGGAGAGACTGAAACGCTTCGGAGCGCTAAAGAGGTTCGACTTGGGTTACGGCTTTTTTTTGACAAACGGTCGGCCACCAGCTCGACCTCAGATCTTTCCGCGGAGTCACTCGCACGATTGGTGGAGGATACGGCCGTCCTGGCCAAGGCAATCGCCCGCGATGATTGCTCGGGGCTGCCGCCGGCGGAAGAATGCGCTAAGAGCGTTCCGGATCTTAATCTATACGATTCGGGCGGTGAGACCCTCACTGTCAAGGACCAGCTTGATCAGGCCAAGGCGGCCGAGGCTGCGGCCCTGTCCGCTGACAGCAGGATCACGAATTCCGAGGGAGCGGAGTTTGCGAGTAACCTGTATCGGATCATCTACGGCAGCAGCCAAGGCTTTCTGGGTGAATATCGCGGCTCGACCTTCAGTCTGGCGGTGTCGCCCATCGCCTCGTCTGAGGACGGCATGCAACGCGATCACTGGTACTCACGCGCCAGGCACCTTGGCGCCCTGGAGTCGCCTGAAGCAATCGGCAAACAGGCGGCCGAGCGCACCCTCAGGCGTCTGGGCGCACGTAAGATCAAGACCCAGGAGGTCCCGGTCGTCTTCGACCCTGAGACCGCCACGAATCTCTTACGCATCGTCTGTGGCGCGCTCTGCGGTCCCGCCCTCTATCGTGGGGCGTCGTTCCTGGTCGGCAAGCTGGATAATCGGATCGCCGCCGAGGCCATCTCGGTTTACGATGATGGTACATTATCCGGTCATCTGGGCTCAAAACCGTTCGATGGCGAGGGACTACCGACCCGCCGGAATACCATCATAGAGAATGGTGTCCTGCGCAGCTACCTTCTTGACAGCTATTCTGCCCGCAAGCTCGGGATGAAGCCGACCGGTAACACCAGTCGAGGTGCCGGCGATTCGCCGACCGCCTGGCCGACGAACTTTTACCTCCAGCCGGGGCCGCACGAGCCGGCTGAGATCATTCGCTCGGTGGACACCGGGCTCTACGTCACCGAATTGATCGGCTTCGGCGTGAACCTCGTGACCGGCGACTACTCGCAGGGCGCGGTGGGCTTCTGGATCGAGAAGGGAGAGGTAAGCTATCCGGTGCACGAGATCACCATTGCCGGCAACCTCAAGGAGATGCTGTTGGGGATCGAGATGGTGGGTAGCGATCTCAGCTTCCGCCAGAGCGTCGTCGCCCCGACTCTCAAGATCGGCCGCATGACCGTTGCCGGGCACTGAACCGAAGGTGGTGAGATAGCCCACGGCGAAAACACTGCAGATTCCTGACCGGGGCTCCTGGGTTACGCGCCGGTGATCGTACCCGGACCCAACAGGGCCTCTACCTCTTGCCTGAGCAGTTCGTTCGCTGCCACGGTGATGTCCGGCGACGCGGCAATGGTGACTTGGGCGCCTGGCGCAACACTCAGATGGAGTCTGACAGGAACGGGTCCCGGGAATTTCAGCAGTAAGCCTTTCAACTGCTCCAGCGTTAGATCGGACAGGTGCGCTTCCTCTACGGTGATCTCCACCACCGACTTTCCGTTGCGCCTGGCGGTCGCGAGGGGACTGACTTCCGACAAGAGCAACTTGACCACCTCTTCGCCCACGTCCACCTGTCCCTTTGTCATGACGGCCGCGCCCTTCACCAGGTGGAGGAGGTTCGCCTTATACAGTTCAGGAAATGCCACTGCCTCCACCGTCCCTGCCATGTCCTCGAGCGTCACGAAGGCCATCCGATCCCCGCTCTTAGTGGTAATCTCCTTTACGGCGGACACGATGGCGCACAGCGTGACCGTCTCTTTGTCCTGGCAGGCCGCGAGGCGGTCGGTCGTGACGGCCGCAACCCTTGCGATGACATCCCGGTAATCGGCCAGCGGATGGCCGGTGACGTAGAAGCCCAACGTCTCCTTTTCGGCGGCCAGGCGTTGAGTCGGCGACCATTCCGGGATGTCGGGCAGGGCCCCCGCCTGGTGGCTCAGCCCACCCTTTGCCTCTAAGACATCCAGCAACGAGACCTGGCCCTGGATCCGCTCCCGCTGTGCTGCGGCGCCGGTCTCCATTGCCTTGTCGGCAACAGCCATGAGCTGAGCCCTCGCCGCCCCGAGGGAGTCAAATGCCCCGCACTTGATCAGGCTTTCGATGACCCGTTTGTTTGTCAGCCGCAGATCCACCCGTTCACAGAAGTCAAAGAGGGATCGGAAAGGACCCTTGTCCCGCCGTGTGGCCAGGATCGACTGAATGGCCGTCTCACCGACGTTCTTGATGGCCACCAGTCCGAACCGAATCTGCTCTCCTACCACAGTAAAGCGGCTTTCCGACTCATTGACATCGGGCGGCAGAACCGTAATCCCCATCTGCTTGCACTCGTCGATATACTTGACGATCCCGTCGGTATCGGCCATCTCTGAGGTGAGGAGGGCCGCCATGAATTCAACCGGGTAATGGGCCTTCAGATAGGCGGTCTGATAGGCTAAGAGGGCGTAAGAGGTCGCGTGGGGTTTGTTGAAGGCGTACCCGGCAAAGGGGGCCATCTTGTCAAAGATCTTTTCCGAAGTCCGCGCCTGGACCCCCTTGACCTTCGCACCGTCAACAAACTTCTTCCGTTGTTGATCCATCATCTCGGGGTCTTTTTTACCCATCGCCTTGCGCAGTACATCCGCCTCGCCCATGGAGAACCCGGCGAGATCCGAGGCGATCCGCATCACCTGTTCCTGGTAGACCATGATCCCATAGGTCTCTTTGAGGATCGTCTCCATCAACGGGTGGTCGTAGCGGATCTTGACCTTTCCGTTCTTACGGTTGATAAAATCATCGATCATCACCATCGGTCCGGGCCGGTAGAGCGCCACGAGGGCGATGACATCCTCCAGCCGTTCCGGCTTCAGACGCCGCATCAGATCCCGCATCCCAGAGGATTCCAGTTGAAACACCCCGAAGGTCCGCGCCTCGCTAAGCAGAGAAAAGACCGCCGGGTCATCGAGAGGGATCTCCTCGATATTGATCCTGTCCCCGCGTCCGGAGGCGATCAGTTCCAGCGTGTTGGCGATGACTGTCAGGGTTCGCAGGCCCAGGAAATCGACCTTCAACAGGCCGATCTTCTCGATGGCCTTCATGGCGTACTGGGTTGTCGGCTTACTGCCGGCCTTGGGATCTTTGTACAGCGGGACATGCTCGGTGAGCGGATCGCCAGAGATGACGACGCCCGCCGCGTGGGTTGAGGCGTGCCGTGTCAGCCCCTCCAGGTACTTGGCAACCTGCCACAACTCCCCGACCTCTGCCCGGCTCTGTACCGCCTCTGTCAGCGGCGGGCTCTCGGCAATCGCCTCGTCCAGACTGATATTGATCCGGTTGGGAACCATCTTGGCGATCTTGTCCACCTCGGCATAGGGCATCCCAAGTCCGCGACCGACATCCCGGATGACCGCCTTGGCCCCCATCGTTCCGAACGTGATGATCTGAGCCACATTGTCGGCTCCATATTTCTTAGTCACGTACTCGATTACCTCATCCCGCCGGTCGTCGCTGAAGTCGATGTCCATATCCGGCATGCTGATCCGCTCGGGGTTCAGGAACCGTTCGAAGATCAGGCCGTACCGGAGAGGATCGATATTGGTGATACCGAGGCAGTAGGCAACCAGCGAGGCAGCCGCGGACCCGCGGCCGGGGCCGACTGAGATCCCCCGATCCTTGGCGAACTTGATGAAGTCCCAGACCACCAGGAAGTATCCGGAGAAACCGGTCTTCTGGATGACCTCAAGCTCGTACTTCAGGCGCGCCTCAACCGCTGCATTCGCGTCCGGGTATCGGACCTTCAGTCCCTCCCAGGCCAGATGGGCCAGGTAGGTCTCGAGGGTGTGGCCCTCGGGCACCTGATACCGGGGCAGGCGAAGCTGCCCGAACTGGAGCTGGAGGTTGCACCGCTCGGCCACGGTAATGGTGTTCTTGACCGCCTCCGGCAGCTCGGCAAAGATCTGCTTCATCTCTGCTGCCGATTTGAAATAGAACTGATCGGTGGAAAAGCGCCAACGATCCTTGTCCTGAATCGTCTTCCCGGTCTGGATGCAGAGCAGCACCTCGTGGGCACGCGCAGCTTCTTTGCTGGGATAGTGCAGGTCGTTGGTGGCGACAATCGGCAGGTCAAATGCTTTGGCGAGCCGAAGGACTCCGTCAGTGACTGTCTTCTGCTCCGCCATCCCGTGGTTCTGAACCTCCAGAAAGTAGTTCTCGCGCCCCAGCGCCTCCATATACCAGCCGACGGTCTCCTTCGCCCGCACCTCGTCGCCGTCCAGCAGCGCCTTAGCCGCCTCGCTGTTCAGGCAGCCGGAGAGGGCAATGAGTCCCTGACAATGCTGGGCAAACAGCTCTCTATCGATTCGAGGCTTATAGTAGAACCCCTCCAGGTAGCCGGCCGAGACCAGTTTGATCAAATTCCGGTAGCCGACCTGATCCTTGGCCAGCAGGGTGATGTGGCTGGCGCCTTCGTAGCCGCTGTCCTGATTGGACTTCTCGAAACGGCTGCCGGGGGCAATATACACCTCGCTGCCGATGATCGGCTTTATCCCCTCCTTCATCGCGAGGGTGTAAAAGTCGATCGCCCCGAAGAGGTTACCGTGATCGGTCACGGCCAAGGCGGGCATCTTATACTCCTTCGCCTTGGCCACCAGCGTCTCCAGGGAGCACGCCCCATCCAGGAGACTATACTGAGTATGAACGTGCAGGTGAACAAAATCGGAATGGTGCATAGTTCCCCAGAAAACTAGAGTTTAGGGTATAAGGTTATTGGTCCGCATGATCCCTTTTGTGGGCCGCTCGGACAGTCCATCGGCATGCTGTTCAGCGACACGGGGTAACTGCTGCACCGCTGTAGAACACTTGCAGCCCCTGTGTCCGGTGCAACAGCGGGTTCGGTCATGAACAACTTCAGATTGCAAGGAGTGACTGTGCCTTGCCGATTACCTCAAGAACAGTCGCCACAGGCGCCTTGCACGAGAACTCAGTATGTCGCGCGTGCCAGTCCATACTCTTGATCTGGTCAGCAAGTACAACACCTGCCACCTTGATGCCTTCAGGCAAAGGTACCTCAAAGGGATAGCCTTTGCGCTGATTCGTGATCGGGCAAAGAAGAACCAAGCCGAGGGTCAGCGGGGCTGCCATCACAGAGCTTCTCTGCCGACAGGCCGACTGGTCTTCAACTCGGGGTGAATATTACGCTTAGATACCCTCTTGAGAAGATCCTCAAGCCTGTATTGCGGCGGTCGGTGGGGCTCGATGACGAGTTTGTTGCCGACTACACGCAGCTCTACGGCACTGCCTTGCTCCAAACGGAATTCGTCCGCAAGAGCCTTCGGGAGTCTCAGAGCAAGACTATTGCCCCATTTCTGAACTCTTGCAGTCATAAAATCCTCCGGTTGTATCTACAATGACTACACCAAATGGATCCACGTTAGACAAGAGACCTGCCTCGCTGTCGTGTCTTCCGACCTATACCCTAAACCCTCTACCCTATACCCTGTCTTTACTTACTCCCACTCGATGGTGCTGGGGGGCTTGGAGGAGATGTCGTAGACGACGCGGTTGACCCCCTTGACCTCACTTATGATCCGGCTACTGATCGCCTGGAGCAGGTCATGCGGCAACCGCGCCCAATCAGCCGTCATCCCGTCGAGGCTGGTGACGGCCCGAATGGCGACGACATGCTCATATGTCCGCTCGTCACCCATGACCCCTACCGTTTTGATCGGCAACAGGACGGCAAACGCTTGCCATAATTCCCGATTCAGCTTCGCTCCAGCGACCTCCGCCTCGACGATGGCATCGGCCTCTCTCAGCAGGTCCAGCCGCGCCTGCGTCACCTCGTCGATAATCCGGACGGCCAGTCCAGGCCCTGGGAACGGTTGACGCCAGAGAACGGTATCCGGCAGGCCGATCTCCCGTCCAAGCTCTCGGACCTCATCCTTGAACAGCTCCCGCAGCGGCTCCAGCAACTCAAAATCGAACTGCTCCGGCAGGCCCCCCACATTGTGGTGGGATTTGATCGTGACCGAAGGCCCCTGGACCGACACGCTCTCGATCACATCCGGGTAGAGGGTTCCTTGGGCGAGGAGCTCGAACCGCCCCAGCCGCCGTGACTCTTCCTCAAAGACGGCGATGAACTCCGCACCGATGATCTTCCGTTTCTCTTCCGGATCGATGATCCCTTTGAGTCGGGTTAGAAATCGCTCTCTCGCGTCAACCGAGATCAGGTGAAGGCCCAGGTGCTCGCCCATGGCCTGCTCCACCTGGGTGGCCTCCCCCTTTCGGAGCAGACCGTTATCGACGAAGACGCAGGTGAGCTTCGGACCGATCGCCCGATGAACCAACAGCGCGACAACCGAAGAATCGACTCCCCCGCTCAGCGCACAGAGGACTCGACGATTCCCCACTTGATGCCGAATCCGGTCGATGGCCATCTCAGCGAAGGAATGCATCTGCCAATCCTGGGCGCAGCCGCAGACCCTGAACAGAAAATTCCCGAGGATCGCCTTCCCGCTGTCAGTATGAGCAACTTCCGGGTGAAACTGGACCGCAAAGAGCGGCTGGGTTCGATGGCGAATCGCGGCAAACGGCGCATTCGCCGTGTGGGCGAGGCGACGAAACGTGTCGGGCATCGCCTCAAGCTTGTCGCCGTGGCTCATCCAGACGCTGAGTCCACTGTTCATGCCGGAGAAGAGATCGGTGGTATCGTCGATCGTAAGGTGCGCCCGGCCATATTCCCGGGAAGCGGCTCGCGTCGTGGCAGCACCATAAAAGTGACCGAGAACCCCCATCCCGTAGCAGATCCCGAGGACCGGTACGCCCTGTTGGATGATCTCGCGCCGGCACAGGGGAGCGTCCGGCTGGTAGACACTGGCCGGACTACCGGAAAGAATGATCCCCTTTGGATTAAAAGCCTTGATATCGTCTAAAGGCAGATTGAACGGATGGATCTCGCAGTAGATACCCAGTTCACGGACGCGCCGGGCGATCAACTGCGTGTACTGCGAACCGAAATCGAGGATGAGAATTTTATTCATGAAGGACAGCTATGAGCGATCAGCCATCAGCGCTCAGCTAAGATACTACAAGAGGGGGTACAATCGAGCATTCCAGAAGTCTATCTTCGCACATTTGTATTGTTTGTCTGGTCAACTGCTGATAGCTGACCGCTGAAGGCTGATCACTGTTCTTAATCCATCCGGTAGTTCGGCGCTTCTTTTGTGATGATGACGTCATGCACGTGGCTCTCGCGGAGCCCGGCGGAGGTGATCCGAATAAAGCGGCCCTTCTGTCGAAGCTCCTCGATGGTGTCACAGCCGCAATAGCCCATCCCGGATCGGATCCCTCCGACCAGTTGATACATGCTACCGGCCAGTGTCCCTTTATAGGGAACGCGCCCCTCAATCCCCTCGGGGACAAGCTTATGTTCCTCTGTTTCCGCCTCCTGGCCGTACCGATCCCTGCCGCCCCGCTGCATGGCGCCCAGCGAACCCATGCCACGGTAGACCTTGTAGGTCCGTCCCTGAAAGATGATCGTCTCGCCCGGGCTTTCCTCGGTCCCCGCCAGCAGACTCCCAAGCATCACGGCATGCGCCCCGGCCGCAATCGCCTTGGTCGCATCGCCCGAAAACTTGATGCCGCCGTCGGCAATGATCGGAACGCCATATCGATCGGCGATTTTCGCGCAGTCCGCGATCGCCGTAATCTGCGGGACCCCCGCTCCGGCGACCATTCGGGTCGTGCAGATAGATCCCGGGCCGATCCCGACCTTCAGTCCGTCGGCCCCCGCCCTGATCAGCTCCTCGGCTCCTTCGGCTGTCGCAATGTTGCCGGCAATCACCTCGGTGTCAGGATGCCGCCGCTTGATCATCGCAACGGTCTCTACGACCCCGCTGCTGTGGCCGTGGGCGGTATCTACCACCAGGACGTCGACGCCGGCCTTGACCAACGCGTCTACCCGGTCCGGCGTCTCATCGCTCACGCCGACGGCTGCGCCCACGCGCAACCGCCCCAGCTCATCCTTGCAGGCGTTCGGGTACTTGATCGTCTTCTCAATATCCTTGATGGTGATGAGACCGCGGAGATTGAACGCATCGTCCACCACCAGCAGCTTCTCGATCCGGTTCCGGTGCAGGATCTCCTTTGCCTCCTCCAGACCGGTACCGACCGGCGCCGTGATAAGCCGGTCTTTGGTCATCACCTGGGCAATCTTCAGATCAAGCTTGGTCTCGAAGCGGATATCCCGATTGGTCAGGATACCGACCAATTTGCCGTTCTGCGTAACAGGGACGCCTGAAATCCGATAGTGTTGCATCAGTTCCAGGGCGTCGGATAGCTTCTGGTCCGGCGAGATAGTGATCGGGTCTACGATCATTCCGCTCTCGGACTTCTTGACCTTGTCCACTTCAAGGGCCTGCCGATCCGGAGGGAATGCCCGGTGGATCATGCCGATCCCCCCCTCCCGGGCCAGCGCAATGGCCATCCTGGCCTCGGTTACCGTATCCATCGCGGCGCTGACGACCGGAATGTTGATAGTCAGCCGTCTGGTCAGACGGGTCCGCACATCGACATCCCGTGGGAGGACCTCTGATTTGGCGGGGATCAGGAGTACGTCGTCAAACGTCAGCCCTTCCGGAATCGAGCGATCAACCATTTCGACACCTCAAGAGATCAGCCATCAGGTATTAGCTGAATGCTGACTGCTGAAAACTGATGTTACATGTGCATCGCGGCCTTGACTTCCGACAGGGTCTCTCCCGCAATCTTCTTGGCCCTGGCCCATCCGTCCTCCAGGACATCCTGGACGATCTCCGGGTGAGTCACCAGTTCCTGGCGCCGTTCGTAGATAGGCTGTAACGCGGGGAGCATATGCTCCAACAATATTCCCTTGCAGTCCAGACATCCGATTCCCGCCGTTCGACAGCCAGGATCGATGGCGGCGTCCCGCTTTACCTTAGGCGTGAAGATCTTGTGCAGGTCAAAGACCGGGCAGACGTCCGGATTACCCGGATCGCGGCGGCGTACTCTGGCAGGATCCGTCACCATCGGTTTGATCTTGGCGGTGATCTGCTCGGGTGAGTCGGTCAGATAGATGGCGTTGCCGTAACTCTTGCTCATCTTGCGGCCATCGGTACCCGGGACCTTTGGAAACTCGGTCAGGAGCGGCTGCGGCTCAATAAGGACCTCCCCGTACAGCGCGTTAAACCGGCGCGCGATCTCTCTGGTCAACTCCAAATGCGGCACCTGATCGATCCCCACCGGCACATGATTGGCCTTGTAAATAAGTATGTCTGAGGCCATCAGGACCGGGTACCCCAAAAACCCATAGGTGCTGAGGTCTTTGGTGGTCAGCTCCTGCTGCTGCTCCTTGTACGTCGGATTCCGCTCCAGCCAGGGGACAGGGGTAATCATCGACAGCAACAGGAACAGCTCCGCATGTTCATGGAGCCGAGACTGTAGAAAGAGAGTCGCCTTTGACGGGTCGATCCCGGCCGCCAACATATCCAGGACCATCTCACGGATATTCTCCCGGATTCCCTTTGTGTCGGCGTAGTCAGTCGTGAGCGCATGCCAGTCGGCGACGAAGAAGAAGCACTCATACGTTTCCTGTAGGCGGCGCCAGTTGTCCAGAGCCCCGAACAGATGGCCGAGATGCAGCCGTCCCGTCGGTCTCATCCCGCTCAAGACTCGACCCTTCGACATCGACGGTTGTGCTCCTCCTGCGCCTAGGCGCCGAGCAATAGCCCGGCGACAAGCGCGATGGGCGGCCAGATCAGGCGATCGACCACACCGCTGAAGATCAGTACCATGAGAATCGCAAAGCCGTACCGCTCCAGCCTGCCATACGAGGCGGCCTGCCGGGGCGGCAGAAGTCCGGCCATGACGCGGCCACCATCAAGCGGCAACACGGGGATCAGGTTGAAGATTGCCAGCGCGACATTGATCAGCACGCTCTTGTACAACATGAGATGGACCGGCGTAAGCCACGGAAGCCACCACGCGGACTCCTCCATCCCCTCAGTACCGTCGAACTGTCGAAGTAACCAGGCACACACGGAGGCAAGAATGAGGTTTGCGCCCGGTCCTGCCGCCGCCACCAAGACCATATCGCGCCGCGGATGTCGGAGATTGTTAAAATTCACCGGAACCGGTTTGGCCCAGCCCACAGGCGTGAAGATCAGGGCCAGAGTTCCGATTGGATCGAGGTGGGCGAGAGGGTTCCAGGTGAGGCGACCCGACAACCGCGCAGTCGGATCGCCCCGCTTGTCGGCAACCCACCCATGGGCATACTCATGAAACGTCAAGGCTGCCAGGATGGCCGGCAGCCTCACACTCAAATTCAGAATGAACTGCGTCAGATCAGACATGCCCCTTGCCCATCAGGATCGATCCGTTACCCCCCGATTACCGTAACAGAGGGACACACCCTTGTCAATCTTGAAGGCGCCCACTGGCGAAACGCCGCAGGACGAAGGCGACCTCATCCTCCTTGGTATGAAGACGCCCGTCCAGCTTGGCCGTGCGCAGGGCGGCCAAGGTCCGCCGATAGATGGGGCCGGGCTTCAGTCCCAGCCGATGCAGGTCCCCCCCTTTGAGCAGCGGCACAATGCTCCATGAAGTCGTGAGGTATTCGACAACCGCCTCCCGCGCCGATCCCTTCGCAAGTATAGCCAGCAGCACAGCCCTGGCCTCCGGCGAGAGAGGATCCAGGACCCGGGCGATCCGGCCTTGACGAAGATCGACGGCGCATGTCAGCTTTCGCGTAACGTATCGACATGCCTTGTCATCAGTCGCAAGCTTTTCGGCGACCCGGTGGGGTGGGGTAAGCCTTTTGAGAACCGCGACAACCGTCTTCGGATGCAGAAGATAGAGCATCCCCAGGAGAAGCGTCTCACCTGCTGCGGCTTTCTCCAACAACGGCATCGATGCGGCCTGAGAGAGCACCTGCCGCACACCTTCGAGCATACCGAAGGCGGCCCCTGGGAGAGCCAGTCTCGGATGAATAGCCGTCAATACGCCTAGATCCCTGAGCCGCCAGATAATCCGGGGAGCCGATGGTTCCTGCGCGATCAGGTAGAGCTCCCTGAAGATTCTCGAACCGGCAAGATGCCCGACCGCGCCCCCCTTCACTGCGGCCTTCATCAGCCGCAACGTACTCCGAGCAATGATAAACCGATATCGCCCCTCAAATCGGGCTGTTCTAAAGAGCCGGGTGGGATCGTCGATGAAGCTTTGCTCATGTAAGGCTCTGATCCGACCATGCTCCAGGTCCCGGAGTCCTCCCAACGGATCAATCAGCGGCCCGAACCGATGACGGTCGATGCGGGCAGCCATGGCATTGATGCTGAAATCGCGTCGAAACAGATCGGCAAGGAGGGGGGCGGGTTGAACCTCCGGCAGCGCGGCAGCGTGCGAGTATCGTTCCGACCTGGCGGTGGCGAGATCGAGCCTTCTGCCTCCAGGGAGCCGCAGATGGGCGGTTCCGAACCTGGAGTGAGACGCAACCACCGCCTTGAGGGAGTGCGCCAGGGGTTCGGCTACGGTGATGGCATCGCCCTCAACCACCAGATCGATGTCGACATTTTCCCGACCAAGGAGGAGATCCCGCACATAGCCGCCGACGACATAGATCGGCGAAGGGGCGGCAGCCCTGCGTGCCGCCTCGAGCGCCTCTCTGCTGGCAGCGTCCAGGTCTCGGAAGTGAGGAAGTTTCATAGATGCCTCGCGCTTCATACCCCTATACCCTAGACCCTCTACCCTAACCCCTGTCTTTACGCCCTTGGATGGTAGCGGTTGTAGACCGTCTTCAGGTGCGCCCTGGAGACGTGTGTGTAGATCTGCGTCGTAGAGATATCGGCATGACCCAACATCATCTGGACCGCCCGGAGGTCGGCGCCGCGCTCGAGCAGGTGCGTGGCAAATGAATGGCGAAGCGTGTGGGGGGTGACTCGCCGGTCGATCCCTGCCGCTATCGCATACGCGCGGAGGAGCTTCCAGAAACCTTGGCGCGTCAACGGGTACCCGAAGCGATTGAGGAACAGTGTAGGGCTTGACCGTCCTCTTTGAAGATATGGCCGTGATGTCGCGAGATACCGGCGAACTGCCGTCTGGGCATCGCGCCCTAACGGCACCACGCGGTCTTTCCCGCCCTTGCCTTGACAATGCACGTAGCCCACTTCCAGGTCCACATCGGACAGTCGGAGGGTCACCATCTCCGATACTCGCAGGCCGGCCGCGTACAACAGTTCCAGCATTGCCTTGTCACGAAGACCCAGGGGATTGCTGGTGAGCGGCGCCGCCAGCAGCCGCTCCACCTCCTCCTGGCTCAGCACCCCAGGCAGACGCACCCAGGGGCTCGACGACTCGAGGTGCGCGGTAGGATCCTCTTTCACATGATCCTGCGTTAGCAGGTAGCGGTATAGACCCCGCAGCGACGAGGTGTGGCGCGAGACCGTGCGGGGCGCCAGCCCCGCCTCTCGGAGCGCTAAGAGCAGGCGCGCAACCTGCCCGCGGCTGACCTCCTGAAATGAACCGACCCCGGCCTGCTTGAAGTAGCCGACTATCCGGCGCAGGTCCCTCCCATACGCCGCCAGACTGTTCTCTGCCAGCCCCCGCTCGACCGCCAGGAATCTCAAATACTCTTCGATCAACTGCTCCATTGAAAGCCAGGGTATAGGGTATAGGGTTTAGGGTTCAGAAGGCGCTCGTAGGCCTCAAGAAGCCGAACAGCAGAGGCCTCGGCTGTCATCTGCATTGCCCTCACCCTGCCCTGCTCGGCGTAGCGAGCCAAGCTTGTCCCATCGTGAAGCAGCGTGAGTAAACGCTGGATGAAATCGTCCTCGGCATCATTGGCCAGCGCGCCGCTTACCCCATCTACGATGAAATCCGAGGTGCCAACAGATCGGACAGCCAGCACGGGGAGCCTGTGCGCCATCGCCTCGAGCACGACCAGGCCTTGGGTCTCCGAGACAGACGGAAAGACAAAAAGGTCCGAAGCCCGATACCAGCAGCCCACAGCCTGATGCGGGACCGGGCCCACGAATCGGACGTGGTCGGCGATTCCTAGATGGGCAGCCAGTTGCTGCAATGAGTGCTGCTCATCCCCCTCCCCGACTACCAATAGTGTGATGTCGGGCACAACCCGAGTGACGCTATGGACCGCCCGCAAGAGCAACTCGAGATTCTTTTCCCTCGCCAGCCGCCCCACGTACAGGAGCACCGGCCCGTCCTTCGACACACCCAGGCGACGCCGAATCCGGGTCTTCGATTCCTCCGGCTCCACCGGCGGCTCGATCCCTGTTGGAATGACTTCAATAGGAACGGTGACCCCGTGGCTCCACAGTCGCTCCTGCACCCCTGACGACGGCGCGATAACCAGATCGGCCTGGTTGGCGAAGGTATAGCTTCGGGTCTCTGCGAGCCGGGCAGCCAGGGGCGAGACGACCGGCAGGTAATGGGCATAATGCTCGTACAGTGTATGGTAGGTGAACACAAACGGGACTCCCAGTCGGCGGGCCAGTCGGCGGGCGTACGGCCCGACAAGAAACGGGTGGTGGGCATGGATGATCTGGAGACCAAGACGCGGAATCAGACGATGGAGTCTCACGGCGACGGCTGGAATCGGTAAGGCATAGCGGTGATGGGTCGGTACGCGCAGCGATGGGAACCGGTAGGTGTCCGGCTCTACTTCCGGGCAGTCGGGGTAACGCGGCGCAAAGACGAAGACCCGATGGCCAAGGCGACGCAGGTGAAACGCGAATTGTTGAATAGAGACAGCGAGACCGTTGAGCAGTGGGGAGGCGTTGCAGGTGAAAAATCCGATCTTCAACTCGCACCTTAAAACAAGGGTATAGGGTCTAGGGTTTAGGGTAAGGGATCCAACAGGGGGTGGGCGGGGTGTGCGACGCGTCGTCGATGGCAGGCGAAGCATGGACAGCGAAGCCCGCCAGTGTCGATTCGAGCCGTACAGGGATGTGCGGCGGGATTAAGCAGAGCACACCACCGCCCACACCACGAACCATATGCCTCGCACTTCGCACCCCGCACATCACTTCCTGGTGATCTCTGTGTGAGTGATAGAGATGCCCAGCGCCAGGCGAGCCTGCATGTAAAGCTGTGCCGTGGCCATCAGGACATAGTTGTGCAGGTTGACCGGCGTGAAGGTAAGGCGAGACCACTCAAAGAGTGTCCTGGCCTGCCGCCAACGGCGAGGCGGCCGTTGATAAATGATCGGCTTCAGCGTGTGGGGGACCAGCACCATGCCCAGGAACATCGAAGTGGTCAGCACAATCGTCTGGAACTGGAGATTAAAAGCGGCGAGTGGACTTACGCACAGGCTTTTGCTCCCGATCCGTAAGGCGAGCACATCGGGCGAAAGGAATACCTGAAACGGCCACAGCTCTCTGACGCAGGGGCTGATCCAGGAGATCAGAATCAGTTGCGCAGGCAAAAAGACCATGAGAGGCGGCATGGCGTTGGCAAATAGCGCTCGAAGCGCCAGGAATAACTTTCGCTTGAGCAGCGGCACCCGCACGTCGTCAAATCTTCGCGCGTAATTGACGACGAATTTGACGTCTACGGCGCCGCGGGCCCAACGGGCGATCTGGCTCCACGACTCTCTGGTGGTGAGCGGCGCCTGTCCCCAGGTCGGCATTTTGATAGGGGCGACGCGAAACCCTTCCATCACGACCTTATACCTGAACTGCATATCCTCGTTGTGACGATTCGGTTCAAAGTAGTCCACCGTGCGGAAATCACGGAAGGGGAGGCTTGTTCCCGGACCCAGGACCAGATAGTCGCCGGTAGTCTGCATCTTTCCTAACTGATACAGGACGAACCCGGAGTTGTGCAGGCGAGGCAGCATCGGCACCTTCCAGTAGTTCGAGGTGTAGGTGGTCAGTGACTGCAGGACGACCCCTCGGTCCCCCCTGGTCATCGCGCGTTCCGCTTCCTGCCGATGGCTGTGCTCCCGGAAGGCAAGATCCTGTGGATGCAGAATCGTGTCGGCATCGATGATCAGAATCTTCAGGTTCTCATCCCGCAACGTCCCGTCATCGATCAGCCTCGCGAGATACCGGCCGGCTGTGCTGATCGACGTTGCCTTGCATCTGTTCATGATCTCGTCGGTGGGATAGGTGAGCAGTCGGATTCTGAAGGTCTTCTCAAACGTCGCGACGAGATCGCCCAGCGTCTGAAGCGTCTCCCGGTCTTCCGCTTCTACGATCGGTATCAGGGTGATGTCCGCATGCGGGTAGCGCTGCCGCTCGATCGAACGTAACGTCTGAAACAGCACGCGGCGGTTGCTCTCCCGCTTCAGGGGCATGAGGATCGCATAATGACTGAAGGGGTGGCCGGAGGTATCGAGCCTGCTGCGCCAGTCGGTCTCCATGTTGGTCAGCAGTTCCTGTCGTGTCTTATGGGCGCGGACCTGATTGATGATCAGGTAGCCGATCCAGATGGTGATAACGGCCAATCGAAAGACCTCGGCCCAAAACGGATCGTCAGGAAGATATCGGAGGAGCGGGTAGATCGAGAGGAGCAGAAGGGTCGTGAGAATAGGAAGAATATCTAAGGCCCGCTCGAACACCCGGGCTGCAAAAGTGGGGTTACCGCTGTACGTCATCGTATGCTCCCAGGTGGAATTTCTACACGAGTCACGGCGGGGTGTCAACACCTTGTCGCTGATATCACCCGAGGAGACCCAGGTACCAGTCGATCACCTTATCACCAACAAAGAGGGCAACGACCGCGCCGAGCGCTAAAAACGGCCCGAACGGGATCCGGTCTTTCCGCGACAGCACACGGGATGCTATCAGCGCCAACGAAAGACAGGCGCCGGCGATGACCGCGACGCCAAAAGAGACGAGCATGAGGCGCCAACCGAGGAAGGCGCCGATCATGCTCAGCAGGTTCACATCACCGCCGCCCATGCTCTCTTGCTGAAAGGCTATCTCTGCATATACCGCAACCAGGTAGACCAGTCCGGCGCCGACCAG
>DATMXF010000092.1:0-31907 GCA_035561835.1 Patescibacteria group bacterium
GTCCTGTACTGCCCGACCTGGCGTCACCCGACCGACACCCAACCCACCCAGGTGCTCGATCTCGCTCAGCTCAATGAGTTTGCCCTTCGTCACGGCCTGCTGATCGTCTGGAAGGCTCACCCCAAGGACAAGTCGGCGGTAGGGGAACGCGAGGCGATTATGGTCCTGGACAAGGATGCAGACACCTATCCGGTCATGAGATATGCCGACTGCATGATTACGGATTACTCGTCCATCTATATGGACTATATCCTGCTCGATCGGCCCATCCTCTTTTTCCCCTACGACCTCGACGCATACATCGCAAAAAGGGGAATCCAGCACGACTATGACGCGATCTCTCCGGGCCCCAAGTGTCTGACGCAGGCAGAGCTACAGGAGGCGCTACACGAGATCGTCGTCGACGGACGCGATGCCTGGGTCGAGGCGCGGGAGCAGGTACGGCGCGACTTCTACGAGTATCGCGACGGCCGGTCGTGTGAGCGCCTGTTCGCCGAGATTCGTCGCCGCGCCGGCTTCTGATCCGCTACGTCCTACCTCCGTGGCGACGCCTCGCCATGCGACGGAAGAGTTCTTCGAGGTCACTCTCGTCGTCGATCTCCTGCCAGTCGTCACGCGGCAGAGCATGGAACTCGATGCGCTCCCCAGCTTCAATCAGCTTATTGAGAGCCCCGTGCCAGGTCTTGACCTCGGAGTAGGGACCGATCTCGATTGAGGCGAGCATGGCGGCGAGCGACGCCGCAGCCCTGGGCGGCAGCAGACAACACCCGGCGGAGATCATCTGCGCCGCGTCGATGCCTTTGCCCACCTGCCGTATACGATCACCCTCGGTGCGAATGCGCATATCGTCCGCAGCAAACCGGCTCGCCGGGGAACCGAACAGCAACGTGGACGGGGGCGCACCGGCCGCCAGGCGCAACATCAGGTGCAAAGCCTGTTCGCTAAACCAGGTATCACCGTTCATGATGGCGACGTACGACCCGGCAGGACAGCCGGCGAGACCGCAGCGCACCGAATAGATCGGACCCTTCGCCTCGTAGTCCGGGTTGAATACTGTTCGGCAACATCTGCTCCAATAAGCCTCGACGTAGCTGCGCAGTACTTCATACTCGTGCCCTCCCACGATGACGATCTCCCCGGTTTGCGGATCGGAGCTCAGGACCGAAAGCGTATGCTCCAACAGCGATTCTCCATCCGGCAATGGAATCATCGCCTTGGGCAGGTTCTCGGTTCGAGGGTGGAGTCGGGAGCCGATGCCCGCCGCGAGTAGAATGATACGCAGCGCCGGACCGCAACTGTTCCGACTATCCCGCTCCGTCAGCATGCGCCCTTTAGGCGTGCACTCGCCCGTCGCGGTTCGCAGCAGAACGACGCCGCCCCGGCGGCAGCGCAGAGAAGAACGCCGTAAACGTGTTGCGCACCGACTCGGACAGCAGGAGCTGGCGCTCGTCGAATAGCTGCAGCGCGCAGTCGAACTTGCCGTAGATCAGCAGAAGGAGAAGGAATTTCGCGAGGACTGCGGATTGACCGTCGGCGGGCAGGCCATCGAGGTGCGCCCGGAACGCCGCATCGCTCAAAAAGAAGATGGCGTCGGCATACGCAATCTGGCCAGACCGCGAGTCAGGGATAATCTGATACTTGCGCAGCATCAGCCGGTTGGTCCGATAATAGTGGTGCAGATAGTAGAAGTCAAAGAGTTCAAAGCCGTGCAAGCGCATAAAAGCTGCGATCTCCCCGAACAGCGGCTGCCCGATGTACCGCTCGAAGAAAGATACCTCGATTTCGGCCAACAACAGGCCGGAGCGCAACAGCGTCTGCGCGCCAATCAGGATATCCAGCTCACTGCCTTGTGCATCGACCTTCAGCGCGTCGGCGGTCGGTCCAGGGACGACGTCGTCGATGCGCCGAATCGGCAGCTTGTCGACCGACACGACCTCGGCCTTGTATTCGCGGTCCTGAAATCGGTACAGGACCTCGGCATTTGGCTGCAGGATCGAACTCATGTTGCCGAAGCGGGTCGTGAGGAACGCGGCTACACCCGTCTCGCGGCCTACCGCATAGGGGAGCACAGTCCTGCCCGGCTCCTGCCGTACCGTCGCCTCCTCGCGCGGATCGAAGCAGTAGCTGTGTACGCGTCCGCGCAGCAACTGCCACCGGTCCTTCAGCCCCCCGGCCGAGCCGACGTCGACAAGGGTGAGGGCGACGTCCGGATCCAAGTCGCTGACCAGCCGCTTGAACGCGGAGCGTGTGCGCAGAAGTGTCCACCAGTGCATGTTAATCGGCCTCGAAACACCCGCAGCGCGCTATGAGTGTTATTCTATCGTAACGCGCCGACGAGAACATCGACAATCGCATCAATCGGCGAGATTAAGAGAGGAGAGCCGCCTTGACGGACGCAAAGGCCTGGCAAATGCGGTCCATCTGGTCCGGTGTATGCGCCGCGCTCACGCTGCACCGGAGCAGGCTTCCGCCGTCTGGGGCCGCCGGCGGTAGGATCATGTTGACGTAGACGCCTTGATCGAAGAGACCGTTCCAGAAGGCGATCGTCTCTTCCTTTTGGCCGAATCGGGCCGCGATGATCGGACTGGGGTCCGGGCCCAGCCTGAATCCCAACCCCTTCAACGAGTCATACAACCGCTGCGCGTTGTTCCAGAGCTGGACGCGCAGCTCCGGCTTAGTCTGAAGCTTGTGCAAGGCAACCCTTGTGGAGGCGATGACCGATGGGCAAGGCGATGCAGTGAAGATGTACGGACGGCTGACATATCTGACCAGGTCCACCTCAGGATGATCCGAGACACAGAACCCGCCGGTCGCACCCAGGCTCTTACTGAACGTTCCGACGATAAAATCGATGCTGTCTTCGACGCCGGCCTCCTCGGACAGCCCACGGCCCCGCTTCCCCAAGACGCCAAGCGAATGGGCCTCGTCGACAAGCAGGTAGGCGCCGTACTTGCGTTTCGCAGCCGCGATCTCTGTCAGCGCCGCTCGATCGCCGAGCATGCTGTAGAGGCCCTCCACAATGATCAGCGTGTTGGTGCTTCGCTCCCTCAGACGCGCGAGTCGCTTATAGAGGTCGGCAACATCATTATGACGGAACCGAATGATTTCTGCCCCGCTCATCCGGCATCCGTCATAAATGCTTGCATGACAATCGGCATCGATCAGGATCACATCTCCAGGGCCGGTGAGCGCCGCAATAACGCCCAAGTTGGCCAGATAGCCGGTTGAGAACACATTACACCACCGGCGCCCGAAGAATTCCGCCAGCTCTTTCTCCAGCGCAAGATGCCCACTGAAGCTACCGTTGGCCATTCTGGATCCTGTCGTACCTGTTCCCTGCTCCTGCACCGCTTGCACCGCTGCTTCTATGCACTGAGGATCGAACGTCAAACCGAGGTAGTTGTTCGTTCCGGCCAGAATCATGGGTCGGCCGTTGACGAGGGCCTCCGTCGGCGACAGGATCCGTTCAATCGTCACCCGAAAGGGATCTTGGCTTAATTGTGTCAACGCCTCACGGGCGTCGGCGAGTTGGCGGAACTTCTCTAGAAGCGCTGTCACTTCCGCTCCGTCAATTGCTCGATCTGGCGGGCAAAATCTCTGATGGTTCGGACGTCCGGGATGACATTCAAGGGAATAGAGATATCGAACCGCTCCTCCACCTCAAGCAGGATCTCCATGACCTTCATCGAATCGAGATCCAGATCGGCTACCAACTCCGTCTCGTCGGAGAGGGTCTGCCCATCCTGCGCGAACGGCTTCAAGATCTCATAGAGCTGTGGAAGTATCGTTTCGTAGTGGGTCATCTAGGCACAATACAGTTTTCACTGTTAAGTTTTTAGTTGTCAGTCTACTACCCCTCGAGGCCAAGCGTCAGCCGCAGCCCCTCTTCCAGCTCCACCGTCGGCGTCCAGTCAACAACTCGGCGAAACGGGGTGTTATCGCAGACCCAGTTCGGGTGCCTGAACTCCCGTACTTTGCCCGGGGTCAACATCGGGGAATATCCTACCACGGAAGCCGCCATCCTGTTAAGCCCGGCAGCCAGTGTCAAAATCAGCTCGGGAACCTGAACACGAACTACCCATCTTCCTCTGAGCCGCTCGAAGGTCTCAACAACCTCACACCACGTATATCCCTGAGGGTGGCCATCGTCCAGTTCGAACGCGCACCTCTCCGAGACGTCGCTGGAGAGCCATTGCACCGCAGCCTCCGCCAAATCTTCCACATAGAGTAAGGAGAATCTGGCATCTTGGCGCCCAGGTATGGGGGCTATCCCGTGCCACATCAGACGAAGCAAGGGAAGTAATGCGCGGTCACCTGGACCATAGACCGCTGGAGGGCGAAGTGCGGTCCACGGCAGCCGATCGCCCGCTTTCGACAGGGCGATCTCTCCCATCCGCTTGCTGGCCGCGTAGGGCGATAATTCGGGCTCTCGAGCTGCCAGGGATGAGATCAGGAGAAATCGGGGGACAGGACTGCGGCTCGCAGCAATAGAGGCCAGCCGTGAGACTGCCTTCACATTGACCGGGTAAAAGTCGGCCTCGGTAATACCGCGCAGGGCCCCGGCGCAATGGATCACAACATCCGCATCGCCCACCAGGCCTTCAAGGCTATCGCGATCATCGAGCGTCCCCCGTACCCACTCCAGCGAGATGCCCGTCAGGTATGCCGGCGGGGTTGGTAAACGGTGTAGCGCGCGTACCTGCCATCCTTCCTTTGTCAGCCTTCGAGCCAGGGCGCTTCCAATAAATCCGGTCGCTCCCGTCAGCGCGATGACGCCGCGCATGAGTCCGCTTGCCGACCGGGCTGCGGAAGACCGATGTGACCGGATCCGTTTCGGCCGTGAAAGAGTCGGGCCGCGTCATTGCGACCCAAGAACTCTTCCCGGGTCTTCGAACGGGAGAGCTTCCCGGAGGAAGTGCGCGGCAGGGTACGAGGAGGAACAAGCTCAACAAAACAGTCGAGTGCAAAATACTCACGGATGAGTCCTTGCAGCCGGCGGATAAAATCGGCTTGCTTGACGGCATCCAGCTCACGGCAGTGAACGACCATCACCGCCATCTCGGTCCGGTCCGGGGTCTCCACCGAGAATGCGCATGCGTCGCCAGGCCTGACCTCCGGCAACTCCTCGGCAAGATGCTCCAAATCCTGAGGCCAGATATTCCGTCCATGCACGATGATGACGTCTTTCTTTCGGCCGATGATGACGAGGCTGCCGCCTACAAGATATCCGAGGTCTCCCGTATCGAGCCATCCGTCCGGAGACAAGACCTTTCGAGTTTTCTCCGGATCGCCGAAGTAGCCGGAGGTCATGTTGGCGCCTCGCACGAAAATGACGCCTGCGTGACGGTCAGGCAGAACATGGCCCTGTTCGTCTCGCACCTCAACGTCAATTCCGGAAAGTGGAACGCCGCAGTTGACAAATTGGCTTATGCTCGTTTTATCCGAGTCCGATCCGATCTCACACTCGTGTAGGGGGGATGCCACTCCATACTTGGCCAACAGGGTTCGGTCTACCCGATCAACGGCAATACCTGTATCTATCGGCGCAAACGTCACAGCAAGGGAGGCCTCTGCCATGCCATAGCAGGCCACAAATGCGCTGGACTTGAATCCGCTCGGCGCCAGCACATCTGCAAAATCCTTTAAGACGCCAGGCCGAATGGTTTCAGCGCCCACCCCTGCAGCGCGCCATGCGCTGAGGTCAAATCTGCCGGCCTCATCATGCCTGAGGCGCCTCACGCACATCTCATATCCGAAGGAAGGGCTGAAAGAGATCGTGGCCTTCGCCTGTGTCATCAGGGCCAGCCACAACCGGGGTCGCATGGCAAACGATTGCGTTTTCAGATAATCGACGGATACCTGGCCCACCATCGGCGCAAGCACAAATCCCACAAGCCCCATATCGTGGTAAAAAGGAAGCCACGATACCGCGCGATCTCCCGGGCGAATCTGAAGACCCTGTTGAAGGATCCCCTCCAGATTGGCAAGGACCGCGCTCTGGGTAATCATGACCCCGCGGGGAAACCGTGTGCTCCCTGAGGTATATTGAAGATAGGCCATCTCCTCGGAACGCAGCGGCTCTAACTCCTCCGAGGATTCGGGTAGGCTGTCAAACGCGTCTGCCGTACCGACGTGTACCAACTCGAGGCCGTCGGCAGCCTCGCTGAGAAATGGGAAAAATTCAGGTGGAGCCATCGCGATGGACGGACGACAGTTCGCCAGAAGCGCTCGAAGTTGGGTGACGTATCGTTTGCGGCCGCTTATGAGGAGCGATGCCGACAGCGGAACAGGCACCAGGCCGGCATACTGACACGCAAAGAAGAAGCGCTGAAAATCCGGACCGGTATCCGCGACGATGGCCACGCGCGCGCGCCGTTCGAGGCGCAGCCCCATAAGGCGACGCGCCAGTAATCGCGCCTGTTCTCGAAGATCGGCATACGGCAGGACGGCGTACAGTTCGCCACGGTCCCCATAAAAATTACATCCGGTCTCCCCCCCGGCTGCATAATCCAGCGCCTCGGCCAGTGTGGAAAAGCCGGTGACCCGAAGCGGCAGGGTATTCTCAGTCGGCGTCGGTCCTGTTATCATTCCCCCTACACCCCCTATACACAAAACGAAGTTGCCCGATAACTCAACCTCTCGGCGCCGGAAAGGTCTGTTACGTACTGGCCAAAGAGGAACCGAACAGGCTCAATCTCTTCGTAACGACTGCACGCGGCAAGCCCACTTGCTGAGCAGCCCGCGTAAAACGACCGGCGGCAGATCGCCAGCACCGCACGCCTTTCGGAAGGAGCTGACGTATTGAGGTGTACAACAGTACATAGCCGTTGCGCTACTCCTCTGTACTGACTACGCGCACGAGGATGGCGGACGCACCGTCTCGTAACACCCAATTTAATGTGTTGAACGCCATTATTAAACGTGCATAATAGTGACAATCTCAGGTAGCTGCTTGGTCTACCGCCGTCACCGCCAGAAAGCTAGCGCGTATTATATACGAAACTGAGCGGTTTTGTGCAACAAAAAAACGAAAGAGGACTGTACAATTTGTCAACATCGAATAAATCGACTCCCGCGTGGGTGGCGTAGTGCCCGGCCAGAACTCCACAACCCTCCCCGGAGGGACACCCCCTGCCATACAAGCCACTCGTGAATCCGTACGCATTGTACCGATAAACAGATCGCGGGATCTTCACCGATTTATTCGTCTCCCGTGGTCGGTCTATGCCGACGATCCCGCATGGATTCCCCCATTGCTGATCGAGCGGCGGGAGCAGTTCTCTCCGCATAACCCCTACTTCGCGCACGCACGCTCCTGTTTCTGGCTCGCCTACCGCGGGACAAAGCCGGTCGGGCGAATCAGCGCCCAGATTGACGAACTACATGAGGCGCAGTATCGGGATGCCACCGGTTTCTTCGGCCTGCTTGAAGCCGAGGACGACGCAGAAACGTTTCACGCCTTGTTGAGTACGGCGGAAACCTGGCTGCGCGACCATGGAATGTTACACATCCGAGGTCCGTTCAACCTCTCAATCAACCAGGAGTGCGGGTTGCTCGTGGAGGGGTACGATACGCCGCCCATGATTATGATGGGCCATGCCCGCCCCTATTATGCCGATCGGATCATAGCCGAGGGATACCAGGGCTCGAAAGACCTGTTGGCCTACCGTGTGGCGACCGATTTCACGCCCCCTGCGCTCATGCGGGCCGCTGTAAAGAAAGCTGCGGGCTATGTTCGAATCAGGCCGATGCGCAGATCATCAATGAGCGAAGAACTTCGCATTCTTAAAGAGATCTACGAGGACGCGTGGTCTGAGAACTGGGGCTTCATTCCCTTCACAGAGGAGGAGTTCCGGAATCTGGGGAACAGCTTGCGACTATTAGTTGAGGATGAGTGCGTACAAATTGCGGAAATCGACGGGGCGCCGGTCGGCATGATCGTGGCCTTTCCGAATCTCAATGAAGCGATACGCGATCTTAATGGACGTTTGTTGCCGTTCGGCTGGCTCAAGCTCTTGTGGCGGCTCAAAGTACAGCGTCCGACTACGGCCCGCGTCGCTCTGATGGGCGTACGCAAGTATTTTCAAAGAGGCGCGCTGGGGACTGCGCTCGCCTTCATGCTCATCGATGCGGTGCGCGAATATGGAATCAGGCGCGGAGTCCGAGAGGTTGAGCTGTCCTGGATCCTGGAGGACAACATGCCGATGCGAAATATGCTGGCCATCATAGGGGGGGTACCTTATAAGCGCTACCGGATCTATGAAAAGGCATTGCGATGAGTCATGGTCGGCCGTTTACCGCGATTGTGCTTGCCGGGGACCGTGCGCCTGACGACCCGGTGGCTCGCGCGGCGGGAGTCCCGTGTAAGGCGCTGGTTCCTGTCGGAGGCGTCCCCATGGTCCTCCGCGTGCTGGGCGCTCTGGCTGAGGCGCAAGCGATCGGAGATCGTATCCTGTGCGGGCCTCCGTGGCAGGCAGTGGAGGTGAACAACGAGCTTCGCGGTCTGGTCGTTTCCGGGGCGGTAACATGGCGCGAGGCGTATGCGACGCCCAGCGTCAGCGCGTACACCGTCATGCAGTCGTTACCCCAGGACCATCCGGTTCTGCTGGTGACGGCGGACCACGCCCTCCTCAACGCCCGGGTCATCGACTACTTTTGTGCGGCAGCGCGGGCCGGCAAAGCCGATGTCGTGGTCGGATTGGCCGCACACGATCTGGTCGCGACCGCCTACCCGACGATGCGGCGTACTGTACTCAAGTTCCAGGACGGCGGGGTCTGCGGATGTAACCTGTATGCGGTGTTGACCGCACGAGGCCGTTCGCTGATACGGTTCTGGAGCCAGGTCGAAGGCCTGCGCAAGAAACCGGTCCGACTCATTTCGATGCTGGGCTGGATGTCGGTCTTGAGGTTTGTCTTCGGATGGTTATCGCTTCCTCAGGCCATCGCCGGACTCTCGCGGCGCCTCAACCTCTCGATCGACGTCATCATGCTCCCATTTCCTGAGGCTGCGCTGGACGTGGATACGATCAGTGATTGGGAGTTGGCTCAGACGGCGGCCGGGAGCGACGATTCGTAAACGGTCTTGGATTACCGGACTGCTCCGCTCACAAGACGGCCAGTTTTCTGGCAGACTCGAGGTCGGCGAGACAGTCCACTTCGGCCCACTTCAGACCCTCGACGGGACAGGTCCAGACCAGACCTGTCTGCGCCAGTTCGTTAATGACCGAGAGATACCACCACCTCAGGGCATCGGGTTTTCGCACCGCACGCTCAATAGCATCGGAGAAGAGGCCCGGCCCGCTGCCGCGAAACAGCGTCATACCGATCGACTCTCCATGAGACTGTTCCGGACTCAGGGTCTTCCCGATTCTGAGCGCTTTACGTCCTTCTACCATCACCTTCATATCGTCGTCGTCATACGCCGGTTTACGGTCTATGACGAGCGTGATCGGCCTGGGCGGCGTATCCAGGAGAGATTGAAGAATGGCCGGCTCGAACAGCGTGTCGCCGTTCAGCAGCATGAAGTCCTCGGTCATCAAGTGACGGGCCAGCCAGCAACTGGCCAGATTATCGCTCACGGCAAAAAATGGGTTATACAGGGTTGTAACCTGGTCTGGCCTGAAATGACTGCGTACGACTTGCTCCACCTTGTCGGCCCCGAAACCCACGATCACGGTCACTTGGTCGATGCCGCACTTCATCAACTGGGTGATCTGCCGCTCAACGATCGATTGGCTCCCGATCTGAAGGGCGCATTTCGGAACCTCCGCCGTAAGCGGGAGCAAGCGTCGGCCTTGACCTGCACTCAATATGATACACCTCATTGACAATCTCCCCCTGCGAACCCACGCCACCATGCCATAACGGTGGCATTCGACATTGTCTTGAAGAAAAGCGGACTTGTACAATCCGGCAGCAGTACGATACCATATCACATCTTGAAAGGGATAGCTGTGACATTTCATAGATGCCTATGTTGCTACTCGATCGGTATCTGACCCGGGAGATCGCCAAGCCGCTCGTTATATTTTGTGGCGGGCTGTTATTGCTGTTCGCCAATTTTACTGCCGTCCGTTATCTCAATCGGGTGGCCGACGGCATCATGCCCTTCCAAAGTGTGCTGCCGCTGGTCCTGGTTAGGGCTGCGGTGGCACTGGAGCTCTTGCTGCCGATTGCGCTGCACCTGTCGGTTGTCGTGACACTGGGTCGTCTCTACACCGATTCCGAAATGACCGCTCTCTTCAGCTCCGGTGTCAGTCCGTCACGAATCATACGTATCGTGTTTGCGGGTTCTCTCATCGTGGCGGGGATCGTGGCCTTTCTGTCCATCTATGTCCGACCATGGGCCAACGAAAACCGCTATCGTCTGGAGCGCCAGGCGGCTGCGGACGTCGATCTGAACGATATGCAGCCGGGTCACTTCTACGAAAACTCTTCCGGCACCGTCTTGTTCTTTCAACGGCGCGCCCAGAGCAGCGGTCGAATGCGGGAGGTCTTTATCCAGTATCGTTCGGAGGATCGGGTTCGGCTCATTTGGGCGGAGGAGGCTCACTACCCTGAAGCTGTAGAAGCGGGCGCCAGTCGGACCTTGGTCTGTTCCGGAGCGCAGATCTACGAGCTCTCTCGAGATCGTGGCGCGGTCCGACAGGCCACATCCGACGAACTGGTTCTCGAGTGGGAGAAAGCACAGGTCCTTTCGGAGGAGTACCGGCGAAAAGCCGCCCCAACCTGGCAATTAGCGCACTCAGTTTTGCCCAAGGATATCGCGGAGTTTCAATGGCGACTGTCAACCCCGGTGGCTGCCCTGCTGATGGGATTGTTGGGCTTCCCTCTCAGTCGTGCCAGGGCGCGCCAGGGCAAGTACGCCAAGTTATTCGTGTCGGTGCTGTGCTATGCGACGTTTTATAATCTGACCATGATGGCAAAGACGTGGGTCGAAAAGGGGGTCGTGAGCGCCGTTCCCGGTATCTGGTGGGTCCATCTTCTCTTAGCGATCCTGGTTGCAAGCCTGCTGTGGAGACGGACAACACACCCATGAGTACGATAGATCGCCATATCTGGTTCAGAGTGATCAGGGGTTATGCCCTTGTGATGGCCGTCTTGTTGTCGGTCTTCAGCCTGATGGCGTTCGTCAACGAGTTGGACTCGGTGGGCCGCGGCACCTACACGCTGGGCGACGCGTTCCTGAACGTCCTTCTGACAGTTCCCAGCCGGATGATCGAACTGGCGCCGACGACCGCCGTACTGGGGAGTATCATCGGCCTGGGAGAATTGGCGAGCAGCCACGAACTGATCGCCATGCAGGCCTTGGGCACCTCGCCGCTGCGAATCGCCGCATCGGTGACCGTGACCGGCATCCTCCTCATGATCGCGGTGGTAGGAGTTCAGGAATGGATCGCTCCGTCCACGGATCAGCTCGCCTATATGCGCCGCATCCAAGCGATCTCGAAACCGGAAGCCCTGCATACCAGACAGGGATTCTGGTCGCGCGATGGGCGGCAATTTATCCGGGTGTATCAGGTGCTGCCCGGTCGTATTCTTTCCAATGTCGAGATCTACGAATTCGACGATGACGATCGGTTGCGCCTGGTGACATGGGCCGCGCGCGCCGAACCTGAGGATTCACATCGGTGGGTGCTCATCGATGTCGTACAACGAATGGTCGATGGGGAGGGAGTCGCATCGAAACAGCTTGCCAGCCTTTCCTGGGCCGGGTCGTTAACGCCGGCACAAGTGGAACTGCTCGTCCTGCCCGCCGAGATTTTATCGCGTTCGACCCTCAGCCAGTATATCGCATTCCTGAAAAAGACCGGCCAGGATGTGGCGCGCCTGGAGATTCGGCTGTGGCAACAGATGACGATGCCTCTGTCGACCCTGATGATGGTGCTCGTCGCAATCCCCTTTGTACTCGGTCCCCTTCGGAAAGCGACAGCGGGCAAGCGGATCCTTCACGGGTCGCTGATCGGCGCCGCCTTTCATCTGGGCAGCCATTTCATCGCCCATCTTGGGGCTATTTTGCATCTGAACGCGGCGTTGACGGTCTTAAGCCCGCTGGCCGTGCTGGGCGGCGTGACGGTGTGGGTGTATCGTCGTGTGCGGTGAGCCCGTTACCGAACCGGGCATCCGTATCGCTCGCTGCGTTCCCGCAACAAAACAACGGTCCTTCAGGGAGTAGTTGCGGACCGACGTTCGAACCTCCCATCCGTGAGACAACGGACGCACCTCGTAGACATGGTACGCTGCGCGCCGTTCGGGATTGGCCCCGCGCGCAGAAGCCGAGGGGACCCCGATCACGGACATCTCACCTTGCGCTGACGGAATATGTCCCACGTAAGAGCGATGAGCGTGCCCGTGTAGAATCATCTCGACACCGTGCCGTGCGAGAAGACTGATCAACGCGGTCCCATCGGTGAGTCGTTTCCGCCATTCGACTATGGCTGCCGGAGGAGGATGGTGGATGAGAAGGATTCTGAACAGGCCCTGTCGGCGGGTCAGATCGAGGAGATCGCCGAGCCTGGCCATCTGTGCGGTGCCAAGGCTTCCTGTAGCGAAAAACGGAGCGGACGGGCGCGCAGAGGTCGCTCCAATCAGAACGACATGCCCGCGCACACGTACACTTGGAAAGAACGACCCGCCAGGCGCCTGCTGTTCTCCGGCCTGTAGTCCGGGATCAGAGGTCATGTAGGGCGTCCATAGGGCAAAGGTATCTTCCCACGGAGCGCGGACGTAGGCATCGTGATTACCCGGAACAATGGTCACGTCAGTCGGTGCGCCAAGCGTCTCCAGCCATTGTTGGGCTTGTTGAAATTCACTCGGGAGGCCGATATGGGTCAGATCGCCCGTGATGACAATATGGTCCGGCGCCAGCTCGCTCAAGTCGTGACGCAGGGCGTCCAGGATTGCGGGTACGTGCTCGCGACGGCGCCGGAGTCGCCAGGACAGGTAACCGAGCGCGCGCTTGTTCAGGAGATCGCTGATTGTGACATCAACCAGTGAGGTGAGATGGAGATCAGAGAGGTGGGCGACCCGGAAGACCCCGTTCATCGGCCTTGCCATCCTGACGCGAAGCCATGCACAGTGACAAGCCCCCCGTTTTGTCCTCGAGGAGTGTGTCCGACAACCTCTTGTTCCCCCTCCGCCCTTTCGGTAGGCTCGGGATGAACGATACGTATTGTTCTGCGAAGACTGTTCATACGACCAGGATCAGTATAGCACAACATGATTGTGGACCGTACTAAGAGCGGGAAGACAGCGGAGCCACCCAACAGCAACCACGAACACGTGTTGACTTCTGCGTCTGTTCTGGTAGGGTAACACCTCACACATGGAACCGGCGTTGACGGCGCCGGCACTCTTGGTCCTGCCGGGTGGCGCTGTAGCCGCGAAGGGGGGTGGGAGGCTATTGGATCATCAGCTTGGGCTGGTCTGGGTGGCCCCATTCGCCCTGTTACTCCTGTCTATTGCGGTCCTGCCGCTGTTTGTTCCCCACTGGTGGGAATCCAACCTGAATAAGGGAATCATCAGCGCCCTCTTCGCACTTCCCGTCGTGTTCTACATCTTCAGACTGGAGAGTTCTCGCCTCATTGAAACGGGGGTTGAGTATGCGGCATTTATGGCCCTGCTCTCGGCTCTGTTTATCATCTCCGGCGGAATCTACCTGCGAGGCTCACTGCCCGGAACACCGCTTACCAACACCGTCGTCCTGGCGACAGGAGCCATCTTCTCAAACATTATCGGAACCACAGGCGCCTCGATGCTGTTGATTCGTCCGATCCTTCGCGCCAACGAGCGGCGTCGGCATCAGGTGCATATCGTGGTCTTCTTCATCTTCATCGTCTCGAACATCGGCGGGATGCTCACCCCCCTCGGCGATCCGCCGCTCTTCCTCGGTTTTCTTCGAGGGGTGCCGTTCGAATGGACGATCCGACTGCTGCCCCACTGGCTCACGATGATCGCGACGCTGCTCGTCATCTTTTATATATGGGACCGGCGTCGGTTTGAAGCCGAACACACGCACCAGGGGGCTGTGAGGACGGAGTTCGAGACTCGGGAAAAGCTCAGCGTGGAAGGCAAGGTGAACTTCCTGCTCTTACTGGGCGTGCTCACGGTCGCCTTTGTAGCCGGGCGATTCGGTGACCAGATCGGCCTGCAGTCCGACTATGCACGCCGGGGAGGGCAGATAGTGGGGATGGGTATCCTCGCAGGACTGTCTATGCTGATGACACGTCAGGACACGCGCGCTGCCAACAACTTTACCTTGTACCCCATTATAGAGGTCGCAGTGATCTTCGCCGGGATCTTCGCGACGATGATCCCTGCCCTGGTGATCCTGGAGTCACGTGGAGGCGAGTTCGGTCTCACGCGCCCTTGGCAGTTCTTTTGGGTAACGGGGTTGCTCTCGAGCTTCCTTGATAACGCGCCGACCTATCTGACCTTCGCGTCGATGGCAAGCGGCCTGATGGGGACGGAAGCCGCGCACCTGGGCCTGCTTCTGGGGTCCGTCACAGGAGGCATGGATGGGGAAACGCTCCTGACGGCGATCTCTGTCGGCGCCGTCGCTATGGGAGCCAATACCTATATCGGCAACGGTCCTAACTTCATGGTCAAGGCGATCGCGGAAGAGACCGGGGTCAAGATGCCGTCTTTCTTTGGGTACATCAAGTATACCGCCGGCATCCTCCTTCCCCTGTTTCTCCTGGTTACCCTCTTCTTCTTTCGCTCATAGCGTCGTGGCGCTACCGCTCGTCTACCACAAAGTGCGCCCTTCGGTTCCACTTCCAGGCCGACTCATCATGACCTGTGGCAAACGGGCGTTCTTTCCCGAAACTCACGGTCCTGATACGCTTCGCATTGATTCCCGCCGCCATTACGTAGTCCTTGGCAGCCTTGGCCCGTCGTTCGCCCAGACCAAGATTATATTCCGCCGTCCCGCGCTCGTCGCAGTGGCCTTCGATCACGATCTGCGCCGTCGGATTCGCGTTAAGCCACTGAAGATCCTCATTGAGGCTTGACTTCGCATCGTCGCGAATGGTCGATTTGTCAAAATCGAAGAAGATATCCTTGAGCGGCGACTCCTTGCCCGCCGTTGCCGGTTGCTGCGCCGAAGGCGCTCCTGCAACCGGGGGCTCCTGAATCGGCGTCGATGGTTTAACCGTCTCCTCAGATTGAGTTGCGCGCTCAGATTGCGTCGTGGGCGGGGTCGGCATTACTTCCGTACCGGCGAGATCTGCACGCTTCGGACAGCCTGAGAGCAGAAGCACGACGGATAACAGCAATCCTATGCTCGATATGGACCTAAGCCCCCATGATTTTCCCATTTGCTTTCGCCTCCTCACAAAATGTCCCTTGGAATAGCGCCACTCGCAGCGCCCACCGCGCAACCTTGCCTTATCTACGCCACACCAACACCGAATCGCCATCTTACCGGCAGACACAACGGACATAGACAAGAGCCGAGGTCATTTCAGGCTCTTTCAGAATAGAGGTATCTATACCCCCCGTCTCTAGGCTTGTCAATCGAATTCCTGGCTTTTTGAAAGGGACCATCCAGAAGCGAGTTCGTTGACTCGGCGGAAGGTCCACGTAATAATGGGATTGAGATGAGTACACGCAGATGATCAGGTTACAGCAGGTTTCGAAGATCTATTCGCTAGGGAATGTGCTCGTGCAGGCCCTGAATAAGGTCACGCTGACCATCGGGCCGGGGGAGTTCGTCGCGCTGGTCGGGCCGAGCGGTTGCGGTAAGAGCACCCTGCTCAACCTGATGGCCGGGATCGACCGGCCGACGTCGGGTGAGGTATGGCTTGATGGAGAGCGCCTGGATCGCCTGTCCGACGATAGCCTTACGCGGCTTCGCCGGAGTAGGGTTGGGATCGTCTACCAGTTTTTCAACCTGCTGCCGACACTCACCGCCAGGGAAAACGTCGCCCTGCCGCTGCTGCTGGATGGGGTGCAGCGCGCTGACGTCGAACGGCGCGTTGAGCGTGGGCTGCAACGGGTAGGTCTGACACATCGCGCGGAGCACTGGCCCCATGAGCTGTCCGGCGGGGAACAGCAGCGGGTAGCCATAGCCCGAGCGATTGTGGCCGAGCCGCGGGTTGTCCTGGCCGACGAGCCGACCGGGAACCTGGATTCGGTGGCAGGCAGCACGGTCCTGGATCTGCTCGAGGAGCTGCATCAGGATCACGGTCAGACAATCGTCCTGGCTACCCACAGCCCGGAGGCTGTGAGAAGGGCCGGTCGGATCATCCCCCTCTGTGACGGACGGATAGAGGGGCTCGAGGGATCCTGACATGCATACCTGGTCTGTCATGCGACTCACCATCCTTCGTCATCTGTGGACGAGTCCGATCAGGGCGCTGGTCACCGTAACGGGTGTCGCCATCGGCATCGCCACCTTCACTGCGATCCAGACAACCAACGAGAGCGTCCTGCGTTCGTTTACGCGGGCCATTGATCTGGTGGCAGGTCGGACCACGCTGGAGATCTCCGGTGGCGAACTGGGCGTCGATGAGCGGCTCCTGCCGGCAGCGCAACGACTGGACGGGGTGTCGGCGGCCGCGCCGATCGTACAAACGGTCGCTGCCGTCGCTGATCAGCCGGGCGAAGCCCTTGTACTGATCGGAGTGGACCTATTTGCCGAAGACCCGTTTCGGGAATACCGACTGGTGGCCAACGATCGTCCGCCTCAGATGGAGGAGCTGCTCAGCCCAAACGCAATCTTTGTGACTGCGGCGTTCGCAGAGACGCACGGGCTGCAGAAAGGTGGACACCTCACCCTCCTGGTCGGATCCAGGAGGCAGCGTTTCAATATCAAGGGACTACTTGCCCCGCAAGGGCCGGCCATGGCCTTCGACGGCAATATCGCGATCCTGGACATCGCCGCCGCCCAAGAGGCGTTCGGGAAGATCGGGCGACTCGATCGGATCGATCTGGTGACGGATGAGCGGGTGCCGCTGGACGAGATCAGGGCACGCCTGGCGAACGCCCTTCCCCCGTATCTGACCGTCCAGCGACCGGATCGGCGAGGCCACCAGGTGGAGAAGATGCTCAGGGCGTTTCGTCTCAACTTGACCGCCCTGAGCGCGATCGCGCTGCTGGTCAGCCTCTTCCTGGTCTACAATGCCGTCTCCCTTTCGGTCCTGGAGCGGCGGCGTCAGATCGGCATCCTCCGTTCACTTGGGCTCACGCGGGGTGCACTGGCCGCGCTCTTTGCCGCGGAAGGGGCGGCGTTTGGGCTGCTGGGTTCGCTGCTTGGAGTCGGGGGCGGGCTGCTGCTGGGCCGAGTACTCCTGCAGACCGTCTCGAGGACGGTCTCAGTCCTCTATACCTACCTTCGGGTAGAAGAGATCGAGGTCAGTCCGGTCCTGCTACTCACAACGCTCGGGTTGGGAAGCGTCGGCGCCCTGTTGGCCTCCCTCGCGCCGGCCTTTGCGGCGAGCCGGATCGCGCCGAAGGACGCGATGCAGATCGGGTCCTTTCAAAGGACCTGGATGCGCCGCTCCCTGCTTGCCCTCCTGTGCGGGCTCTTGCTGCTTACCGCCTCCTTTCTGCTGACTCACCCGGGTCCGGTTAGTGGTACTCCCCTCTTCGGTTATCTCTCTCTGGCTTGCCTCATCTTTGGGGTCGCCTGTTTCACCCCCCAGCTCTTACGCCTGACCGGGGTGGGCATTCACGCCCTCTGTGGGGGAAGACGGGCTCCACTGCTCACACTTGCAGCCGGCAACCTTTCTTCGCAGGTCGGACGAAGCGCGGTCGCGGTCGCTGCCATGATGACTGCTATTGCAATGCTGGTTGGGCTGACTCTCATGATCGGTAGTTTTCGGCGGACGGTAGAGCTATGGGTGGAGCAGACGATCCGGGCCGACCTTATCGTGTCGCCGGCTGCGCGCTTCGTGAGGGGGAGCCAGGCACGGCTTTCAGACGCCTTTATCGAACGCGCCGTCCGGATTCCCGGTATCGCCGCCCTTGACCCGTTCATCGGTACACGAGTCGAGTTGCTGGGGCAGGACGGATTGCTCGCGGCGGGGGACTTCCAGGTAGTGGCGCAGCACGGTAAGCTCCTGTTCAGAAAAGGAGAGTCGGCCGCGGTTCTGCAGCGCGCCAAGGCTGATGACGGAGTGATCATCTCGGAGAGCCTCGCGCTGTCCAGAGGGCTCACCGAGGGGAACCGATTGCCTCTCGTTCTCCCCTCAGGTCTGGTCGAACTCCCGATTGTCGGGGTCTTCTATGACTACTCAACCGATGGCGGCAAGGTGGTGATGGATCGGGGCCTCTGGGCGAGGATGGGGGGCGAATATGGAGCCGATATCCTGGCGATCTATCTTCAGCCGAACACCGACGAGGCGGCTGTGCGGCGGCAGCTTCTGGCAATTGCGGGCGAAGATGGCGCGATCGTGATCCACTCGAATCGGGCGTTGAAAGCCAGGGTCCTGGAGATCTTTGACAATACCTTTGCGATAGCGCGCGCCCTGGAGCTGATCGCAATCCTGGTGGGCATCCTCGGGATCTTCAACGTCTTGTGGGCCTCGGTCCTGAGTCGCCGTCGGGAGATCGGCGTACTGCGGTCGGTCGGGGCGACGAGGGCGCAGCTTGTGCGGATCGTCCTGGGGGAAGCGGGACTCCTTGGCTTGTGGGCCGAACTGCTTGGCCTGTTGGCCGGGATCGCGTTGTCGCTCATTCTGATTTACGTCATCAACAAACAGTCGTTCGGCTGGACCATTCAGTTTCAGTTCTCCTGGTGGGTTGTCCTCAAGTCGTCGATCATCGCACTCGGCGCAGCCTTACTGGCCGGCTACCTGCCTGCCAGGCGGGCGGCCCGTCTGAGTATCGCAGCCGCGGTAGCGTATGAAGAATAAGGGGTTCAGGATCGGGATAGTAGCGCTCCTCTACCTGCTCAGCGGCCTTGGGACGCCGGCAGAAGGGGCCTTCCGACAGGCGCTTCCCGGCTATCGATTCGTCTTTCCGCGGGACCACGCCTCGCATCCCGATTTTAAGACCGAGTGGTGGTACTATTCGGGTCACCTGCAGACCGAGGATGGGCAGCGGTTCGGCTACCAACTGACCTTCTTTCGAGTTGGCGTCGATCCGTCCATGAGAGGCGCAAGCCAATCACGCTGGACGGTTCGAGACCTGCATCTGGCCCACTTCGCCATCTCGGACCTCACGCACCGCCGCTTCCAATACTGGGAGCGCCGCAGCCGTGGCGCCATGGACTCGGCCGGCGCCTTGACTAAAGAGTTCAAGGTCTGGAACGGCCAGTGGCAAGCCCGTGGAGACGGGAAGGTTCACCGCTTGATCGCGAGTGCGGATAAGTACGCCATCGACCTCACCCTGAGCCTGAGCAAACCGCCCACCATCCATGGCAGTAACGGCGTGAGCCAAAGGGCGGCAGGTCTGGGCCACGCCTCCCACTACTACTCACTCACCAGAATGGCCACTGAGGGGACCTTGACGGTCGCCGGAAAGCGGCAGGCTGTGACCGGCTCGACCTGGATGGATCATGAATTCGGGAGCAGCCAACTGGCGGAATCGCAGGTAGGCTGGGACTGGTTCGCGATACAGCTTGAGGACGGAGCTGAGCTGATGCTCTACCAGCTCAGGCTGGCGGATGGGCGATCCGATCCCCACTCCAGCGGCAGTCTGATCCAACCGGATGGGCGAGTCGAGCATCTACCTCTCAGCGCCGTTGAGCTGACGCCGCAGGAGATCTGGCAGAGCCCCAAGAGCGGCGGCCGATACCCGATCCGGTGGCGGATCCAAGTCCCGTCTCGTCGCCTCGACCTGTCGGTGCAGGCCGCGTTTCCTGATCAGGAGTTGGATACGCGCGGCAGCACCCTGGTGACCTACTGGGAAGGATCGGTCGCAATTTCTGGGACTGCGGGTGACCGGCCGATCGCCGGCGTGGGATATCTCGAAATGACCGGCTACGCCGCACCCTTCCGCGAACTCTACTGAGTCAGAAGGTCGATTTGCCAAGCGCTGCCCCGAAAACGATATCACTTACCCCTATCTTAGTATCCGATATTCTTTTATCCGATACTACGCGACTCCACACGTTACTATTATCTAGTCGAGTATATTTAATGATAGTGTATAATAAAGTATATTGCGTAAGGAGATACGACGGGTCGTCAGCATGACCGAATAGGTAACGAAGCAATAGGGAGCCGAGACGTGATGGAGGTACTCCGAAGCACCAAGCGGAGTTGGGCTCTCACCGTCACCATCATCCTGGCCGCCGAGATATTCGTGGCGGATCTCGTGCTGCCAATGGGTCTGGCGGTCTGGCTTCCTTATGCGGGGCTTGTGCTGATCTCTTTATGGGCGCCATCTCGAAGATACACCCTCTATAGTGCAATAGCCGCAACGGCCCTCCTTCTGCTGGCCGCCTTCATGGCCCCACCCGATTCCACCGGTATCACGCCATTTCATTCCTTGTTTAACCGCGCACTCGGCGTCCTGTTTATCTGGATGACTGCAGGCTTCTGCTTTCAGCGCAAGCGAGTGGAGGAAACGGAGAAACATACTCATGATGAGCTTGAAAGGCTCGTAAAGGAGCGAACGGCCGAGCTGTCACAATCCAATGAGCAGTTGCGGCATGAGGTAAGCCAGCGCAAGCTGGCGCTCGCAGAACTGGAACAGACCCGACAACAACAATTGGAATTAAAAGATCAATTCCTTTCCCACGTCTCACATGAACTTCGTTCACCCTTGACCGCCATCTATCAATTCGTCACGATTCTCCTGGATGGTTTGGCCGGCGATCTCGGCAGGGAACAACGAGAGCACATGGAGATCGTACTCAGGAACGCGAACCAACTCCGGGCCATGATCGAGGATCTCCTGGAAACTACCAGGGTTCAGACGGGTAAACTCTCGATTAAGGCGCAGCCTACGTCGATGACTGACACTATCGACGAAACTGTCAGCTCCCTCCGCGCGCTTGCCGGCTCCAAGGGTATCGCCCTTTCTACTGACGTATCCGCTCACCTCCCGCCTGTGTATGCCGATCCTCAACGTATCAGACAGATCCTCCGAAACCTCATCGAGAATGGGATCAAATTTACGCCCGACAATGGAACGATTACTATCCGGGCCGGTCTGTCCGATACAGAGCATGACTGTATCCGTATTGCAGTGGCCGATACCGGATGCGGAATAAGCCCGGAGGAATGCGAGAAGATTTTTGAGCGGCTATACCAGGGGACAAGCGCCATCGAGGCCAGTCGAAAGGGTCTGGGGCTTGGCCTGTCTATCTGCAGGGAATTGGTCTCTCGCCACGGCGGGCGAATTTGGGTCGAAAGTCAGCTTGGGCACGGCAGCACCTTCTTCTTTACGCTGCCGATCTTCTCATCGGCAAAGCAGCTTGCACCTCTTGCTGTCGCTGAACATCCGCACAAAGGAGCAACGGCATGATCAGAAACAAAATTCTCGTTGTAGATGATGATGAAGATATGCGACGTGGGCTAGGCATACGGTTAAAAGCCGTCGGCTACAACGTGGTCTTCGCTTACGACGCTATCTCTGCGACCGGCATGGTGCGAAAAGAAAAACCGGACCTGATCATCCTTGACATTGGGCTGCCGGGAGGCGACGGCTTCATCGTGATGGAACGATTGGTATCCATAACCGAGACCTCCGTACCCGTGATTGTTCTGACCGGAAGAGATCCGACGACGAATAGGAAACGAGCTCTGGACGCCGGCGCCAAGGCCTTCTTCCTCAAGCCTGCCGATAATGATGAACTGTTGGCCGCTGTTCGGAAAGCCCTTGGCGAACCCGAGCAGTCTGCGCCGACGACTGGTCCACATGGACATTCCAAGGAGTATTGGGATCTATCGCAGGAAGAGGAGTAGGCGTCTCTACCTGCGGCCGGTTCGGGACCAGAAGCTGGCCAGCGCAGCACCTGAAAGGTTGTGCCAGATGCTGAAGAGCGCGCCCGGGAGCGCCGCGGCCGGCGAAAAATATTTGACGGCCAGCGCCACAGCCAGCATGGTCGTCATGGAGGTCAGGGTGATGGACAGCGCGGAGTTTTAATCATTCGGAGTCCGGGATCGGCTGTTTCAGGACGCCAAGGCGGCAGAGGGCAAAGTCGTACTTCACGGGATCCTCCGGGTCAAACGCTCGGAGCCGCTGCGTCACCTCTTTGGCCATTCGCCAGTTAGTCTGCTTGATCTTGGTCAGGCCGACCTCCCGGACGATCCGCGCCACATGCGTGTCGAGGGGCACGATCAGCTTCGCCGGCGACACCTCTGTCCACAGTCCGAAATCGATCTCGTCGCCGCGACGCACCATCCAGCGCAAGAATAGATTGAGACGCTTACAGGCTGACCCTCCCGCCGGCGAGGGGAAAAAGAAGCGGACGCCGGCTTTTGCGGGAAGTGTGCCCGAAGGGTAGAAGGGCGAGACGTCCAGTGACAGCATCCGCTCAACAAAGCTGGTCAGGGCGGGCCCGATATCGTCGTGAACGGGATCATACCCTTTGAGAAAGAAGGCCTGAAGCGATCCTGCGACTGCAATCGCCTGATGGAGCCAGTAGCAAAGTAGAGCAAGATCGACACCCGAGTTGAAACGGTGGACAACGTGTCGGAGCCGCGCCGGATCCCGGGCTGGATCGAATCGCCGAACGAACCGGGCCGGGCTCTTCCCCATCACCCCCAGCGCGGTCTTGGCGCTGCGGTGAATCTGCTTGACGTTGCCATAGGCAAGAGAGGCGGTGATGAAGGCAGCTATTTCCTGGTCTTCAGGGCAGGCGTAGTTGTGAGGAATGCCCAGTGCGCTGGTCGAGAGAAAGACAGGCCGACTGTAGCGGTGATACAACTCATCCAGGAGCGCCTTGAGCTGTGCCTGGGAGCGTACGGCCATGGCGACACCACTCACTCCTTGTCGTTCAGCTCCTTGGCCTGAAACCCAATGGCATAGGGGCAATGGATCGGCGCTCGCTCGATAGCTCCGTTCGCCTTGTGGAATCCGGCGATTCGGAAGTTGTACCCGTTAATGCTGCCCGACACACCGCCGCCCCGCACGTAGCTCCACCGCTGCTGCCGTGCTGAATCGTTAATGGCCACCACGATGGCAATATTCCCATCCTTGAAGAAACTCTTATCGACCTTGCTCAGCGTGGTCGTTGTGCGAACGGTGCCGTACATCGTGTGCGAGTGGTAGTCGCCCACACACTCCCAGCGCGAGGTGCTCCTGACGGCCTCCTCGACCCGCTGGCTCCGCATCAGATCGACATGTACCTCGCGAAACTTTCGGTTGGCTGTCTGGTACGGAACTACGAAATCGATCAGAACCCGGTCGGACGTAACCTGGCCCAGGAGCACGCCGAAGCACTCTTTTCGATAGACTTCGATCGTCGAGACCAACAGTCCGACGAAGGCATTCTCGCTAAGATATAGATCCATTGCCGTCAACCATCATCGATACCGCGTGAAGAGGGCAGGCCCGGCCATCATGATGACAGGAAAATCTTATACTGCGGCGTCCCAAACGGTAAAGAACTTGTCGCTATCGGTGTTGTCTCGGATGATCGCCCGCGAAGATGCGTTCGCGTGGAGCAGGTATACGGTAAAGATAACCCGCCTCTTGGAGAGAGGCAAGCCTAAAAAAACGGCAGCCCCACCCGATTAACAGGGTGAGGCCAAATTGGAGAAAAGCGCGGTAAAGTTCGATAATTAGCGTTTAACAGTTATAATTCAGCACTTAGCCCAACAAAAAGCAGAGAACGGACCGGAAAAGCTGATCGCTGACCGCAGAAAGCTCATGGCTTCCCTACCCATGGGGGGGGTTACAGGGACAGCGTGCGAGCCCGCTGCCTGCTTCTCAGAAATGCGACAATCCCGGGAAGTAAGGAAAGCAGGATCACTGCGGCGATGACAACATGGATATACCTGTCAATATTCGGGATGGTCTTCCCCAGGAAATAGCCGATAGAGGTCAGGCTGACGACCCATCCGACCCCTCCCATCACGTTATAGAGGGCGAATCGACCGTACTGCATCTTGCCGACCCCTGCTACGACGGGCGCAAAGGTGCGGAGGATCGGCATGAACCGGGCGAGGACAATGGTGATGCCGCCATGGCGATCATAGAACTCTTTGGTGCTGACGAGATGTTTCTTGTGAAAGAGGAGTGAGTCTTCTCTGGAGAAGATCCTGTGGCCGGTTCTCGCACCAAGGAAGTAGCCGACGGCATCGCCCACGATGGCGGCCAGGCTGACGAAGAGGAACAGACTCCACAACTCCAAATGGCCGTTGACCGCGAACAGTCCTGCAGTGACCAGCAGAGAGTCGCCGGGCAGAAAAAAGCCGATCAGAAGGCCGGTCTCCGCAAAGACGATGACGACAAGCGCCATGAGGCCGCCGACGCGGACCAAGCCTTCTACATCATAGACGGTGTGAAAGAGACTCCAGAGCCATTCCATTTTAACAGCAGCGCTCAGCCATCAGCGGTCAGCCCTCAGCAAAAATTAAGGATATCAAAAACCTGCCCCCACTGCCGAACACAAGGACTTGTCCATAACCTCTCGTTATTCCGCGTCGCCGTCCCGCTGATAGCTGAACGCCGATAGCTTCTCAATCGGTTACGGCGCCCTCGGACGCCGACGAGACCACGCGGGCGTACTTGGCCATGACGCCGCTCTTATAGCGGGGGGCGGGCGGCTTCCATGTTCGGAGTCGCCGCTTCAGTTCGGCGGCCGATAGTTCGACGTCGAGGCGGCGCTTGTTGATATCGAGGAGCACCGTGTCGCCGGTGCGCAGTGCGGCGATCGGTCCGCCCACCGCAGCCTCAGGCGCAATATGGCCGATCATCAGGCCATGTGTAGCGCCAGAGAACCGCCCATCCGTCATCAGGGCCACGGAGTCCAGGAGTCCCGCCCCGGCAAGCGCCCCAGTGACCCCAAGCATCTCGCGCATCCCGGGCCCCCCCTTGGGCCCCTCGTAACGGATGACAACCACGTCGCCCGCCTTGATCTTCCCGGCCTTGACGGCGGTGAAGGCGTCCTCTTCCCGGTTAAAGACCCGCGCCGGGCCTCGATGGACCATCCGCTCGTGACCGGCAACCTTGGCCACACACCCATCCGGCGCAAGATTGCCTCTCAGGATGACCATCCCTCCGGTCGGTTTGATCGGCTTCCGGAGTGGCCAGATAACCGCTTGTCCGGGAGTCTCGCGGGCAGCCCGCGCCTCCTTACCGATCGTCTTACCGGTGACCGTCAGCTCGTCGGCATACAGGAGGCCGGCATCAAGCAGGCGTTTAGCCACCACCGGCATGCCGCCCGCCATGTACATGTCTGGAGCAGTAAAGCGTCCCCACGGCTTCAGGTCAGCCAGGAGCGGGGTCTTTCTTGAGATTCGATCGAAATCGTCCAACGACAACTTGACACCGGCGGCTTTGGCCACAGCGATCAGGTGGAGTACAGCGTTGGTAGATCCTCCCGTAGCCATGACACCGGCGATGGCGTTGCGAAAGGCGTTGCGGGTAAGGATCTGCTTGGGCGTGATACCTTGCCGCAGCAGCTCCATGACCAGCTTTCCGCTCTCAAAGGCCACCTCTTCCTTCCGGGCATCCGTCGCCGGGACGCCATTCCAGCCCATCGGCGAGATGCCCAGCATCTCAAAGGCGGTAGACATGGTGTTGGCGGTGAACTGGCCGCCGCAGGCGCCGGCGCCGGGGCAGGCGCAGTTCTCAATCACGCGAAGCTCCTCGGCCGGCATCTTACCGACATTGTAGGCGCCTACCGCCTCAAAGACATCCTGGATCGTGAGATGGCGACCATCGTACTCGCCGAAGGCGGTGGAGCCGCTATAGAGCATGAGGCCGGGAATATTCAGGCGGGCCAGCGCCATGACCGTACCAGGAATCGTTTTATCGCAGCCGGAGATGGCGACTAAGCCATCAAACAGGTGTCCTCTGGCCACCAATTCGACGGAGTCGGCTACAACCTCCCGGCTCACCAGGGATGTCTTCATCCCTTCGGTGCCCATAGAGATTCCGTCGGAGATCCCGATCGTGTTGTACTCGATCGGGGTTCCACCGGCCGCCCGAATGCCTGCCTTGACCCGCTCGGCCAGCGCCCGGTGGTTAATGTTGCAGGGCATCACCTCGATCCAGCAGTGGGCCACGCCGACGAGCGGTCGCACAAGATCTTCATCTTTGAAACCGATGGCCTTGAGCATCGCCCGTGCCGGCGCGCGGTCCGGACCATCGAGTAAAATGCGGCTGTTATGTCTTGGGTCAAAGGTCATCGCTTTCTCCTCACTTACAACGCTCCTTGCCTGCTTTCTGTCCCCGTGTGGAGCAAAAAGGACGCAATTCGGGGAAGAGTTACGGGCGGGTAATGCTTACATGAATGCCCTGCCCCAACAAGCGGGGCGGTGACGTGCGATTCGTTGAAAGTACATAGAGCTTCCCCTCTTCAGTGACCACGCCGATACTGTTTGCCGAAACCGAGAAAGGGCAATTAGCCACCCGGGTTATACCGGCCGAGAGATCCACGGGATCAGTTTCGATCTGGTCGAGCGGCACGCTCTGTATCTTTTTGTTGGCAGGATCATACCAGACCAGCCGATCTCCCGTCGATGCGAGATAGACGAATCTTCCATGGGCACCTGTCTTGAGGTCCTCCAAACCCTTCGCCGTGTAAACCGCACGGACCTGGTCCGGGTTTCGCAGATCTCGTACGACCCAGAAGAGGTGTCGTTCGGTGATCTTCTGCGCGGTGACTTCGTATCCTTCCAGCGTAATCAGGTCTGCCTCGTCTCCGGGCCTTGTGACCAGCGTGAAGTCAAACAAGCTGAACCGCTGGACCCGCGACGCCGGATCCGGCGCCAGCCTGATGATCGGGAAAATCAGTTCAGGGATGACCTCAGCCACAGCTTTGAGCCCAGTTCCATCCAGGCGCATGTGCGACAGGGCCCGCTCCTCAGGGGTGACCTGGGTACTAAAGACGACGGTATTCTCAAAGATCCCCATCTTCTCATAGGCCAGCCCGGAGACGCTCCCCGTATTCGCTACAACCGACTGAAGCGGTCCGGTTGGGAGGTCAAACCGTCGTAACTCCTTGTTGAGTCCAAAGAAGAGGGCGTCCTTACCACCAATATTGTACCGGATCACAGTGTCGATTGATCCGCTGACGGCAGAGATCTTTTGCTTACCGCCGGTAAGCAAATCTACTAAGACCAGAATCCGGTCACCCTGGCTCTCCGAAAGATAGAGGAGGTGATCGTCGTGGAGGAACTTGGGTGAGAAGCTTCTCGCAGTTGACAGTTCATCCGAGACGTTGCGCCTGACCCCGATGATGTTATTGTTTTCATCCAGATCGGCGACGAATACCTGATCGAGGCCGGTGGTGGTCCCGCCGATTACATAGGCCAGCCGCCGGCCACTGGGTGACATGGCGATCTCCGAGATTGCCCCGGATAGACCCTGGACGCGGACGGGTTTACTGCCATCCGCGTTCTGAATCAGAACCGAGGTTGTTCCCTGGTCTTCTGAGACGATATAGGCGACCTTCGACAGCGTGGTTGCACAACCCGCACTGAAGATTATAGCGGCCATGAATCCACACAGGGCACAGATCTTCCTTGCTTGCATGGGCGATCTCCTTCTTGCGTTCGCGGCAGAATCACTTACGGGATCGATCTGCCTGTTCATCTTCAGGATCTTCAGGTTCCGGATACAGGATTATAGGCGAGAATCGCCTTCGGTACAAGCCGGGGTCGGCTCGGCCGGTGACGGGGCCAGCTCTGCCAGCAATGAATCGGCGGCCACCTCCCCGCTGTGAACCACGTCCGGGACACCAACGCCGCGATAGGCGTTGCCGGCCAGCTTGAGGGTGGGCCAGCGCCCAAGCGCCTCTTCGAGCGCCGCCAACTGGCCCAGGTGGCCGACCTGGTACTGGGGCATCACACGAGGGTGTCGGACCAACTGGCTCCACAAGGGGGGCGCGTGAATCGCCAACAGCTTCTCCAGATCGCGGCGCACTGCGTTCAGCAGGGTCTCGTCGTCCCAGGTGAACGGCTCCGGTTGCAGCGCGCCGCCCGCAAAGGCGCGCAGCAGGACGTGACCGGCCGGCGCCCGATGGGCGAACTTCACGCTGCTGAACGAACAGGCGATGATGGTGCGCCCCTCGCGGGCCGGCACCACAAATCCAAACCCGTCGAGCGGATGGTGGATCGCCTCTCTACGATAGGCCAGATTGATCGTGACCGAAGAGGCGTAGGGAATCGCCTCGAGCCGATGAGCCAGGTCCTGGTCCAGGTCGCGGGTAAGCCTGGCAATCTCAAACGCGGGGACGGCGAGAATAAGGCCATCGGCCTGCAGGCTCGCGCCGTCTCCAAGTCGAATGGCCCAGCCTTGCTCTGTGTGCGCGATCCTATCAACCGGCGCGCGGAGACGCAGCGTCCCGGCCGGCAGCCTTTTTACCATGGCATCGACGAGGGCTTGCAGCCCGTGATCCAGCGTGACAAACAGGCCATAGCGCGGGCCGCTGCTGGTATGGCCTACGCCGCGGCCGGCGGGGCGCATTCGTCGCAGGCCGAGGATGACACTGCGATGCGTCGCTTCCATCTGCAGAAACTGCGGGAAGGTAGCGCGCAGACTCAACCGCTCCGGATCGGCGCCATAGATTCCACCGATCATCGGTTGGGCCAGCCGGTCGAGAAACTCCTGTCCGAAACGACGCCGAACGAACGACGCCAGGCTCTCGTCGTCGGATGGTCCCCCTCGCGGCAGCACCAGATCAAGGGCTGCCCGTGCCTTGCCGCGCCACGACAGCAGCCCTGATTGCAGAAACGGCCAAGGCTTGGTCGGCCCCATCAAGGCGAACCCTTCGGGCAGCGGGTGCAGCGCGCCGTCCCGCACAACAAAGGTCCGGCGGTGCATCTCACTGGTCCCGATGATCTGCTCGCCCAGACCAAGGCGCCGGATCAGATCCAGCCCCCACGGCTTATCGGTGAAAATGGTATCGGGTCCCGATTCAAGGATGAAACCATCCCGGTGCGTGGTACTGATCGCACCGCCGGGCCGTGCAGCGGCCTCCAATACGCGCACCTCGCAAGGCGGGCCGTCCTGCTCGCACCGCTCCTGCAGCCTATAGGCGGCGGCCAGACCCGCGATGCCGCTCCCCACCACCACGATGCGCCTGCTGCCGCTGTGCTGTTCCGTCGCCATTGACGCCCGCCGAGGGTGCGCTAGCCCTGCGCCATACGCCGACGCACCAGATCGGCAAGGGTGCGGATGTACAGAGGATGATCGTTCACCGTGCCGGCCCGCTTGAAATCGATCCCGAGCGTGTCGGCCAGCGCCTTGGCCTCCACGTCCAGATCGTAGCGTACCTCAACGTGATCGCATACAAAGCCGATGGGGGCCACCACCACCGACCGGTGGCCCTCGGTATGGAGCGTGCGCAGGACGTTGGCCACATCGGGCTCAAGCCACGGCTCTCTGGGATCGCCGCTGCGACTTTGATAAGCCAGGAACCAGCAGGGATGCCCCAAGGCCTCCGCCACAAGTCGGCAGGATGTCTCGAGTTGCTGCACATAGGGCGATGAGGCAGCGATTGAAGCCGGGATGCTGTGCGCGGTAAAGACCAGCGGCGTTCCGTGACGGTGAGTATGGGGGATCGCCTGCAGTTGCGTGTGGACCTGCTCGGCCATCGCCGCGATAAAATCCGGGTGGTCATAACATGGCTGGGCGAAGTCCGCTTTCGGCGCGTTGGGACCGGCAATGTCAAGCGCGGTGGTTACCGCCGCTACCGATCTGTTCCAGCCTGCCGCTCCGGAATCGTACGCCGCCATGATCAGCCCGACCGCGCGCCGAACCCCGTCCCGGACCATCTGTTCCACCGTCTCGGTAACGAAGGGATGCCAATAGCGCATCCCGACATAGACGGGCAGCCTCGGTCCCTCGCGCTCCAACAGCGCAGCCAGGCTCTTCGCCTGCCGAAAGGTCAACTCAGTGATCGGAGACCGGCCACCGAGCGCTTCGTAGTGACGGGCCGCCTCCTCCAGCCGCTCCGGTCTGACCGGTACACCCTGAAGCACATTGGCGAGAAATGGGCGGATCTCCTCAGACTTCGTAGGACCCCCAAAGGCGATCATCAGGACGGCGTCAAACGGTGGGGCCACGTCACCTTGCTGTCGCTTGGTGGACATAGTCGATGAGCACGCGCAGGTGATCTACGGGGGTTTGCGGTAAGATACCATGACCGAGATTGAAGATGTGTCCTGGTCGTTTCGCCGCTCGCTCAAGGATCCGATCGGCCTGGCGGCGAATCTTATCGGGTTCGGCGAATAGCGCCACCGGGTCTAGGTTGCCTTGTACGCCGACCTCATACCCTAGACCGGCCCAAGCCTCTCCAAGATCCACTCGCCAGTCCAGTCCGATCACATTCCCGCCGGCCTCCCGTATCAGCGGCAGCAGCGATGTCGTATCGGTCCCGAAGTGAATGACCGGCACGCCGGGTACAAGCCGTGCGATGGCCCGTTTTGTGTGAGGCAGGACGAACTCCCGATAGTCGTCAGGGCTCAGACAGCCGACCCAGCTATCAAATAACTGCACCACCTGGACCCCCGCGGCAATCTGACCATTCAGGTAGTCGGCCACGACATCCGACAACCGTTCCATAAGGGCGTGCCACGCAGCGGGGTCGCGATACATGAGCGTCTTGATCTGTTGATACTGGCGCGACCCGCGGCCCTCGATCAGGTACGAGGCCAGGGTGAACGGCGCCCCGGCGAACCCAATGAGGGGAATATTCGCCGGTAGCGCTGCGCGCGCCAGGCGCACCGCTTCGAAGAGAAACGAGAGCGATCCCTGCACATCGACCGGTCGCAGCCGTTTCAGGTCGGCTCCGCACCTTACCGGATGATGGATGACCGGACCGTCCCCCTTAGTAAACTCCAACCCGACCCCCATCGGCTCCACCACCAGGAGGATGTCGCCGAAGATGATCGCGGCATCCACACCGAGCCGCTCGGCGGCCGTGACCGTCACCTCCGCCGCCAGATCAGGTCGGTGGCACAGCTCCAGAAACGATAGTTTCCCTCGAATCTCCCGGTACTCCTGAAGGTAGCGTCCGGCCTGCCGCATGATCCAGATCGGCGTATAGGGGGCCGGCTCCAGGCGGCAGGCCTTCAGGAACGGACTCTCCTGCAACAACGTTGCTGCGCCCGGCTCCTCCCGCACGCTGCACGCCGCACGCTGCACGGCTCTTGCTCTTTTGATCCGTCGCAGTACGTGGGCGTGTCGAGCGACGGTCTGAACCAGGTGGCCCATTTTAGGATGCTCCGGCTCCAAGTCGACCGTCAGGCCATGCTCGCGGAGTGCTTTGCTGCAGGTGGGGCCGATTGAGGCAACGACCGTATCGCGTAATCCTGCTCGCAGTGGCTCCTCCAGACCGTCCGCCGCCGCGACGTGCAGCAGATGATCTGCCTGCACAGCGGTCGTAAACAGGACCAGATCGACCTGCTGATTGACAATGGCCTTGATCGCCTGCCGCAAAGGGCCACAATCCTCAGGTAACGCCCACTGGTAGACCGGGACCCGCAGGACGCCGGCGCCGCGCGTTTGCAGTCCCGCAACCAACTCCGGGTTGCTGCGCCCGTATTCCTGGACCGCTACCCGCCGGCCGAGCAAAGGGATGGCCGCACTGTCGATCGCCGTCAGAATCTCGCGCCAGGTGTTGGGTTCCGGGACAGCCAGCGTAATCGGGATGCCCAGTTCCCGCAGGACCGCTTGGGGTTTTGGACCGAGAACAACGGCTGGGATGCGGCTCAGGGCCGCCAGAAACTCCGCGCGCGAAACGGTCCCTTCCACAGCGGTCAGCAAGGCGCGGGCGCCGACGCCGGTCAGCCATACAACCATATCGATGCGGCCGGCCAATAATGCCTGTGCAAACT